>NZ_MPPC01000020.1:0-16690 GCF_001896635.1 Aminobacterium sp. EBM-42
GCACAAGTTGCTCTATGCTCCCATCGACGAGCGGGGCTGGCCCATCGATGTGCGGGTGGGGCGTCATTCCTCGACCTTCCAGAAGATGCTTGAATTCTACTCTTTGGAGTCACCCGACCGTCCTATCGTCATTTCAGGGGTGCCGGGCTATACGGAGGTTATAGAGAACACATTGGGAGCATATTTGTACAATCCGGAAGAGGCTCCAGAGCATAAAGTGTTTTACGACTAACAAATAGGGGGGATGAAATAAAAGAGGTACGGGAGGAGAAAGAATCCTTAAGCTTGTATTTATTTTTACGAAACAGATTCAGCAAGATAGTAACAAAAAGCGTGTATGAAACTAATAAAAGAGAGGATGGTTAAGATGAAGAAGTTGCGCCATGGAATGTTGGTAGTTTTTTCGTTCTTACTTATAGCCTTAATGGCGATGTCTGCTTGGGGTTGCACGGATATAGTAGTAGGTAAAGATGCTTCCGCAGATGGTTCTGTAATTACATCCCATACAGCAGACGGGGCTTTTTACGATGCAAGAGTCCGCACTATTCCTGGTAAGACTTTCCCAGCAGGAAGCAAGGTAGATGTCTTCTGGAATATCGGTATGGATGAAGATTTTGAGCCTGTAAAAATTGGCGAGATTCCTCAGGTTGAAAAGACATATACCTATTTCCACGTAGGCTACCCCTTCATGAATGAGCATGGTGTAGCTATTGGAGAAAGCACCATTGGCCAGAAAGATGAATTGAAAACTTTCCGACCAGATGCAAAAGCACTTTTGACCATTGAACAGCTTGAAGTCTTTGCCCTTCAGAGAGCAAAAACAGCCCGTGAAGCAATCACTGTTATTGGAGAACTTGCAGAGAAGCACGGGTTTCTTCCTTCATGCGGAACAGAGGGAGAAAGTCTCACCATCACCGACGCTGAGGAAGCCTGGCTTTTTGAGATTCGCAGCGCTGGCTTTATGTGGACTCCCGAAAGTGGCAAGCCCGGTGCTGTATGGGTAGCTCAGAGAGTTCCCGATGATGGCGTAGTTGTAATCCCTAACATGAGCCGTATCAGAGAGATCGATGTTAACGACAAAAAGAATTTTATGGCTTCAAAGGATTACATGCAGTTGGCCATCGACAACGGTTGGTACGATCCCAATAGCGGAAAGCCCTTTATCTGGCAGGAGGCTTACTCTCCCCTTACCGGAAACGAAGACTGGTCCCTTTCCTCCATGTGGATCCGCAATAGACTTTACACTCTTTACAGCCAGCTCGACCCCTCCCGCGAATGGGATCCCTATGCAGAAACTATGAGTTACCCCTTTGCAGTTAAGCCCCAGAAGAAACTTTCTGTGCAGGACGTAATGACAATGCTTCGTGGGCATATGGCAGGAACTCCCTTTGATATGGAAGCTGAAAATGCATGGAACGTTCGCGAAGGCGACAATATGGTAAAGAGCCCCCTCGCAACACCATTTGCAACAAAAGACGTTCGCAACCTTCTTGGAATCCCCTATAACAGACCCATATCAAAATGGGACTGTGCGTATAGCTTCGTTTCTCAGGTTCGTTCAGGCTATCCCGCACCAGTAAGAACAGTCCTTTGGTTTGGCTATGACAATCCTCACACAACATGCTATGTTCCTATCTATTCCGGTGTTCTTGAAACAAAGAAAAGCTGGAGAACCTTTGACCGCAATACCTTTAGCCTTGATTCAGCCCAGTGGGCATTTATCTTGGCTGACGATCTTGTAAATCATCGTTACCAGGAAGCTATGGAAGATCTGAAAGCTGTTCGAGATCCTCTTGAGCAGGGTTTTGCCAAGCAGGTTCTTGAAGCAGATAAAAAGGCACTAGAGCTTGCGAAAAAAGATCCGGCGAAGGCTCAGGAGTATTTGACGAAATTTACAAGCGATTGCATGGAAAAAGCTGAAAAAGCCTGGTGGCAGCTTAACTGGGATCTTATTTCAAAGTACAATAACAACAAAAAGAAATAACATCATTTTTTGATGTTTAGAGCATAACAAATTTTTAATAACGTAATGTTGAAAGGCGAAACCTGGAATGGTTTCGCCTTTCATGTATTATAGGTTGGCGGAGGTGAACAGGATGATAGAAAACGGAAATCTTTATAATCGTGCAGCGAGATTTCTTGATAAAGAGATAACAGAAACTCTTATTTCTCAGGGAGCGGTTCGAATAGAGCGCATTATTTCAACAGGCCAGTGTTCGCCCAACAATTTTTGGTACGATCAGGCGGAAAATGAATGGGTCTGTGTCCTACAGGGGGAGGGGGTTATTGAGTGGCAAAACGGTTCCCGGAACATTTTAAAGCCAGGAGATTGGGTTTTTGTTCCGCCTCATGAAAAACATAGGGTTCATAGCACAACAAGTAAGCCTCCTTGCATCTGGCTTGCCTTTTTTTGGCAAAAATAATACGCCCCGTGGGTTTTTTTTCCAGTTATAACGTGTTACGATATTCAAGGTTCTTATACTATTCAGGGGGCATTTAATAATGAGTGAACGAAGTGTAACTGTTGCAGATCGTCCAAACTTTAAGCTTTCTCTTCTTTCTATAGGGCATTTTTTTAACGACCTTTATGCCGCTTTTTTGCCGACATTTGTTCCTACAATTATTTCTAGGCTTGGGATTACCATGGCCCAGGCAGGGGCGCTCAACTCAGTGGTAGGAGTTATGCATATTTTTCTTCAGCCATTGCTAGGGTATGTTTCTGATCGTACGGCCCGTTCCTATCTTATAATGTGGGGTCCTATACTGACGTGTCTCGGTGCAACCTTTCTCCCTGGTTCCCCAACCTATGGCATGGCCCTCTTTTTTGTAGGGCTTTGGGGAATTGGCAGCGCTACTTTTCATCCTCAGGGGCATGGAGGAGTAGGACACGTTGTTCCCAGGGACAAGCTGACTGTTTCTTTGGCAGTTTTTGCCGTGGCTGGAAACATTGGAGTGACGGTCAGCCCTCTTTTTGCCGTTGCTTTAACGAAAATAGTGGGTATAGAGAAAATTCCATATATAGCTATAATCCCAGTTTTAATACTGGCATTTGCCATTTATAGGTACATGCCGGTGTTGAGTGATGAGGTGACGGAATTCCCTAAAGATCAAGGGGGGCTCTTCCACTCCATTTTTTCCGTTTTTGCGGTAATCTACCCAGTCTGGATCGTTTCTATGGCACGAGATGCTACGAGTCAGGGAATACGTTTCTTTTTGCCTATTCGTATTGTCGCAGAGGGCGGCGATATCGGGATGGTAGGGACAGTCCTCTTTATAGTTATGTTGGGCAGTACCATTGCCATGCTGATAAGCGGCAAGCTTTCAGATCGGTGGGGAAAAGTGCGGGTGCTCACCCTTATTCTCATTGCAGGGCCGGCAATCATGATTCCGGCAACCTATGTGAAGGGCAATATGTCTCTTGTTTTGTATATATTGGGCACATCCCTCATTAACTCAAGCATGCCCATAACCGCAGCTGTGGCGCAGGAGCAGGTGCCTAACTCACGAGGTGTTGCAAGCTCTATAGTGATGGGGCTTTCATGGGGTGTGGCCAATCTGCTTACAGGGCCCTTAGGAAAGGTTGCTGACGTTTTTGGCATACCCACCACAATGTTGTTCATAGCTCTGCTTCCATTGTTGGCGTTACCCGTTGTCTTTTTGAAAACCTTTCGAGGAGCGCAGTAAAAAAGGTCATGAAAAAACAGGTTCGTGTCCTCATTACCGGTCATGTCCAGGGTATAGGATTTCGGACTTCGGTTCGAAGGGCAGCACGACGGCTGCATGTAACAGGATGGGTAAAAAACAACATTGATGGCAGTGTGGAGGCTCTTTTTCAAGGGGAACTTACTGATGTGAATTCGTTGTTGGAGTGGTGCGAAAAAGGGCCTTTTCTTTCTTGTGTTGAAAATGTTGAAAGTATCTGGCAGCCCCTTTTAAAGGAATTTGAGGATTTTTCTATTCATTTTGAGTAGTGGTACGTGAACACCTTATACTAAAAATGAACGGGCGTTGCCGAGGCCAGGTAATTGCTGATCTCGAATGGGAAAAGGCAGCGCCTCAATCTCATCTCGGGTAAGTCCGGGAAATTGCTGTTTTAAAATTGCCTGAACCTGGACAACTGCTTCTTTATTGATATGCAGAGTGTTGTCATAGATTCGGCGGATTCTGAACATGGTTAAATCCCTTCTTCTTTCTGAGAGGGCCATTCTCCTCGTCGTTTTTTGCGAGGGAGGTTTTCAGGTTCCATGGAGGCTCCTTCCCGTTCAAAAAGGGCAGCGACCCCTCCCGATGAGAATTCCTTTTGCCGGTTGCATAAAGAAAGGCATTGCCTGTTGCATCGGCTCTGGTTGTCATCAGGTTCAGTGTAGACGGTAAGGACTCCCTCAAAATTCCGTAAGACGGTTTTTCGATCGGAACGGGAAACTACATAGTTTGGCATCACCGGAATCTTTCCGCCACCACCAGGTGCATCTACTACAAAGGTAGGGACAGCAAGTCCTGATGTATGCCCTCTCAAAAATTCCATTATTTCTACACCTTTGCCTATAGAAGTGCGAAAATGTTCTATGCCCTGGCTTAGGTCGCATTGGTAGATATAGTATGGGCGAACGCGAATTTTCAGAAGCTGCTGGTTTAGTTCCCTAAAGATGTAGGGACAGTCGTTGATCCCTTTTAAGAGGACAGACTGATTCCCAAGAGGAATGCCTGCATTGGCCAACTTTTGGCACGCATCTGCTGACTCTGGAGTGATTTCCCGTGGATGGTTGAATTGTAGGTTCATCCAGAGGGGATGGTACTTTTTCAGCATAGAGCAGAGATTGTCAGTAATCCTCATGGGCATGACAACTGGCACACGGGTTCCTATTCGAATGATTTCCACATGAGGGATGGCCCGTATTTCCCTCAAAATCCCTTCAATGCGGTCGTCTGATAGAGTTAAAGGGTCTCCGCCTGAAATAAGCACGTCCCGAATGACAGGAGTTTTTCGAATATAGTCGATACAGGCCTCTATTTCTTTTTCACTTCGTGGAAGGTCAGTTTGCCCGGCGAACCGCCGGCGAGTGCAATGTCGGCAGTACATGGAGCATTGGTCTGTGACCAGTAACAGGCAGCGGTCAGGATACCGGTGGGTCAGTCCGGGAACGGGAGAGTCCACTTCTTCATGAAGAGGATCCAGCTGGTCGGATTGAACGATCAGCGTTTCTTGCAGTGTGGGGATGCACTGCTTCCGTATAGGACAAGAAGGGTCGTTCCTGTTTATGAGAGAAGCGAAGTACGGAGTAATAGCCATTCTAAGCACATTGAGACTGCGCTTGATCATGGCTAGTTCGCTTTTTGTGAGATCCACTACCTGTTCAAGGTGTTTCGCTTCTGTAATACGGTTAGCCATCTGCCAGTGCCAGTTGTTCCACAGTTCTTCCCCGGCCTCTTCTCGGAGGTCCCGTACTTTAGGCAGGGGGAAGGGTTTTCTTTCCATCCTATCGCGCGGCTTTAATCTTTTTTGTGTAGATGACAAGGTCATCACCTTCCCCATAAAAATCTTGGATCCGTCCGTTTTCTGAATAACCGGCCACCTCATAGAAATGGCGCTGACCGGCGTAGCCGCTTTTACCTGAAGTTTCTACCCGTATAACTGCTTGTTTATTGTTCTGAAGCATCTCTTCTTCCATTTTTTTCTGAAGCTTCAGGCCGATTCCCTGCCTTTGGGAACGGGGGTTTACGATGATCCAGTAGAGATCCCATGCAAATTCTGTCATAGGAGTAGGGCCATAAATAATGAATCCGGAGAGGGTTCCATTACGCCGCTCTTCTAAAAGGAAGTAGTCCTTTGATGGATTTTCTTGCCACTCAAAAAGCACTTCTTCGAGAACGGAACATTCCTCTGAAGAGAAAGCCTTAGTATCCCTTGCTATGGACAGGTGTTCACCGATGGTATAATCAGTTGTTCTCATGATCGTCCCTCTTTTTGTAATTCAGGATTGCAAGTTGAAGTATTTTCATTACAAGTTGTTCATAAGTTTTCCCTTTTTGCATATACTGTCTTGCCATGCCGCTATCTCTGGTAAGAGCGGGATTGGGATTAATATCCATCACGAATAGATGTCCCTGATTTTCACGCAGATCCACCCGAAAATAACCTTTGCAGCCTGCCACCAGAGCTGCCCTGGATGCCATGTGGAGAATGGTTTCTTTAAGAGAATAGTCAAGATCTATTTCTTCTGGCCAGAGATTCCACTCAGGACTGTTTTCATTCCACTTTGCATCGTAGGAAAGGTACGCTGGACATTCTGGGTAACGACTGTAATCAAGAGTCCAGAGGCCTACAGGACTAAAAGGACCGTTGTCAACAAAACTTACACAGTACTCCGGTCCAGAAAGAAACTCCTGGATGAGTATGCCGTCGGGGAATTTGGCAAGTTTTTCTGTGACACTTTCCTGTAATTCCTCTTCGTTAAAAACTAGAGACTTTTTGTCGATGCCTACACTGCCATCCTCACGGCAAGGTTTGATAAAAAGGGGAAAAGAGATGTTTTCCAACGTTCCCAATGTTTCTTTTCCTTTTAAGAAGTAGCTTAAGGGCACAGGAATGCCCGCGGTTTTTAACTGTTGATGAAGCGTGTGTTTATCGATGCAAAGCCGCAGAGCTCCAGAAGGATTTCCAGTAAAAGTGAGGTTATTCTTTTCTAGAATTTCACAAAAAGAAGCTTCAAGCCACGGCTCTGAACCAAAACCCTCAAAGAGGTTAAAAACGCATAGGGGTTGGTACTCATTTATGCGTTGAACGAGGTGCTTCGGATCAGCAAGGTCAGCTGGAAAGATATCAAGATTGTAGATAGAGTAGCCCTGAGAAGACAAAACACACCCCACATCTTCACGACAAATAAGGCAGTCGAGAAGATCCTGACGGTGGGTATATTCTTTGGCTGCGGCAATAAGTACCGGACGTTGACCGCTACCTGGAGGTTCTGTAGGCTGTTCCTTACTAGTCATGATCAAGCCTTCTCCCTTACCAGTTCTGGTTTGTTGAGGCAAGGAGCACACAAACCATATCTTGAGAAGGCCTCGCGAAGGATGGTTTGAATGAGTTCCGAATATTCCCCTCCGCTGAGCCGATAAAGGATCGGAAGATCGCTATATGCGGGAGACAGCCCAGGCAGGGGGTTGATGTCTATAACCCGGGGTTGCCCCTTGTCATCGAGACGGAAATCGATCCGTGCTATATCACGAAGTTCGAGGGCCTTGAAAGCGCGGACAGCAAGATCCCCGATCTTTTTTCTGAGTTGAGGGCTCATTGAATCAGGCCCAGAGTATCGAATCCGTTCCAGATAGTTTCTTTTCTCTTCAAGGGAGTACAAAAAAGAGCTATTTTCAGTTACTGGTGTAATAGACATCATGCCAATGCATTTGGGCTGAGTGTTGCCAGCGACACCTGCTGTTATTTCTATCCCAGGCAAAAATTCCTCTACAATTGCTGGTTGGTTGTAACGTTCCCATATCCGCTTGATACACGTCTTTACTTTCTCTGGTGTATCCGCAATGGAATCAAGAAAAATTCCCTTTGATGACCCTTCCCAGCGAGGCTTAATGATATATTTTTGACAGGTGTTAAAAATAACTTTCTTTTCTGTCGTATCTTGTGGCAGTTTGGCGACATAGTTTTTGGGTGCAGGAATATTTGAAGCCCGAAGGACATGGGACGTAAGAACCTTGTCCAGAGCTATGGCAAGGGACGCAGAGTCTGAGCCGCTAAAAGGGATGTTGAGGCTTTCAAGAATACAGGGGACCTGGGATTCTCTCCCCCTGTAGTTTCCAAGACCTTCCGCTATATTCAGCACAAAATCAGGAGCAATAGAGTCGAGTTTCTGTAGAAGGAGCTCATTCTGTTCAAACAAGAAAACCTGAAAACCAAGAGAAGCGATTTCGTTGGACAATGCTTCTACTGTTTCCAGGCAATCGTATTCTTCATATATATCGTCAGGCTCATCGGCCTGAGCATCTTTTCGCAAATTATAGGTAATGCCTATAACTTGAACTTCTTTTTTCCGCTTCTTCAGCGGTAAAGGATTTTCTCGTTCCTCCTCATGGCGACGTTCCATGTTCTCAACCCCCGATACTATTTGATGGTGATTTTCTTCCCGCAAAGGAAGGGCCTATTTCCTTAAAAGTTTTTCTGAATTTCTGTAAGCCTATTGGCTCATTTTTCCCTCCCATTAAGCGGATGTGCCGCTATTTAATCGTGGGTTCTTGAGCGGATTATATTCCTTTTTGGTACAAATACAATAGGGGAATTATATGAAAATGACATAGAATAAAGCGGGGCCAGAACAGGCCCCGCTTTGTTTTTAGAACCTGAAAAGGGATGCGACATTTGTCACATCAGGCATATGGTCTGGTGTGAGGACATAGACTCGTCCCCCTCGCAAGAGAGTGTGGGAGGCTATAAAATCAAGAAGGTCTATGTCCCCTGGTTGTTTTTCCGGATGCACTGTGGCCTTGAATGTTTTTTCGTCAAAAAGGCCCCAGACTTGTTCTCCAACAGCTACAAAAACAGTATCAACTTTTCCAGTGAACGCAGCCGTCACTGTTTCTTCGATATCGCAAGAAGTTTTGCCCGTTCCCCTCATGTCGATGTAACGTTCTGCCCAGATTTGTTCTTCTTTTTTCAAATGGGGAAAAACAATTTCCCATCCTTTTTCTCCAAGTTCTTTAGGGCTGTATGCATCGGGGTTTCCGTAGATGCCTTCGTTGAGCAAGTGGGGGTAAGTGTTGGCTTCTCTGTATATGGAATGGAGATAATCAACACCAGCTAAAATGAGAGGAGACTGTTCTCCTTCGAGAAGATCTGTAATCCCCTTATCAATTGTTTGAAAATATTTGAGAATATATTTTTTTTCTACTTCCGCTCCCATAACCTGGCCTCTGACGACGGTGCCCTTCATGCCGCTGGTTCCAGATCCGGCAACATGGTATTGAAGTTGTCGTTGCGGAGTGTCGAAACCGAGGGCGTCCGATACATTTTTAGGGAGATTGTCCACATCTATTTCTCTCGTGCTTGTGCGGGTGCCCTCTAGAAGCCGAACTCCTTTCTGGCTAATGCCGAGGATAAAGAATTTCCCCTCTCCGCTTAAAAGGGGGAAAAGGGGTTTCAAGTGAAATCTCTCTGCAACCACCACGAGGTCTGAAAATGAAAAAGGCTCATTATATATTTTAAAGATATTTGAGGAAAGAAAGAGAGCCAGCCCATTTTCGAGATTCTGCCAAAAAACAGAGTTCACTAAAAGTTTTTTTGCCTGCTCAAGAAAGGCCTCAGCTTCCTGCTCTTTCATTCCAAGGTCTTTCAACGCTTTTTCACCATCCTGAAGCAAAGACTTAAAACGTATTTGTGCTTGTCGGGGGTCTCCTGATGACGGGTTTGTCATATACAGAGAGAGGCAAGGTCCCTGACCTTTTTCTAAAAGTTCCTTTAACACTTCTCTGGTCAGTATTTCCATATATACTCCTCCCTTCATTCCATATAACTCGACTGCGCGCTCCTTTTCAAAAGAGATTTTTAAGAAAGGGCAAGGGGGATTATGGCTTCTGAGTTAATGACTCTGAACGTAAAGGACTCTGTTAGGAAAAAAGTTCCTTTTCGAGAGTCATTGCCAATGAAACCAAGGGAAAGATCCTGTCCTACTACAAGTTCCATATCACCGCCCCGCATGGAGACGAGAAAAGATTCTTTTTCATGGGTAGAAAGAATAACGGGACCCTCAAGAACCTCCTTGACATTTTTGAAAAGAGGATAGCATTCAGAGAGAGAATAAAGAGATTTCCAGAGAGTTGGGGAGGCAACAAGGGCATAAGGGCCCTCTATGGCGTCTTGCTGGAAACGATAAATGCCAGAGCTGATAACCTCCATTACTCCTCGGGCAGAGGACGTATCTCTTATTTTCAATGTTCTATCCTTTGCTGTTTCCCATAATCCTTCTATCCCGGCCGATGGGAGGCCTTCGTACACAGCTTTCTCTTCGAAGGCGGCTATACGGCGGGCTGCTTCATCCAATGGAGAAAGGTCCGGGTTTTTCAGGCCCCGTGTAATGTTATCAAGCTCCCACAGATCAAGGTCGAAAGTTACCCGGGATTCTACAAGTGGAAGAACTTGGTGAATTCCGTAGGCCACATTTCCTTCAGAAGTTTCATGGGGGATGTCGAGCCTGCCGCAGGGGTGAGCGGCATAATCCCAACCCTTAGGGCCGATAACATCTATAAACTTTCGGGCTGAAAGGTGAGATTCAAGAACACGCTTGGCTTGTTCATCCATTTCATGCCACGCTTCAGAACTTACCATTACTGTTGATCTTCTGAGTATGTCCATATAGGAATCCTCCTTATTAAATCTTTAAGGTATATTTATCTATTCTTTAAGACTGCCTATATTGAGGCTTCCCGAAAGTATTTCACTTTTTTCTGTGGAATCTTCGGTGGCAGCTTCCTCCATTGCGAGCAGTGAACTTTCAGTAAAAAGATACTGGCGGAGTTCTTTGTCCCAGCCCGGCATGTTACGTCGCAGCCATTCTATGAGCATCACCGCATGTTCTATCTCCTCATCTCTGTTATGCCCAAGAAGAGCCTTCAGATCTTTGTCCTCAGTGGCGGCAACTCGCTGGTTATACCAGTTAATAGCTTCCAGTTCTTCTTGCATGCTTTTTAATGCCATAGCACATCTGCGGGTCAAATCATCAAGGTGTTCCACAGGTTCCGTATACTGCATTGTTTCACTCCCCTCCAAAGATAGAAATGGCGGGCAGGCCATATGGCCTGCCCGCCTCCCCTTATTCCAAGTCTTCGTTCTTTATCTCGAGCACCTTGCATTCTTCGGGTTGTTTCTTTTCGGTTACTTCAATTGTCAGAATCCCTTTTTTGTATGAAGCTTTTGCAGTTCCAGGATCAACCTCTTCAGGGAATTGTAAAATCCGCGAAATATTTCCGTAATATCGTTCTGTTCTGTAGTAATTTTCCTCTTCAATTTGACGTTCGTCTTTTTTCTCTGCGGTAATAACAAGCCTGTCCGGATATATTTTCAAATCCATCTGAGAAGGATCAATACCAGGAAGCTCTAGTTCCGCGATAATTTTCCCATCTTTTCTGTACATGTCCCCCCTAGGGCTCATTGCTGCTTCGTAGGGCTCTTCGCTCCATGGAAAGGACGACATCATTTCGTCAAAACCCCTCATCATGTTCTTCATCATCGTTTCCATGGGAGTGGCGAAAGGAGTTACTGGAAACATCCTTTCTATTGGTCTACGCGCTAAAAATCGTCTCAAATGTTCCACCTCCTAATTACTGACCATAATTGACCTTTCGGTATTTATTATATATGTCAGCATTGGTTAGGCAAGTAGATTTAAGTACATATGAACGTAAATACACAGAATTATTGGCGATAAATTGCTATGAAGTCGTTTTTTCTAAGTTTAATGAATAAATTTATTTTTTGTGGTCTCTATATACTCTTACTCTATTATAATGAAAGGCGAGATGAGGTTAAGGAGGTTGTAATAATGAAGAAGTCCATAGGTATCCATATGCCAGTTTATCCAGCTCCTGTTCTTATTATCGGAAATTATGATGAAAAAGGCAAGCCAAATGTTATGGCCGCGGCGTGGGGGGGCATTTGTTGTTCTGTCCCTCCCTGCATTACTATTTCCTTGCAAAAGATCCGCTATAGCTACAATAATATTGTAGATCGGAAAGCTTTCACTGTGAATATCCCTTCAGAAAAATATGTAAAAGAGTCTGATTATTTTGGCATGGTTTCCGGACGGGAGCACGATAAACTTTCTATAACGAATTTGACTCCCATGAGGGGAGAAAAAGTTGACGCTCCCTATATTGAGGAGTTCCCTGTTTCTATAGAGTGCAAACTTTTGCAAACGATAGAGTTGGGAACCCATGTCATGTTAGTGGGAAAGGTTGTAAATACGTTGGCAGACGAAGAATGTCTCACTTGTGATAATTACCCTGATCCGGAGAAGGTCCGTCCGATCATCTTCACCCCAAAATATCGGCGTTATTATGCTCTGGGAGCGGACTTGGGAGAAGCGTTCCATATGGGTAGATTTTTCATGAAGTAGCAATATTTTCGTATCCGTTTCCGTGAAGTGCCCTCGTGTGCTTGTTGATTAATGGAGATGTTTTTAAATAGGAGGATAAAAAAGATGCGGCATCAGCAAGAAAAAAATCCGGATGTTCCTACCGCTCTGCCAAAAAGAGAAGAAATTGATAGCGCATATATATGGAGATTAGAAGATATTTATCCTTCAATAGATGAGTGGGAAAAGGATTTCGATGGCCTGGAAAAACTATTGCCCCGTTTTCAGGCCTACCAGGGGTGTCTTCTTGAATCAGCAGCCACTCTTCTGGATGGAATCCGATTGATGGAAAATGCGGAGATTATAATGGGGAAGCTTTATGCTTACGCAGTGATGAAAAGTCATGAAGACACTTCAAAAGAATTCTACCAGGCTCTTGCAGACCGTGTTGGTTATTTGCTTACAAAACTCACGGCTGCTATTTCCTTTTATACCCCGGAAATTCTTTCTGGGGGAAAGGGAGTCATAGACGGTTTTCTGGGGCAATCTGAAGATTTGAAGCAGTACGCTTTCTTTTTTGAAAATATTTTGAGGATGGCTCCCCATACCCTTACTCCGTCAGAGGAGGAATTGCTGGCTCGTTCTGGCGAGGTGGCAAGGGGGCCGGAGAACATCTTTTCCCTTTTTACCAACGCCGATATGGTCTTTCCAGAGGTCTTCGATGAAGATGGGAATACGATCGAACTGAGCGAAGAAAGATATACACGGCTTATTCGGTCGCAAGACCGACAGGTTCGCAGAGAAGCCTATGAAGGGCTCTTTGGCACCTATAGTAAATATAGAAACTCCCTGGCAGCCATGTATAGTTCTAGTGTGAAGGGCGATCTATTTTATGCCATGTCAAGAAAGTATGGGAGTTGTCTGGAAGCAGCCCTTGATTCCGATCATATTCCCCTCTCTGTGTATGATTCTGTGGTGGATACTGTGCGTTTCAACCTGAAGCCTCTTCATGAATATGTAGCTTTAAGAAAAGAAATTTTAAATGTTCCTGAACTTTGCATGTATGATCTCTACGTCCCCCTCGCCAATGAGATTAAAAAGAACATCACCTATGAAGAGGCTCTTGCCATGGTTGTAAAAGGCCTTGAGCCTCTAGGGGAAGAATATATTTCTGTTTTGAAGCATGGTTTCGAAGCGGGATGGATTGATGTGTACGAAAATCAGGGGAAACGAAAAGGGGCTTATTCATGGGGCAGTTACGGAACCCACCCTTATGTTTTGCTGAACTACAATGGGACCATTCAAGATGTGTTTACAATCGCCCACGAGATGGGGCATGCTATTCACACTTGGTATTCTCACGGCCACCAGCCTTTTATTTATGCTGACTATACAATTTTTCTCGCGGAAGTTGCTTCTACAACAAACGAAGCATTATTGCTAGATCATCTTCTTGAGAGTTCTCTTGATCGCCAGAGCCGGCTATATTTGCTGAATTATTCTCTTGAACAGATTCGAACAACAGTATATCGACAGGCCATGTTTGCGGATTTTGAACGGCAGGTTCACAATATGGCGGAGGCAGGGGAACCTTTGACAGCAGAACGGCTTTCAGCATTATGGCATGGTCTGAACGTGACGTACTATGGCCCGGAGATTTCTGTAGATGCCCATATTGACATAGAATGGGCTCGTATTCCCCATTTCTACACTGCTTTCTATGTGTATAAGTATGTAACAGGCTATGCGGCAGCAACATCCCTTTCTCAACGAATCGTAGGGGATGGAATAGCGGCGAGAAAATCTTATCTTGATTTCCTTAAGCAGGGGGGGGCCGCCTATTCCATTGACATTCTTAAAAACGCTGGCGTAGACATGGCGACACCGCAACCACTGCAGGACACGCTCAATCTCTTTAAAGAAAAGTTAGGTGAACTGAAGGACCTGCTATAAAATTTTTGAAGAGGAGAAATTATAAAAGAGAGTTCCCGAGGGCACTTCGGGAACTCTCTTATTTCTGGGGAATCTCTGTAACTTCTGGAGGTGGTGATTTTTATCTTTAAGCATCTATAGTGTACATAAAGGATTGTTTATATTCATGGGGCTAATAACCAAAAATAAAGAACAACCTAGATGTTTTTTTAGCCTTTTATACAAAGCTATTGTTTAGCCCTGGTTTAAAAAGCTAAAAGTAATCTGTTCGGCGATCTTCCCCATCTCCCACCCGGCGTAGGTAAGTCCCTTAATGGTAGAGTGGGCAAGAAATATTTCACGGCTTATCCCAGCAAGATTCTGAAGAGGAAGTATGATGACTTCTTTTTGTTTCACTTCTTTTCGTACGGCTATTTCCATGGCTATCCCTATGCCAAAGCCCTGAGTAACGAGCTGGAGCAGCAATTCCTCGTTATCTACCTGAGTTAAGCGAGGGGTTTTTAGTTTGTTATTGAGAAAAAAGTCATTTACAAAACAATAATGAGCAGTATCCTTGCTATAAGAGATAAAATTTTCTTCGAGGAGCTGGGCGGGGGAAATAATTTTCCATTGTGCCCAGGGATGATCAGGTGGCGCTATAAGGGCAAAAGAACTTCTGCCGAGAGACTGCATGGTAAGAGTTGACGATGGACTGAGAAGCGGGTTGTGGCCAAAGAAAGCCAACTCTATTTCGTCCTTTTCAATCATTGTGAGCAGTGTCTCTTCATTGGCTGTTTTGATCTGTACCTTTATGTGAGGGAATTTGTGGCGATATTCTGACATAATCAAGGGCAGAAACGTCTTTCCGCACGTAGGGGTGGTGCCTATGCACAGCTCTCCGTATTTAAGAAGCTGCATTTCCCGAAACTTTTCCGGAACAGCGTCAACAAGCTTAAAAAGGTCCTGGGCTAGAATGTAGAGCGTCCGCCCTTCAGGGGTGAGAGAAATGGAACGGCCGCGACGCAGAAAAAGTTTCACATCGTAATTTTTCTCAAGAGCAGCTATATATTGGCTTACTGAAGGTTGGGAAAGGAAAAGTTTTTCTCCTGCCTGTCGAAAAGAACCTTCCTCCACAATAGCGCAAAAAACCCGCAACTGATTAAGATTCATAAGCATCCCTTCTTTGACATAATGTAAATATTATGGTTGTTATTAGTTATTGTTTATTGAAATAAATAGTAACAGATGTATCCTAGTTTATAAATAGGGAGGGGTCAATATGGTTCTTAACGGAAAAAGGCAATCGGACCTTGTTCGAATATGTCAAGAACTTATAAGAAGACCAAGTCCCTCGGGGAAAGAGCGGGAAGTGGCAACCTTTATCGCTGATACCATGCGTTCTATTGGGTACGATGAGGTGTCAATAGATCTTTACGGAAATGTCATTGGAAGGCAGTTTTTCGCCACACCAGGCAAGAGGCTTCTATTAGAGTCTCAAATGGATCATATTGATCCGGGCACCCTTACGGATTGGAGTTACTATCCTTACGGGGCATTTATAAAAGATGGCTGCATCTACGGCCGTGGGGCATCGGATCAAAAAGGATGCCTTGCCGCTATGATCCTTGCGGGAGCAGAGTTGAAAAACAACTTTTACAACAAGCTGAAAGGCGAACTTGTTGTGGCTGGCACGGTGTTTCAGGAACGATTCGAGGGAGTTGCCTCCCGCACGGTAGCGTCCGCATTTCCTCCTGATTTTGTTGTTTTGGGAGAAGCTACAGAGTTGAAAATAAAAAGAGGGCAGCGCGGTCGAGCTGAAATAGTCATTGAAACACAGGGTAGAATGACTCACTCTTCCAATCCCGAATTTGGTTCGAACGCGGCAGATGCGATGATATCAATTCTTTCTTCTATTCACCAATCCTACTCTCCTTCTTTTAAACCATTCTTTGGCGAAAACATTTTAGTTCTCACAACTCTTCGAACATACCCAGACCTGGGAACAGGGCTTGTCCCGGAAATTTGCAGGGCAATCTTTGATTTGCGGGTTTTTCCTGACGATACTCCTGAATCAGTTGTAAGAAAGTTCAAGGGGCTGATCGAAAGGGCGAAGGATTCTTTGCGCGGTATCAAAGTGAAAATATTTATCTCAGAAACAGAAGATCGGACCTATACTGGCGCATCTATCAGAGGAACTCATTTTGCCCGGGCATGGGCCTTGCCCGAAGAGTCTGACTACCTTAAAAGGGCATTGAGAGCCGTTGAAACTTTGGGTATGGAGGGAGGCGTATCGGATTCACCGGGGTTTGGTACGAACGGTTGTTATTACGCAGGAGAACTAGGTATTCCTACTATCGTTTTTGGCCCCTCTGGACGCAGGCTTGTTCACAGCATAGATGAATATATTGAAATAAATGACTTGTTCCTCGCTTTTCAAGGATATGAAGGCATAGCAAAAGAAGTTCTGACTTAGGTCGCCCGCGTAGTTGATGAGTGTATTGAGATCGAACGGCCCATACGGGTTTTGAGGGATATGGCGCGTCGCTCGATCCGTAATAATGTTATTTAAAAAGTTTAAATCATCTCATTATATGTAGGAGGGAACCATATGTTTGAGAAAGCATGGGAAGAATTAGAGAAGACGGATCGGGCCATAGCCGATGTTATAACCCGTGAACGGGAGCGTCAGGAACACGGCATCGAGC
>NZ_MPPC01000014.1:0-1027 GCF_001896635.1 Aminobacterium sp. EBM-42
CTTGACCCGGTCGCCCACCTGGACAAAGGGCTGGGTCTCGGGCGAGGCCGAGCGGTAGAAGGTGCCTACCAGGGGGGATGTGATGGTGACCGTGGGTTTCTCCACGGCCGCGGCCTTGTCCTTTTCGGGCTCCCGCGTCCTGGACACAGAGCGGTCCTGCTGTTGAGCCCCCCGGATGATGTGGATCCTCTCCGGGGTCCACTCCAGCTCCACCACGTCGGTGTTGCGGATCATCTCGATGAGCTCTTTGACAATCTTGAGATTCATCTAGCTCACTCTCTCGATATACGCCTTGGTGCGCGTATCCACCTTGAGCACGTCTCCCTCGTTGATGAACAGAGGGACCTGGACCGTAACGCCGGTTTCAAGCTTCGCGGGCTTGGAGCCCCCCGATGCGGTGTTGCCCCGCACGCCGGGGTCGGTCTCCACCACGGCGAGCTCCATGAACATGGGCAGATCGATGCCGATGGGAGAACCGTTGTGAAAGAGAATGTTCACCTCCACGTTCTCCTTGAGGAAGCCGATGGCGTCCTCCACGTGGTCTTCCATGAGGTTCATCTGCTCATAGGTCTCGGTATCCATGAACCAGTACCCGGAATCGTCCTGGTACAGAAAGCTCATTTTCCGCTCTTCGAGATTGGGAACATCCACTTTCTCGCCCGAGCGGAAGGTTTTGTCGAGAACATTGCCAGAGATCAGGCTCTTCATCTTGGTGCGCACGAATGCGCCGCCCTTTCCCGGCTTGACGTGCTGGAAATCAACGATAGTGAACGGTTCGCCGTCGAGCTCTATCTTCAACCCCTTGCGGAACTGTGCGGTTGAGTACTGCATGCTGTCTCTCCCCTACGTGAGAAATTTTATGGCTTCCTTATCAAGATTTGTAATTCGCTTGCAAGAATTATCTGTTATCACGAACATATCTTCCAGCCGTATCCCGAATTTTCCCGGGATGTAGACCCCGGGTTCGATCGTGACCACCATCCCCTCCTCCAGGGTGTCTTTGGAAATCTGGGAGAGGGTTGGCATC
>NZ_MPPC01000007.1:0-61192 GCF_001896635.1 Aminobacterium sp. EBM-42
ATATGTTTGAGAAAGCATGGGAAGAATTAGAGAAGACGGATCGGGCCATAGCCGATGTTATAACCCGTGAACGGGAGCGTCAGGAACACGGCATCGAGCTTATAGCCTCAGAGAACTTTGTATCCCCCGCCGTCATGTGCGCCATGGGATCAGTGCTGACCAATAAATACGCGGAAGGCTACCCTGCCCACCGCTACTACGGAGGCTGCCACGTAGTTGATGAAGCCGAGAACCTTGCCCGTGACAGAGCGAAACAGCTTTTTGGCTGCGACCACGTGAACGTCCAGCCTCACTCGGGCTCCCAGGCGAACATGGCAGTCTACTTTACATGCCTTGAGCCCGGCGACACCATTCTGGCCATGAACTTGTCTCACGGCGGCCACCTGACCCATGGCTCCCCGGTGAACTTTTCCGGACAGTTGTACAACATCATTCCTTACGGAGTGAGCAAAGATACAGAGACCATCGACTTTGCCGAAGTTGAACGCCTTGCCCTAGCCCACAGGCCTAAGCTCATCGTCTGCGGGGGCAGCGCCTATCCCCGTGAGATTGACGCGGAGAAATTCCGCGAGATAGCGGATAAGGCAGGCTCTCTGCTGATGTTCGACATTGCGCACATAGCGGGTCTTGTGGCGGCGAAGCTTCACAAAGACCCCATTCCATTCTGCGACTTTGTCACCACCACCACCCATAAGACCCTTCGCGGCCCCCGCGGCGGCATGATCATGTGCCGAGAGGCCTTTGCCAAGGGAGTTGACAAGAGCATCTTCCCCGGTATGCAGGGGGGTCCTCTTATGCACATTATCGCGTCCAAGGCAGTGGCTTTTGAGGAAGCCCTTCAGCCGTCCTTCAAGGAGTACCAGGGCAGAATAGTCAAGAACGCGGCCTCCCTCGCGGAAGCCCTTCTGAAACATGATTTTCATCTTGTTTCCGGTGGAACGGACAACCACCTTATCCTGATCAACCTCACGAGCCGTGGCGTAACGGGTAAGGCCCTTGAGACAGCCCTTGACAAGGCAGGCATCACGGTGAACAAGAACACAGTGCCTTTCGATACCCAGAGCCCCTTTATCACCAGCGGAGTGAGAATCGGCACGCCGGCGGTGACCACCCGCGGCTTTGGTTCCAGCGAGATGGAGCAGATAGCGTCCTGGATGGACGAAGTGGCGAAGAACGTAGAGAACGATAAGGTACTTTCCCGCATCCGCGCCGAGGTCCTTGATCTCTGTGGCAAATATCCCCTCTACGCGGGAATGTAAGCGTCTTGCCGTTGTAAGTTACTTGCTTTTAAAAGGCCATAAGTATGGAGGGTCGGATGATTTCCCGACCCTCTTTTTAACGAACCTTCCACTGACCGCCGTTCTTTCCGGCAGCTTATGCCGTCCGCGTTCCTGACAAGAAGCAGCTGCAGTTTCTTTTTAGCTTCACTATCCTTATTCCCATCGCCACCCCTCAAGTTAGGTATGATCCAGGTCTTTGTGGCAGCTGCTCTCGCCCTTTTTGCCGCCATGGCGATCATGTTCTACGAGCGTTTTCTTGTTTTGAAAGGTCAATAACACTCCAGAAAAATGCTTCCATTATGATAGAATGTTGAACACTACATCTAGGGAGGAGAGAGGCATGAAGTTTTTTATAACAGGAGGGGGCGGCCAGTTAGCCCTTGCCTTCCAGCGGCTTTTAAAAGAGGAAAATCTGCCTTTCGCTGTATATTCCCGCCAGGAGCTTGATATAACAGACATCACAAGAGTGCGAAAACGAATGCAGGAGGAAAAGCCTGATGTCGTTATAAATTGCGCGGCGTGGAATGATGTGGACAGCGCCGAGCAGAACTGGCGGGGCGCCTATATGGTCAATGCCATTGGCCCAAGGAACCTGGCCATCGCAGCAGAAGAACTGGGGATTCCCCTTGTAACCTTCAGTTCTGATTATGTTTTTAACGGAAAAAGCGTCCGGTCATGGACCATCGCAGATAAACCGGATCCTATTAATGTATATGGACAGACAAAACTTCTGGGAGAAGAATTTGTAAAAGATCACATCCGCCGTTTTCTCATCGTACGGGTGAGCTGGGTCTTCGGGCCAGAAGGAAGGGAAGAATCGAACTTTCTCAAAAAGGTTCTGCGGTGGAGCCGAGAGAAGGATGAGCTAAAAATTGTCTCAGATCAGATCTCAAGCCCTACATACGCACCTGATCTTGCGGAGCGTGTAATGGAACTTCTAACCCTTCGCGCGTGGGGAACCTATCATCTGTCGTGCAGCGGACGGTGCAGCCGTTATGAGTGGGCTTCTTTTGCCCTTAAAGAAATAGGATGGAAAAAGAACATTGTTCAGGCACAGAGCAATGAATTCAGAACCCTTGCCCAGCGTCCAGCCATGAGCTCTCTTGACTCCTTCCCCTTAGAAGAATTCGGCATTTTTATGCCGCGGTGGGAAGATTCAACCCTGCGTTTCCTTAAAGCCATAGGGCAGAAAAATGGCGGTAACAACAATGTATAGCGGTCATTTTGACGGAGCGTCGAGGGGAAACCCCGGTGAAGCCGGGGCTGGAGCTGTTCTGTACAACGAAGAAGGACACATGGTATGGCAAAAGTTTGCCTACCTCGGCTCACAAACAAATAACGAAGCTGAGTACGGAGGTCTGCTCCTCCTCCTTCGAGAAATACAGCTTAGAGGAATTAAAAAAATTGTGATTCGAGGAGATAGCCGTCTCGTTATTTGTCAGATGAAAAAAGAGTGGAAGGTCAACAGCCCTCACTTGAAGGAACTCTGGGAGGAAGCCCAGAGTCTGCTCAAAGGATGCCAGGCAACCTTCGAGTGGGTTCCAAGAAAGGAAAACAGCAATGCGGACCTGCTGTCGAATAAGGCTATTGACGAGCATTCAGGAAAAGCAGTTCTCAAGGCAGATTTGAATGCTGTTCGTTTAGAGCGGATCACACCCACCATTTTCATTGCCCACGGTTCTGAAGATTATGCTGTGGATATCCTTCACCGGGCATGTACCTGCCCGGCATTTGTCAATCGCAAGCAGTGCAAGCACCTTGAAGCGGCATTGCGAAAGCTAGAGCAAAAACCGTCTTTCGATTAAAAACAGCAGAGTAATTTAAGGGGGGCCCATGGCATGACATCGGAGTATGATCGTCGGACCTTTTTTCTGTGCTGGCTCGTTACCTATCTTGGGCAAGCCTATCTATCTATGTTCTTTTTGTATCCTGTAGCCTTGCAGCGGCAGGGGATCCCCTTGGCTCTCTCTGGCTGGCTCATGAGTATCTTCAGTGTGGGTTCCATGCTTATGCGTCCGGCAGGCAGCATATTAAACGAAAGGCTCGGGGTGAGAAAAAGCCTTCTCTACGCATCGGTTTTTCTTTTTTGCTGCTCTATTCCTCTTCTCTTTTTCCGATCCTTTAATGCCCTCCTTGTTGCTCGAGGACTCATGGGTCTTTTTTATGGCGTTGTCATGCTTGCTGTGACCACGTATCAGGCCCTGAGCATCCCGGAAGAGCGAAGGGGAAGCCTCTATGCGTGGATAGCCGTGGCCTATGTGCTGCCGCAACTTTCCATAGTGCCTCTAAGTGAGTTTCTTATTTCCTCCATAAGTGTCCAAGCTTTTCTGGCCCTGGCACCGGCCGTCGCTGCTGCAACGTTCCTGATCTCAAAAAACCTCCCGAAACTCAAAAATTTCTCAAAAGAAAGCAAAGTCAATTCTGAATCAGATTCTCAGGAAAACAGCCTTTCGCCAGACCAAGATTCAAAGGTGGTATTTCCGGCTTCTTCACAGCAATGGGGCAGCTGGGGTGAAATGGTTCGTGTGAAAGGGTTCTGGCCTCTTGTTTTAACACTTTTAACCTGGTCTTTTGTCAATACCTCCACATTACAGTATATGCCGGCCTTTATACGCTCCCGAGGTTTGATTGCCAGCTCCTTTGTGGCCGCAAATGCCGGGGTTTCTCTTTCCTTGCGGCTTTTTGCCACGAGATTTATGGACCTCATCGACAGAAGAACAGGAGCTGCCCTTGCCATCACCTTAATGGGAGCTGTTGTGGTTGGAACGCGCTTTGCCTTTTCAAACCATTCATTTTTCCTTTTGGGACTCATCTATGGATTGGGAATGGGTTTAGGTTTTCCTATGATACTGGCCCTTATGCCAGATGTTTTTCCCGAGCGGCTGAGGCCCAAAGGCATTGCCATCGGCACCCTGCTCATGGAATCGGGTTTTATTTTTACCCCTTTTATCATCAGCTACGGAGGGGGCTTCTTTGGCTTGGGAAATGTCATGGCCTTCATCGGGGTTACTGCCCTTGCCGGAGGGTTTTTCCTGAGTCTCCACGTATGGCGGAAAGCGTAGGAATAGCTGCTACAAGCGCCCTCGTATAGGCATGTTTCGGTGCGGAGAGCAGGGCTTCTGTAGAGTTCTCTTCGCAACATTCTCCCTCGAGGAGGACAATGCCTCGTTTTGCCGCCCCACGGGCCAGATAGAGATCATGGGTGACAAAGACCATGGCCATCCCCTCTTTCACCCTTTCATTGAGCACATGGATAATTTCACTTCTGGTAGAAGCGTCCTGCATGCTTGTGGGCTCGTCGCACAGCAGCAGGGCAGGCTCCAGAATCAGAGATCGCGCAATAGAAACTCGCTGACGCTGCCCCCCTGATAATCCGGAGCGGACCCTTGATAGAAGAATGCGCTCCTCTTCTATGCCGAGGGTTTTTAAAAGGCGGCGGGCCTTGCTATAGGCCTCAAGACGAGATTTTCGCCCATTCACGATAATCCAGGGTTCTGCCACAGCATCGAGGACGGTAAGGGTGGGCGGCAGGCTTCCGTAAGGATCCTGGGGCACATAGCCGCATCTTCTCCTTAGCTCTATAAGCTGGGAGTGGGAACATTTGTCGATGTTCTCACCAAAGAGTTCCACATTTCCTTCAGTTGGACTTATCAGACCAAGCAGAACCCTGAGAAGTGAAGTTTTTCCGCTTCCTGATTCTCCTATCAAAGCCAGACTTTCCCCCTGCTGAAGAGAGAGGGAAATGTTGCGAAGGGCCCATTGTCCCGAATTTTTACCATCCCTTGAGGGGTAGAAGACGCTAACCTTATCTGTCTTTGCTATAGGGTTTGTCATACGTATTCACCTTCCAGTTCCAGCAATGCTTTCACGAGTTGTGTCGTATGTCTGTGGCGAGGTTTTGTGACAATATCAGCGGGGGCCCCCTCTTCCACGATCTCTCCCTCATGCATCACGGCGATGGCGTCGCAGATCTGGACGGCCAGTGGCAGGTCGTGGGTTACGAGGAGAAGGCCCATGTTTCTGCCTCGGGCCAATCGTTCCAAAGTAAGGATAATTTCCTTTTGTGTAATGACGTCTAGTGCGGTAGTCGGTTCATCAGCGAGAAGAAAGTCTGGGTCGCAGGCCAGGGCTGTGGCGATGGCGGCACGCTGCTTCTGTCCCCCAGAGAGTTCATGAGGGTACCGATTGGCCAGGGACCACTCAAGATCAGCTTCCTCAAGAAGGGAGCGGCAGCGATGTCTGCGCGCTTCTCCCGAAAGTCCAAGATGGATTGCGAGAACTTCTTCTATATGCTTCCCAATGGTCAGCACAGGAGTAAAGGAATTCATGGCCCCCTGGGGGATGAGGGCGATATCCTTCCAGCGGATGGCGTTGAGCATTTCCGGCCGGAGAGAGATAAGATTGAGATTGTCGAAAATAACGGCTCCAGACACCTCTGTGTTTGAAGGGAGGAGTCCTGGAATGGCCATAAGCAGCGAACTTTTTCCGCTCCCTGATTCTCCCACAAGGCCAGTGATCCTCCCACGGGGTATGGAGAGGAAGGCATTCTTTACAGCTGACACGTCGTGGCTTTCGGTTTTATAGGTAATGGAAAGATCAACGATTTCAATCATAGCCGACGAGCCTCCTTCAGTTGAGGATCCACCTGTTCCTCCAGAAACTTGCCGAGGTCAAGGAAAATCAGACACAGCAGAGTAATGCCCAATCCCGGAGGGATCAGCATCCACCACGCTCCCTGGGTGAAAGCCCCGAAGGAATGGGCTTCATGAAGCATTCGCCCCCAAGAGATGATGCGGGGGTCGGAGAGGCCGAGAAAAGAGATACCTGCCTCTGCCAGAATGGCTCCGGGAACGCCCAGAGCTATATTGGCCAGAAGAAGGGGAAGGGTCTCGGGCAGCAGATGGCGCCACAGAATATAAAAGGTGGGTGCGCCAAGGCCGCGCAGCCCTTCAATATAATAGCTGTCCCGCAGCGATAACGTCATGGCTCTAACTGTTCTGGCGGTTCCCATCCACGAAAAGAGTGAAAGTATGAGCACTAGCTGCCACAATCCCTTGCCCCAGAAAGCGGCAAGCACCATAAGGATGGGAAGAATGGGAATGGAGAGAAGAATATCCACGGCGCGCATAATGGCCCCATCCACCCAACCTCCTTTATATCCGCTTGCCAGGCCGAAGAAGAGCCCCAGCAAAGAAGCGAGAAGGGTAGCAGAAATGCCGACGATAAGAGAAACCCGGATTCCGGCGATAAAGAGGGCAAAAATATCCCGCCCCCGCTGGTCAGTTCCCAGAAATCCCCATCGGCCTCCTTTCAGGTGGAGGATGATGGTTCCATCTATGGCCTGAGCAGGTTCCAGCTTCAGGGAGTATTTCCCCTTCTCTGAAAAAAGCGCTCCGGCTACCTGGGTGAAGGGGCTGAGCCCCAGCATCTGTTTAAAGGAGAGGTCTCGGCTGTCAATGTCAAAGAAGCTGGCTCCTCCAGGGAGCTTCTGAAGAATCATTCTTTTTGACGGGGTTTCCCAGATAAGGGCTGCTGGAGCGGCGAGGGTCACCTTCCCAGAAAGATGAACCTGGGATGGGGCTTCATACTCCCAATCCACATGGGCCTCCACCGACGTATCTGAAAGGGTTATGGCCATGGTGGGAGGAAGGTTCCTGTTAAGCCATAAGGGCGTTGAAAAGGGTGGCGCCACCTCTAAGTTGGGAGAAATGGTAAAAAAGTGAGACCCAAGAAAACCGACGGACAGAAGGAGTAAGAGAGTGATAAAACTCCATCGAGTGAAAAGGCCTCTCATCAGCGCCCCCTCCTTTCAAAGCGGACACGGGGATCGACCAGGCCGTAGAGCAGGTCTGCGACGAGGTTGCAGAACACCGTCATGATGGCTAAAAGGTAAAAGGAAGCTCCGGCGGCAGGGTAGTCCTGACCAGTCACCGCTTCGAGCAGAAAACGTCCCACTCCGTGGAGGGAAAAAACAGTTTCCGTTATGACCGCTCCTGAAATAACTCCGGGCAAAGAGAGAAGGAGGATTGTCAAAAGGGGAGGCAGGAGGGTGCGGAAAGCGTGATTCCAGACAATGCGCTTCTGTGGAAGTCCTCGGGCACGGCCCATGAGAATAAAATCCTCACCCATAACCCTCACCATAAGATTTCGTACGTAAAGGGCCCATCCGCCAAAACTGAGAAGAACCAGAGAGCTTACAGGAAGGGCGAGATGCCACATATAGTCAGAAACCCTGGCCCAGAAGGCCGTGGGCGGAGGAACAGAAATGCTCCCGCGCAAGGGGAAAACCGGAATAGCGTAGGCAAAGGTCATGAGGAGCACCAGCTGCACGAAAAAAGAAGGGAAAGAAAAAGAAACGGCACCGCTCCATAGCACCATCTTCTCGAGCCAGCGGCCCCGTTCCAGCGCAGCCTGGATCCCGAGCCAGGTTCCAAGAAGAGCGGAAAGGAAAAGGGCGCTCCCCAGAAGGGCCACGGTATTGGGAAGGCGCGAGGCCAGCTCATCCCATACAGGGCGACCTGTTAAAAAGGAATAGCCAAACTCGAAAGTAACCATCTGTTTCATATAGAGCAAAAACTGAAAGCTTAAAGGCTTGTCGAGGCCGTAAAGCCGCTGTAACTCAGCTTTTGCTTCAGGAGAAAAGCGTGGATCGAGAATAGAGGCCACAGGATCTCCCGGCATAAGGCGAAAAAGCAAGAAATTTAAAATGAGCACTACGAGCAGCACCAGAAAAGAGCCTGCAACCCTTCGCAACCAGTAATTTTTCATCTCTTTCACCTGCTGTTCAGAAGCCAGAAGGCGGGATTACGGGTAAGATGCACATATTCGCCGGGACGGTATTCTCTGAAAATAAAAGGCCCCGACCCCATGAGCTGGGTGAGTTTTTTATCTTTGTCAAGCCAGGTTTCAGCCGGTTTCCAGCTTCGCCAGTCCTTTACCTGCTCAAGAACATGGCGGGGGAAGATGGGCAGACCGCCAATGTTGTGGAGGTGCCAGTAACTGGTGGAATTCATAGTAACCACAAGGGTCAGGTCGTCAGGTGTCTCTACAGAGGCCACATCCCGAACAGAATCGTAATAGCGGGGCGGCTGGTGCTCTCGCAGATACTGAATGGTGTAGGCGCTATCTCCAGCAGTAATGGGACGGCCATCCTGCCAGATGAGCCCTTCCTTCAGATGGAAGGTCAGCCTTGTTCCCCCATCGGCAGTGTCAATAGTCCATGACTCTGCAATCCACGGCAAATCCAGAAGAGTTTCCGGATCCACGGTAATGAGGGCATCATAGATAAATCCCAGCACACTCCAGTCATAGGCCGAACCTGCAGCAAGGGGGTTGAGTGAACGGGGCTCATCTGAAAGGGCCCAGCGGAGCGGCTTCATAGCACCGGAGGCTGGTTCCAGCTGAAAAAGACTCCACGTATTATCCGCTGTAGCGTAGGGAGTGGTCACGTAGCCCTTCCACGAAGAAGATGCTGCCGTAATAAAGTAGCGGCTATAAATTGGGATCACGGGAACAAGCTCCGCAAGAAGCTTCTGGCTTTCTGAAGCAGCCTGCCGCGCAGATGCTTCGTCAGGAGCCCACCGAAGCTCAGCAAGAACCTTATCGAGGCGAGGTTCAGCAATGCCGGGAATATTGTAGCCGCCCTTTACATCCATGGAAGAATGGTAAAAGGCGAAAAGGGAGTCAGGGTCACGGGTCATCTGCCAGGCCATGACGTAAGAATCGAAGTTCCTCTCGTCGAGGCGGGCGATCATGGCAGAAAAATCCATAGGTTCCACTTCTATGGGAACGCCAATGCCCCGAAGAGACGCGGCAATCCGCTCGGCAATCTCCGCGGTTGTTGGAGCCACCTGAGCAGTGGGAGAAAGAAGCTTCATGGGCGAAAGAGTAATCTTCTCTGTTGAGCCTTCCCCTGCTGGGGCCATAAGAATCCCCTTATTGTTCCAGCTCCAGCCGGCGTTGCCCAGACGTTCCTTAGCCTTTTCAAAACTATGGGAATACTTCACCACGTCATCCTCAAAATAAGGAGACGCAGGAGGCAAAAAAGTTGAAAGGGGTTCGGCGTACCCCGCAAAAAGATCGCGGACAAGCTTCTCCCTGGGGATGGCTTCCCAGGCGGCCTGTCTCAGTTCAAGGCGGTTCCAAGGGAAAGTACGAAGATTCAAACCGAAGAAAAAGCCGTGAAACCCCTTGGCCAGGGACATAAGCACAGAAGAATTTTGTGATAGCCTTTCTATATCAGCCGGCCGGGCAATGTCAGAAAGAATATGAATCTCATCTTTCTCGAGGGCCAGCAGCTGGGCGTCAGGATCCCGCACAATAACTAAATAAAGGTCTTCTACCTTCGGCCCCTTAAAAGTGGTGGCATCAAAAGCAAAGGCAGCAGTGCTCAAACAAAGAATAACCCCAATCAAAATAGAAAATCGTCTCATTCTCCCACCCCCACGGTGCCAGGTCTTGAATTTTTGCATACCCATAGCGGTATCATGCCTGTTTTATATTGGCGCTCTATTTGATAATGGCGTTTAGAAGCCATCTAGCTGTGTATAATATTTATGAACTTATAGTGTCATGGTATCAGATTCTGTATAGTAGCCGCAGGTGTTTTTTAAGCAGACGGATCTTAAGATGCCTTGAAACGTATTGTGTAGATTGCCTACTTTGGTTCCGACAAGTGTATCAAAAAGGCCTTCGCGAAACAGACTTTGTTTTGCAATTTTGTTGAAAAAGTGTCTGTTGTTACATTTTAGCTTTCTGTTTATAATCAACATAATTATAATGTAATACCTTTTTAATGACAGGGGGGAAGGAAAATGTCAATAATAAAAGAGTTTAAAGAGTTTGCTGTGAAGGGGAATGCCCTGGACATGGCTGTGGGTATCATTATAGGCGGCGCATTTGGGGGAGTCGTTTCGTCTCTTGTAAAGGATGTTATTATGCCGCCTATTGGCTTAGCCCTGGGAAACGTGGATTTTAAAGATCTCTATCTGGTGCTTAAGGAAGGTGCCACTCCCAAACCTTATGTTTCTTTAACCCAGGCCCAGGAAGCGGGTGCGGTCACACTGAATTTGGGGGTGTTTTTAAATACGGTGATCAGCTTTCTCATTGTAGCTTTTGCTGTTTTTATTCTTGTTAAAAATATAAACCGGCTGCGCAAGCCACCAGAACCTGCTCCCAAAGCTCCCGTTAAGATTTGCCCATATTGCTTAACGGAGATTCCAGAAAAAGCCGTCAGATGTCCAGCCTGCACATCTACCCTCGAAGCCAGCTAAATGGTGCCAGGTCTTGAAAATGTGCATTAGTGATTCAGGGCACCAAGTAGAGCGATAAGTAAGGAATATAGAGACTGTGAGAGGAATATAGATAGAGGAAAGTTTTATTCATTTTGGATTTTGTCATTTGTTCAAAGGAAAACTAGGGAGAGGAGAGCCTGTAATAGGACCTTTCCCTTTTTTTATGTCACTTTGTACATCATCTATAAAACTGCCCATTTCCAAAGTTTGGCACCGTTCTTCACCATTATTCTTTTCGAAATTTTTTGACAACGCGGCTTACGGTGCTGTAGTGAACCTGATAAAAACGTGCAATTTCGGATATGGTAAAGTCGCCTGATTCGTAAGCTCTTGCCATTCCTTCCCTTTGGTCTGTGTAGGCTTTTTCGTAATAAGAAAGACTTTTATGTGGTTTGCTCTCTGGATGTTGCTCGCGAGGAATCTCGGAGGATAAAGTTTTCTGATCTCGAATGGCCTTTTCTATGTTTCCCACAAAGCTGTCATTTCCTAAGTAGAGGTTCTTTTTTACGAGATCATATATAGAATCACAATGAGGTATTCCCTCAGATATGAAACTAGAATACTCCATTTTTGCCTGAGAAGCAGAACCGTTAAAATGCTGTAACACCTCCTGACTATGAAGCCAAACAGGCGAATTCGCTATCCCGACAGTGCTGCGGTAGCTACTCCAGTTCCATTTTTCAGGGCTGGCTACGATTTCCGCCCGAACGGGGTTTAGCTCTACATAGCGAACGGCTTCAAGTAAATACTCATCGCGATCGACTAAAAAAGCTTTATAGCGTCCCTGAAATAAATGGCCGACCCGTTCGTGACGCGTGTTAAAGAAGCGGGTATAATTCCCGTTCAAATCCCGCATGCCAGCGGACAAATTAGGCAGGGGTGTTTCAATGACAAAATGATAATGGTTTGACATAAGACAATAGGCGTAACATCTCCACCCAAGCCGACTGTAGTTCCGGGCGTAAATTTTTAGGAACTGGCGACGATCCAGATCGTCTTTAAATATATTCTGCCGGGCGTTTCCTCGGGAAGTGACATGGTAAAGAGCTCCTGGGAACTCAATTCGGAGTGGTCTTGCCATGCCTTATAACATAGCATACATAAAGGAAAAAGTGAAATTATGCATGTAGGTACAGATTCAAGAGAGATAAAGAACTTTTTGTAAAGTTGTTAAGACATCATTTTTATAAAGCGAAGATTTCTCGTTGTTTTATGTGAATCCGTGCACTTTTGCACAATTTCAAGACCTGGCACCATTTAATGTTTTTTGTATAAAAGAAAGGCGCCTACTAGACCATTGTATGTAAATGTGATAATTTTACTATCGCTGGTTACTTGCCGGCTACTCGTTTAATTAGGAGGCAACAACTTGAGTCAGGGAACAGTCAAATGGTTTAATGCGACAAAGGGCTATGGATTTATCACCAGCGACGAGGGCAAAGACGTGTTCGTTCACTTCAGCTCTATTCAGGGAGATGGCTTTAAAACTCTTGATGAGGGTCAGAGAGTTACATTCGAAGTGACAGCTGGCGCTAAAGGTGACCAGGCAGCAAACGTAGTCAAGCTTTAAGACTCAGCTGAGTATAAAAACGGCCTCTTTCGAGGCCGTTTTTTTGTGTGCGCCCAGCATGGGCGCAATCTATACGGTGAGAGTCTGGAATGCACAATTTCAAGACCTGGCACTGCTACTTTTTAGCTTCGACATATGCGGATCGCACAAAATTTTCAACGCCACTCCCTGGAAACCAGTTTTTTATATATTCACGGCTTTCTTCTTTTACTGTAATTATAATATCTTTGAAACCAGCATTTTTTAACATTTCTTCTACTTCTTTAACAAGGGCCGCTCCTGCAACACACCCGCTATAAGCGTTCTGATTTGTTCGAATTTCTTCCGGAAGATTCTGTAAAGCTACTATATCAGCAATAGCGACTCGCCCTTCCTTGCGAAGCACTCTGTATATTTCCCAAAAAACCTGCTGTTTATGTGGAGAAAGATTAATAACGCAATTTGATATAACAATATCCACAGTGGCATCTGCTACAGGAAGATGCTCTATTTCTCCGAGTCTGAACTCCACATTGGAATAGCCTTCTTTTCCCGCTATGGAACGTGCTTTGTCAATCATGTTGGGAGTCATGTCGACTCCTATAACAAAACCATCCTTTCCAACAGCCTGTGCTGCAAGAAAACAGTCAAAACCTCCTCCGCATCCCAGGTCTAAAACGATGTCTCCAGGCTTAAGGCTTGCAATTCCTAGAGGATTCCCGCAACCAAGCCCCATATTTGCTCCCTTTGCTGTGGAGGAAAGTTCTGCATCAGAATATCCCAACACTTGTGAAATATCAGGTTGTGAAGAGACTGAACAGCATGAAGCACCCTGATCGCAGCACGATGTTCCGGATTGCGCAATAGCTCCATATCGCTCCCGTATTTTACTTCGGATTTCATCAGCGCTTTTTGCTTTATGTTTTTTCTTATCAGTCATATTTCTCCCCCCTAATATTTTAAATATATAAGACCACACAGGGTCATGTAAATGGGCAAAAGCGAGCAAAAGCTCACAGTTTGTGAAAAAATTCATTCATGCACATTTTCAAGACCTGGCACCAGCTTCTTCAGCTTCTTGACATTGTGCAAAAAATGACTATAATAATAACAAGCTACTCATCAGTGATGAGCAGCGAGGAGGGGTACAGATGAGCAATAAAAAAATTGAATGTCTAGTTCTTTCTTTTTTTTCCATGAACGACACTCCCCAGGGTGCGGGGGCAATACGTGTTTTTCTGGATAAGAAGGGCTTTCAACTTGGAGAGGCCACTGTAGGACGGATTTTAAGAAAGTTAGACGATGGTGGACTTCTCAACAAGATTGGTTTTCAGGGAAGGATACTCTCCGATAAAGGGAAAGAATACCTCAAGTATCTTCTTTCTTTGCAAGAGAAAAAAGAATCTTTAAGGGATTTCAGTCAATTTTTATTCACAGAAGAAGGTACGTATGTGCGAGATATTTTGGTTGCGAGACGTGCTTTAGAGTCTGAAGCTGCCGCCCTTGCGGCAGAAAACGCAACTTTGGAAGACTTGCGGGAAATCGAGAAAATCTTATACGAAATGGAAAAATTACTTGCTTCTAATAAGAGTATGGCAGTTACTGACGTTAAGTTTCACGACGCCATTGCCAGGGCCTCCAAGAATCGAATTATTGAAACCGCCTTGCGTGTCATTCGGCACGGCGGCCAAGACTCTTCAATTGTTGAGAGGTTGAGAAATCAGGCCGGAAGCACTATTGGGTCAGACCATAAAGCCATATACAGGGCAATAAAAAACAAAGAGAAAGAAGAAGCGCGCCAACTTATGACTGAACATTTGAATAACATCTTAAAAGATTTGTCTTTTGTGGAGAAAACCACACAGGAGTCTAACGAAAGTGTCTGCATTTAAAGGTGTGCTTATGTTTGAACACTCTATTTTAAACAAGATTAAAAGGAGGTAAGGTCATGAGCAAAATCAACACAAAGCTAGTAAGGATCTTGTCAGTGTTATTATGCATCTTTCTTTTCTCTGGAATTGGTTTGGCCAGTGGGGGTACGAAATACCTCAAAATAGCGACAGGCACTGTGGGCGGCACGTGGTTTTCCGGCGGGTCAGTTTTGGCAAGCATTATTACAGAAAAGGTAGAAGGCGCAAACGCTTCCCCTACGATTGGCGGCGGAGTAAGTAACTGCAGGGACGTAGATGCCAATAGAGCACAGATTGGATATTCCTATAGTGGAACGGCTCTTGATGCATGGGAAGGTAGAGTTCCCTTTGAAAAGCCATTAAAAAATTTGAGATACATCGGAAACCAATATATTGAACCATTTCACATCCTGTTTCTAAAAGAACAAGGTTTCAAATCTTTAGATGATTTAAAAGGTAAATCCTTTAGCCCTGGTAAGGAAGGTTTTACGGGAAAAATCGTTTTTGACCGTTTGCTAGAAGAAGCCAATATCTCTTATGACATGCTTGGAAAAGCAACGTATGTAGGTTTCCCAGACGGAGCTCTTCTGATGAAAGATAAACACCTTGATTTTTATGCAATTTTGACAATGCCTCCCAATTCCGCGTTTATGGATGTAGACACATTTTCCGCTGTCGATATCCTGCAGCTTCCTGAAGATTTGCTAAATAGAATGGCTGAAAAATATGGTATGGAAAAATGGATTATCCCCGCTGGCGCATATTCCGGTGTGAAAAATGATATCACCACAGTTGGTTATGGCGGTGGATTCTATTGCAACAAAGATTTGCCTGAAGATCTGGTTTATGAAATAACCAAAGCTCTTTGGGAAAATTATGAGAGATTCGTTGACGCGGCGCCAGCTTCATTTAAGAGCCAGATTAAGCTTGAGAACGCTCTTCGTGGAACAGTGCTTCCTCTTCACGAAGGGGCCTATAGATTTTACAAAGAAAAGGGTATGGAAATTCCCGAGGCAGGTATGCCCCTTAAATAGTTTGATGTCAATTTAGAAAAAGCGTTTCAAAAGAGTGTGTCTACCGGTGCGTAGAGTATTAAACAGGAGGGTTGGCCTATGCTTGCTAACATAAAAAAACATATATTAGGTATCCCCGACGAAGAAACCATCTGGTCGGAACTAAGAAAAAATGGCATTCTTTCTACTTTCATTGGTCTTGTTACTGTATCGCTTGCTTTATTTCACATAATTACGTCCTATGTAGGTCAACTTGAAGCTTTCCAGCACCGGGCGACACACCTTTTGGTTATTCTGGTATTAGTTTTTTTGAGCTCTATAGAAAAAAGGATTAAAGACGTCCATAAGTCAAGTGGCCAAAAGTGGTTGATATCGCTAGATATCCTATTCGCGTTATTGGCAGCTGTGAGTTTGTACTATACCTTTACAAACAGCACTGTTCTTCCTTTACGTGCGGGGAATCCAAATACTTACGACATCATCATTGGCGGTATCATCCTTTTTTTAACCATAGAGGCCGCGCGAAGGCACGTTGGTCTAGGTATCGTGATAGTAAGTGTGTTCTTCCTCTTTTACGTTTACGCCGGGCCGTGGTTCCCCGGATTTTTAAGTCACGCACCCTTTACTATTGGTGAAATTATTAATATCCAATACCTGGATCTTGAGGGTATTTGGGGCTCTCCGTTAGGTGCTTCTGCCAGCTTTGTCATTGTTTTTCTTATATTTGCCGGCTTGCTTATAGAAACGGGTATCCTGGATGTTTTTATGGATTTTTCTATGAAGCTTGTTGGTAAATCTGTTGGTGGCCCTGCTAAAGTGGCAATAGTCTCTAGTACGCTAGTAGGAATGGTTAATGGAACAGCCGTAGGAAATGCCCTCCTCACTGGTCAGGTTTCCATTCCAATTATGAAGAAAATGGGATATAAACCGCCCTTTGCAGCGGCTGTAGAAGCTGCGGCTTCCACTGGCGGACAAGTTATGCCTCCCATCATGGGATCGGCGGCTTTTATCATAGCGATGTTCCTTGGCATTTCTTACAACGAAGTATGCAAAGCTGCTTTGGTGCCGGCTCTCTTATGGTTCTTTTCCCTCTATGTGATAGTCCATTTGGAGGCGCGGAAATGGAACCTCAAACAGCTTACCGATGAAGATCACGCCAATTTGCCTTCTTGGGGGTATTTGTTCCAGAGAAGCTATTTGGCAGTGCCCATGATCGTGCTGATTTTAATAATGGTTATGGGTTTTAGCGAGGTCAGAGCGGGGTTTTGGGGAATAATTTCTCTTCTTGCGGTGAGCCTTATAAGAAAAGAAACCCGATTCACCCTTAAAAGTTTATGCGCAGGTTTAAAATCAGGTGTCCAGATGGCTTTTTCCGTTACAACAGCTTGTGCGTGCGCAGGCATTATTGTAGGGTGTGTTATGCAGTCAGGCCTTGGATATACATTAAGCACCTCCCTGGTGGAAATTGCAAAAGGAAATGCCCTTATACTCTTGCCTCTTGTCATGATAACTGCTCTTGTACTGGGCACAGGAATGATGACCGTTGGGGTGTACATAATCGTCTCTGTTCTATTAATTCCCGCAATGACATCTATGGGGCTGCATACCTTAGGAAGCCATTTATTTGCTTTCTACTTTGGAATTCTTTGTAATATAACTCCTCCTGTAGCTACAGCGGCTTACGGTGCTGCCGGAATTGCGGAAACAAGCCCATGGTCTACCGGGGTAGCTGCCTTTAAACTTGCGATTCCAATATTTTGTGTTCCCTATGTTTTTATTTTTCAGCCCGCTCTCCTTTTGGACGGAACCCTTTCTCAAATATTGTTTACTGTCATCACAACCTTTGCCGGGGTCTTTTGTTTTGACGTCGCTATAACTGGATATTTGTTTAGAAGGTGCAAAGTCGTTGAGAGAGCTATTTTTGTTATAGCAGGCATAGCGCTAATTTTCCCTAGTTTTAAGGTTTCTCTATTAGGAATAGTTCTTTTTGCCATTGCCTTTGCCATACAGAAGTTTTTGAAACTTGAAAATGCCGTAAGCTACAGCTAACAGGCGCCTTTTTGTTCAGAAGATATTTTACGGGAGGATGTTTATATGAATGTTGAAAAAAAGCTTGCTGAATTAGGTCTTGTTTTGCCTGATGTCCCAACTCCTGGCGGTTCTTATGTTCCGGTTCAAATCTCTGGGAATATGGCCTTTACTTCTGGACAGACGGCGTTGATCAACGGGGAAAGAAGGTACCTGGGTAAAGTTGGAAAAGAAGTGTCTTTAGAAGAAGGAGTACTCTCTGCTAGGGATGCATGTCTCAACTGCCTGGCTTCTTTGAAAAAAGAGCTTGGGACCCTCGATGCAGTTACGAAAATAATCAAATTAGTGGGCTATGTTAATAGCGCACCAGGGTTTTATCAGCAGCCGCAGGTGATTAATGGCGCATCAGACCTGCTAGTAGAACTTTGGGGAGAAGTTGGCCGACATGCCAGATCCGCAATTGGCACAGCAGAGCTTCCTGTTAATACGTCTGTGGAATTAGATTTGATTGTTGAAATAAAAAAAGAAGATTAGCGGTACTTTTTAAATAGATTACGACTAAAACTTAAATACAAATGGAGGCACTTCTTATGTTTAAACCTACTGGTTCATGGGTGGCAATGCCCACTCCTTTCAAGTCTGACGACACTATCGACTATAACGGGTTTGAAATTCTTATTGAAAGACAAATCAAGTATGGAACATCCCAATTGTTTGTTTTGGGATCATGTGGCGAAACAAGCCTGCTTACTATTGAAGAAAAGAAAGCGATCGTCAAAGAAGTAATAAAAATGACAAAGGGAAGAATCCCAGTTTTTTTCAATGCTTCGTCAAATACTACGGAGTCAAGTGTTGAATTTGCGAAGTATATTGAAGGCGAGGGTGGAGACGGCGTTATTTTTACGGTACCGCCATATGTGCTGATTCCTCAAGGCGCAGCCTATGACCATCTTGATACATGCATGGGCTCCATTAATATTCCCTGTGGTATCTATAACAACCCATCAAGAATAGGAGTTCTTGTAGAGGCAAGTACCATTGCCAGGCTTTCTGAAAAACACCCAAACTTTGTTGTGGATAAAGAAGCCATGCCTCATGTAAAACAACTGGTGCAGGTAAAACGTCTGTGTGGCGATAAAATTAATATTCTTTGTTGCGATTATCCAAACTATTCAATTGTCATTCCCACCCTTGCTATTGGCGGAAACGGAACAGCTAATATCGGAGGGAACATCATTCCTGAGGAAGTCGCGTTGTTTTCCCGTCCGTGGGATAGCGTAAAAACAATGGAAACATGCAGAGAAACCTACTTTAAATACTTTCCGCTTCTTGAAAGTCTTTACCAGTTGTCTAACCCAATCGTCATTAAGGCTGCTTTGAAGATCCTGGGCTTGCCGGGTGGTCACTTGAGAAAACCCTATTCTGATTTTGTAGGGCCCAAATTTGATGAGCTCAAAAAGTTAATGGGTGAACTTGGCGTATTAGAAAAGTATGGCAACGGCAAATAATTATAAAGAGTCACGTAAGGTTTTAGAAGGGAAGTGTGAACCAAGGTGGGGAAGCATCTGGTAGTTATTGGTGGAACAGCCGCTGGATTGAGTGCTGCTTCGAAGGCAAAAAGAATGGATCCTGACATAAAAGTCTCTGTGTACGAAAGAACAGGGTTCATAGCATATGGTGCTTGCGGATTGCCATATTACATAGGGGATCTTGTTAAAACGGAAGGCAAGTTGGCGGATTTTACCCCAGATGAATTAAAAGAAAAAAGGGATATTTCCACATACATCCATCACGAGGTAACTAAAATTGATGCAGACAGTAAAACCCTAGATGTTTATGACTTAAGAAAAAATGAGTTTTTCAAGGTTCCCTATGATTATCTTGTCATTGCGACGGGAGCGTCACCAATAATACCGGATATTCCCCACGTTCATGCCAATGGCGTGTTCTTCCTTAGAACCGTCGAGGATGGAATGGCTATTAAAAACGCGATTAAAGAAAGAAATGTGAAAAAAGCTCTTATCGTGGGTGGAGGGTTCATTGGCCTTGAAATGGCGGAGCAGCTATCCTTTTTAGGCATAGAGGTCACAATTGTTGAAGCTTTGCCACGGCTTCTGCCTCTTCTTGACGAAGAATATTCCAACGCGGTGAAGAAAAACTTAGAAGAGAACAACGTGTACTTGCATACCGGAACAACAGTAAGCGAGATTATAAGTGAAAATGGCAATGTTGTAGGGGTCAAAACAAATAACGGTGAAATATTTGACACAGACATGGCCATTGTCTCCATAGGTGTGAGGCCAAATTCCAGTATGGCTCAAAACGCTGGACTAAAAACAGGAATTAAAAACGCTATTGTTGTAGATGAGTACATGAAAACCTCTGATGAGTCGATTTGGGCATGTGGAGACTGTGTGCAAACCTTTAATTTTATAACAAAAAGAGAAACTTATGTCCCTCTCGGAACAACTGCCAATAAGCAGGGCAGAATTGCCGGAGGAAATATTGCGGGTGATAAAAGTACGTTTAAAGGAGTGCTGGCATCCCAGATCACAAAAGTCTTCGATCTGTATATAGCATCAACGGGATTGACAGTGGATCAGGCGAGAGAAGCCGGATTTCTGCCAGAAGAGGCGAAAATAGTGAAAAAGGATAAAGCGTCATATTATCCTGGGGGAAAAGACAACAACATAAAGCTTATATTCGATAAAAATACGGGAAGACTTCTTGGAGCCCAGGCAATAGGCAGTGAATCTATCGCAGGAAGAATAAATTTGCTTGCAACGGCAATAACAGCAGGTATGACAGTCGCCGAACTATCAGAGGTCGATTTGGTATATGCTCCCTCTGTAGCCCCTGTTTACGATCCTATCTTGATTGCGGCCAGCCAGGCAGTGAAAAAAGTAGTTTTAAAAAGGGATTAGACCTAACAACCAGGGCAGACTGCAAAAACATCTCTTGATAAGAGGGGAGATCAAATAATGAAAGACATTCAAGAAATAGAAAGAACGCTAAATCAACTAAAGGAAGCTTTGCCGCGGGTCAATCTGGCTTTCCTTCCAACCCCTCTGCATAAGCTCCCAAGACTTTCTCGCCAGTATGACATAGAACTATTCATTAAACGGGACGACTTGACGGGGATCGAATTAGGGGGGAATAAAACTCGCAAACTCGAATTCGTTCTTCCTGACGCCTTAGCGGCGAAAGCCGATTATATTATCACTGGCGCTTCAATCCAATCAAATTGGTGCAGACAGATGGTATCAGCATGCGTACAATGCGGACTCAAAACGATTCTCTATCTCTTTGGGCCCAACATCCCTACTGAATGCCAAGGCAACTTGTTATTAGATAAAACGCTAGGAGCCGAAGTTCACCTTATCAAATTAAATGAGGGAGAGAACCTTTATGACGGGCTCAACAGAACTGAGGAAATGCGCAAAAAACGCATACAAGAGCTCGAAGACGCAGGTCATAATTGTTTCTACCTCAAGGTGGGAGCGCCTTTCCCAAAAGGCCATGCGGCCTATGTATGGGCCATGGCTGAACTTGTTCATCAATTACAGAATTTGGGAATGACCCTGGATGATCTTGATTACATCGTAACCCCCCTTGGTGCCGGGGGAACCTATGCCGGACTGTTCGTGGCAAAAAAACTATTTGAATCAAAAGTGAAGATATATGGATATTGCACCTCGGGCATGCATCCTACTATGGAAGACGACATCTTGAATGCATGTAGGGATACAGCGCATTTCCTAGGGGTAGATTTATCTTTCGGCAAAAGCGACATCCATGTCAGCTTTGACTATGGCGGAGAATATGATGTGCCTACCCCGAAAAGCACGGAAGCAATTAAACATGTAGCACGCAGCGAAGGGGTGCTGTTAGATCCAGTATACACAGCAAAAGCCATGTCCGGACTTCTTGATTATTTAGAAAAAGGATTGATACCCTCTGGAAGCCGCGTTCTATTTTGGCATACGGGCGGTCTTCCTGCCCTATTTTCAGGCCGGGAAACTGCCGGAACGATTTATGAGTAACCAATCATAAATTTAGTAATGGAGGAGTAGCCATGACAATTTACGAGAAATTTGGAATAGAACCGATTATCAATGTGGATGGGCCCCTCACAAGATACGGCGGCGCCATTATGGAGAAAGAAACTTTGGATGCCATGGATGAGGCAGCAAAGTATTCTGTTCCACTGGATCAGCTTCAGGCAGCCGCATCTAAGATCATCGCAGAAAAAACTCATGCTGAAGCGGGGCTTGTAACAGGTGGAGCCTGTGCAGCTCTTACTTTGGCTACAGCAGCATGTATTTGTGGCTACGATGTGGCTCGTATGGATCGGCTGCCCGATACAACCGACATGCCGAACGAAGTCATAATGCCTTGCCACCAGATTAGCGGATATACCCATGCTATACGGGCAGCTGGCGCCAAACTTATTGGCGTAGGAATCCCCCACGCGCCAGTTGCTCCTTTTTCTGTATATATCACCAATAAATGGCACATTGAATCTATGATCACAGAAAAAACAGCTGCCATTGCCTATGTTGTAAGAACAGGAAGCCATCCGTCCCTCGAAGAGGTTATCGAAGTTGGCAAAAAGTATAATATCCCTGTAATTGTAGATGCTGCTCCAGAAATTCCTCCAATAGAAAACCTTCATAAGTTTATAGACATGGGGGCCGATCTGGTATGCATCAGCGGCGGCAAGGGAATCCGCGGACCTCAGAACAGCGGCATCCTCTGCGGTCGCAAAGATCTCATAGCTTCTGCTGCTATCCAAATGTTGGAAGCCCCATCAGAAGCCTATGACGAATGGAACCCGCCAAGCTCTTTCATACCAAAAGATAAATTCCGGGGAACTCCAAGCCATGGAATAGGGCGCGCCATGAAAGTGAGCAAAGAAAATATTGTAGGTCTGTTGACAGCGTTGCAGAATCTAAACGTAGAAGCTTTTGTGGCTAAAGAGGCATCACTTATAGAGTTGTTGCAAGGAATAAAAGGAGAAATAGAGAAAATTCCTGGCATTAGCGCGACTTTTGTTGAATCCGAATACTGTCTATGCTCTTACCCCACCCTTGAAATTAATGTGGATGAAAAAATCACCGGCATAAGTGCGTATGAGATATGCGCAAAGATGCGTTTAAAGAATATCTATTTACGTGATCGCTACGTCAACCAGGGAATAGTCAGGATCTACTCTATAAATATGAACAAAGAAATAGCGGAGAAGATAGAAAAGGCCTTAATCGAAACAATAAATGGTGCCAGGTCTTGAAAATGTGCATAAGCGCATGTTTTCACAATTAATACCCCTAAAAAGAAAAGCTTCCTTCTCTGTATAGCGCAAAGAGCAGCAACTCCTCTCCGAAAGTGGGGCGGCTTAAAGCCGCCCCCTTTGTATTCTCTTGGTACAATTGCACATTTTCAAGACCTGGCACCGATTACTTTGACGACATGAAAATCGCAACGGGGTGGAGAGAAGGGATATTCTCGCATACGATTTTTATTACCACTGCAATGGGAACGGCCAAAACAGCACCACCGCCTCCCCACAGCCATCCCCAAAAGAGCAACGAAACAAGCACCACAATGGGGTTAATATCAAGGGCGTCTCCCATAACCTTTGGAGCCAGTAAATTGCCAATACCCACCTGAATAGACAATAATGCAAAAGCCGTTATGATGGCAGGTGTAAAATCAGGATAAAACTTTACTAATGCCACAAGAATGGGCGGAATGGATGCCAAAATCGATCCAATATAGGGAATAAAGTTAAGCAGAAAGGCTAAAACCCCCCAGTTTACAGAGAAATCCACGCCTATGAGCTTCAGTGCCATCCATACGGCTATCCCCGTCATTGCGCTGATTACGACTGCAGTGGTCAAATATCTCCCGATTTGTTTTGATATGGAGTCGATAATTTGCTGCACACGCACAGAGGTCTTAGGTGAAAAGGCCCTATTTAATTTGTCCGATGAGGTGGGGGACCCTAATAAGATAAAAACAAGAAAAACGATCATGAGAAACAGGTTGCTAACGAGCGATATGGCTGTTCCAGGCAAAGTAATCAGCCAAGCGGTAAGCCGTTTCCCCCAATCAAACTCAAGTAAAAGCTCGGTAGGAATGTCATTTGTTTTTCCGAATTCTTGCACGAGCAGCAATAGCTTATCGTAATACGAAGGGAAAGCGTTTGCAAAAGGAACTAAGCGCCTGTACAGAAAGCTCAATGCCAATAGGCAAAGCCCAAGAAAAACCGCTATAAGAGCGGTGATAGAAAGAACAGGCGGAATTTTTTTGCGCTCAAGGGTGCGGATCATTGGCTTGAAAATGTAAGAAATAAGCCAGGCTACTACAAGCGGCATCACGACTCCTCTGGCAAAATGCAATACCATCCCCGCAGCAACAATGCTCAGGAAGCCCAAAAAGAAAACTTGGCTTCGCAATCCATATCGACCGACGACTTGTACTTTTTCTTTGGAGTCGTATTTATTATCAGTGGAAAAGGTCATTTTGTGCCCCCCTGAACAGTATTTCAACTTATTAAGTCTACCTATTTTACCCTATGGTGCCAGGTCTTGAAAATGTGCATTGGTGCATGATTTCACTATCTAGGCACAAAGCAACAAATCAAAACGGGGCCGCTCAATTCAATCGAGCAGCCCCTGTCTTATCTCTCATCATTCCCGTTACTGCATACTTCTGACACAATTGCACATTTTCAAGACCTGGCACCACTTCCGTCGCGGATCCCCTCGGCAGAAGTGAGAACGTGTGCCCGCATCAATTCAACAGCTCTTTCTTCATCACGGTTTCTCAATGCCTTAACGATTTCCCTGTGTTCATCGAGGCTTGGATTTCCTCCAAAATCAAAAAACGACTCAAAAAGAACCAGATATACAAAAGAGCGAGAGAGCACGCTTACTATAAATTCGTATAAAACCACGTTTCCGCTGGCCTCTGCGATGATTTTGTGAAAAGCATTATTGATTTCCAGATACTTATCGAGGTCTTTTGCGGCAAAGATGCTTTCTTCTTTCTGAATTTCTTCTTCTAACATGCAGAGCTGAAGTGGAGTAATTCGGTGCACAGCTTTTTTAATGGCAAGGCACTCCAGATAGGCCCTCATTTCGAAGGTGTTCTCTATTTCTTCTTTCGAAGGGTTTACCAGGCTTGCTCCCTCGTTAGGGAAAATGTTAATTAGCCCCTCATTCGCCAATTGCCTAAAGGCTTCCCGCACAGGGGTCCGGCTTACATTTAACTGCTCAGCAATAGCGATTTCCGGAAGGCGCTGTCCAGGTTTAAATTCTTTATTCATAATCTTATGGCGCAGTTCCTTATACGCATAATCTACAGATGATTGAACTTGCGAACGGTGTCTCAACAAGAACTCCCCCCAACATGGGTTTTTATTAATACAGGCGGCCCATTGAGAGCCCCTATACAATCAGCTTTTCGAACAAAACAAAAACCATCTTTGTTTTTTATAATATTGTACCAATTCTTTTCAAAAAAAGTATAGTTTGGCAATTATGTTGAGCGTTGTGTTTCTTTACAAGCCTCAATTTTTAGTTTTACTCAAGTTGCTGTATCCATTGAATACTAAAAGATGCCAGCAGCCTTGTCAAGAATTATTCATTTTAAAAACGTTAGTAAAGCAAAAAGTAAAACTATCTTTTAAAGTTAGATAAGTGAATTGTCAAAGAATATCTTCACATCACCAGATGTATTTGTTTAAACAGTTTTAAGATACATCTCATTTAAATTGCCACACTTGCCAATTTCAAAACTTGACAAAAGGTAAAAATACGCTATAAATAACTTATGAATACCTTGTATCCCAAGAATACAAAATGATTCTAACACGTATATTTCAAATGATCTCCCGCTTCTTTGCATCTGCACAAGACATGCTTCTTTTGACAGAATAGCGTTTATCTCCAAAAGGTGCTTAATTTGAATCAATTAATATTTTAATTGGAGTTTTAGAAACCCTGCGTGGAAAACGCGGAAACCATGAAGTATATCAAAACTTCGGCATTAATTGACTCTTGCTTTCAGCATAAATTTAGGGGGGCTATGTGTATGAACGTGATTAAAAACGTGGATATAGCTGTCAACGCAAATGTCTATAACGATGGAAAAGTTACGAGCAGAACTTTCTGGACAAAAGAAGGAATGAAAAAGACGATAGGAATTCTGTTGCCAGGTCGTTATTCTTTTTCTACAGATGGGGAAGAAAAAGTAGAGATAACCTCGGGCTTCATTGAGGTTAAGATCCATCCTTCCTGCAGCTGGGTACGGTATGGAGAAGGGGAATTTTACGTGCTCCCTGCATCAACCTCATTTGAGCTGCAATGCAAAGAAATTGTAGAGTATGTTTGCAGTTATTCCAACAATTAATAGGGAGGGGAAAAAATGAAAGTTTCGTCGAAGATAGGAATTTTTGCTTTATGTGTCGCGTTGTTCTTGGCATGTGGTTTTATGAACCCAGAAACATCTGAAGCAGCTGACACTGTTTACAAGTGGAGAGCGGTAACCCATTCTCTCTCGGGAACGGAAGACTACAAGATCATTCAAGAATTTTGTGAAATGGTTAATAAGGCTTCAAACGGCAGACTTGTAATAGAACCTTTTGGTGCTGGTGTTTTGTTTCCAGTTTTCGATTCTTTTGATGCTATTAAAAACGGCATTGTAGAACTCTCTATGTGTTCAACAGGCTACTGGACTGGTAAAGATCCTATGTTTGCAGCCTTTGCCACCCGTCCGGGATGTCCTATTCGCAGCTACCATGAAGTTATGTATCTTGATAGGGCTGCTTATCCAGTTATGAAAGAACTTTATGCAAAACACGGCCTTACGCTCCTCGGAACTTTTGACGCCTGCACACCAGAACCCTTAATGCTCGCTAAGAAACCTATTCAGTCCATTCAGGATTTTAAGGGAATGAATATCCGTACAAGCGGAATGGGCACACAGTTTTACCAGGCTTTAGGAGCCTCTGCCGTATCATTGTCTGGTCCTGAAATCTATACTGCACTTCAGCTTGGCACCATCGATGCAGCGGAGTGGACAAACTGGCAGGAAAATATGGAAATGGGATTCCATGAAGTAGTAAAGTATGCTCTTGATCCGGCAGTTCATATTGGAGCAACTTCAAGCAAATTCCTCACAGTGAATCCTAAGAAATGGGAAGCTCTTCCAGAAGATCTAAAGACCATAGTGCTTCTAGCAATGGATCATGCCAGATATCAGTCTGCCCTGAAAATGCATTCTAGTGATGAGTTTTACAAGAGAAAGTGGATAGAAAGCGGTGTGGAAGTCGTAAGTCTCCCTGCAGAAGATTTTAAGGAAATGCAGAAAGTCGGAATGAAAGTTTATAAAGAATATGTTGAAAAGGCTCCCAATGGTCAGGCGTATTTAGAGATATATGCCCGTGTACTCCATGAGCTTGGTTACGAGGAAGAAGCAAGATTTTATGGATATGGGCAGTAGCAATTAGTAATCTTTGTTCTTGACAGAGTGAAGGTGGGGTTCTTAATGATCAACCTTCACTCTGCCTTTCAATGCAATTGCTCGAAAGGAGAATCTCCGTTGATGGAAAAGATCAATAAATTATTAGCCTACCTGACACTTCCTTTGGCCGTAGTTATAGTTTACAGCGCTTTCATGAGATATGTCTTTCACAACATGCCTGACTGGAGTTTCGAAATATCTCTTTTTATGTTTGGTATTCAGGCCATAATGGGAGGAGCGTATTGCCACGCAAGAAAAAAGCACGTAAGTGTAGATATTTTAGAAAAATATCTTTCTCCTAAAGGTAAAATTCGTCTTGAGATTGTTTCAGAGTGTGTCATCCTATTCGTTTGTATTATTCTCATTTACATCAGCGTTCCATGGGCATGGCAATCCTTTATGATAGGTGAAAAATCCATGCATCAAACAGCATTCAATCCTTCAATCTGGTGGTTTAAAACAGTTGTTCCTGTAGGAACGCTACTGCTTATGGTGCAATCTTTTCGCAATCTCAGCATAAAAATCCGGGAGTGCCGGGGAAAGTAAAAAGAAGGAGAAAACATGACCATTTCATATGTACCTCTTGCGATGTTTGGTGTTCTTTTTGCGGTTTTAGCCTTAGGGATTCCCATTGCTTTTTCTCTCTGTTTTATCAGTATTATTTTTGCGTGGAGTCTCTGGGGCTTTGGCGGCGTATCTCTTCTAACAACGGCTGTATGGGGGACAATGAACAACTTCGCTCTTATAGCTGTTGTTCTATTTGTTTACATGGCCCTTATTTTGCAAAAAACGCGAGTTGTTGAAGATATCTATGATGCCTGTTATAAGTGGTTTGGAGGCGTTCGAGGTGGATTGGCTGTTACGACTATAGTGGTAGGAGCCATCTTGGGGGCAGTTTCCGGTGTTGTTGCCGCAGGTGTAATCGGACTGGGACTCATCGGTTTGCCTCAAATGTTGAAATATGGCTACAATAAAAAAGTCAGTTTGGGGTCGGTTCTTGCGGGAGGAACCCTTGGACAGCTTATTCCGCCAAGCACTACTATGGTGGTTTATGGGGCTATAACGGGAGTATCAGTCGGTGGTCTTTTTGCTGGAGGAATAACATGCGGTCTCTTTCTTGCTTTTCTTTACTGTGTCTATATCCTTACCAGATCATTTCTTGACAAGGGCTTTTGTCCAGCTCTTCCAGAAGAAGATCGCGCAACTTTTATAGAAAAAATAAAAAGTTCTAAAGGAATTATCCTTCCTACTATTTTAATTTTCCTTGTCTTGGGTTCCATCCTTTCAGGAGCGGCGACTCCTACAGAAGCTGCGGGAGTTGGCGTAGCAGGGGCATTGATGCTTGGTGTGATGAGCCGCCGTCTTACATGGAAGATGGTAGCGGAGTCAGCATGGGAAACTCTTGAAATAACCGCTATGGTGGGATGGATTGTTGCTGGAGCTCTTGCCTTTGGTTCTGTCTTTTCCGGAACAGGTGGAAACCAGCTTGTCATGACTATTGCGACCTCCCTTCCTGGTGGGCGATGGGGAGTTTTCATTGCTGCGAATATTTTTGTATTCTTTCTTGGAATGTTCTTGGAACCCACAGCCATGATTATGCTTGCAGCTCCAATCCTTTCTCCATTGATGACAAAAATGGGCTTCGATCCTCTATGGTGGGGACTCGTATTTATGATGTTGCTTCAAATGGCTTATATCTCACCTCCCTTTGGCTTCAGCCTATTTTATCTTAAGGGAGCTACTCCTAAGGATATTGATATTTCAGATATTTATGCAGCTAGCGTGCCGTTCATGGGCCTACAAATTCTGGCCGTCATTTTATTGGCCTTTTTCCCGGAAATAGCTGTGGGTTTATCGAAGTTGCTCATTTAATTTGACAAGAAAATCAATATGTAAATAAGGGGTGCTTAAACCATGGAATATTTGTTAATAGAGGGCGGCAAAGTTTGGACTGGCGCAGGTACTGTAGAAGAAGCGCTTCTTCTTGGGGGAGACAAGGTAATTGCTGTGGGCAGCAAAAGCAGCGTGCAATCTCATCCGAAAGCGGCAAAGGCTAAAAAAATTGCACTCAAGGGAGAAACAGTCATTCCAGGCATGACAGACAGCCATCTCCACTTGACGGCTGTTGCCAAATATAAAGTAGCTATAGATTTGAGCGATGTTAAAAGTAAAGAAGAATTCTTGCAGAGAATAAAAAAAGGCGCTGAGAATTCTACTTCGGACAGTTGGGTGTATGCGTCCAGATTAAATGAGGCACATTGGGATAGACCTGCTCTTCCCACCCGGGAAGATCTTGATTCCCTGAACTTGCCTAATCCTATCGTGGTAACCCGTATCTGTTCCCATACCAATGTGGTTAATACGAATGCGCTGGAGAAATGCGGCATTCCCTTAGATGCAGACATAGAGGGAGCCGTAAAAGGACTTGACGGCAAACTCAACGGCATACTTCATGAGCAAGCGGGATTTAATGTAGTGGAAAAAATGAAGAAAAGTCTCTACACTCAAGAGCGAGTTACCGAGCTTGTTGCAGAAAAGTGCCATGAAATTGCTGCCTATGGCTTAACGGCGATCCATCCTTGCGGCGCTTTTTCCTATGGTCTTGAAGAGAGTCTCGAGGTATACCAGTCTCTCAGAGCTGCCAATCGTCTTTCACTAAGAGTATTTGCCTATTTCGATTTTATGCCCAATCTGCCAATTTCAAGTGGTTTAGGTGATGACTGGGTTAAATATCAGGGATGGAAAACATTTCTGGATGGATCACTCGGAGCCGCTACCGCAGCCTTCACAGAACCATACTCTGACAATCCGGAAAGTTGCGGTCTTTTAAACCATTCCCTTGACGAAGTTAAGGCCTGGCTTGAAGAATGTCAGTCCAGAGGTATTCAGGCGCAGATTCATGTTATAGGAGACAGGGCTCTGGATCAGGCACTTGACGCTATAGAATACGTTGTGTCAAAACGGGGAACAACCTCCCATTCTTTGCCGGTTCGTTTGGCTCATACACAGCTGTGCAGGCCGGATCAAATTAAACGAATGGCATCTCTCAGAGTTGTCTGTGATATTCAACCCATGTTTTTACCTAGTGATATGCATATGGCCCCTTCTCGACTGGGAGAAAAACGTCTTGAAATGGCTTATCCATGGCGTTCTCTTTATGACGGCGGTTTGCTTTTGACAGGTTCGAGCGATACTCCGGCAGAATCCATCAACCCGTGGACAGGTGTGTGGGCTGCTGTAAATCGCACTGGCGCCGACGGTAAGCCTGAAGAAGGATGGACGCCTAAAGAAAAACTTACATTGGAACAAGCCCTAAAAATTTACACTGTCAATCCTTACAAAGCTATGGGGTATGAAAACATTGGAACTTTGGAAGTTGGCAAGAAAGCAGACGTTGTCGTTCTAAACAATGACATTTGGGGGATGCCCACCCAGAAATTAAAAGATGTTACCCCTCAATATGTATTTGTTGATGGGCTTCAAAGTGTTGGCGATTTGACAGACTGGCCTACTATCAGCAAGTAAAATACGCAGAGCAATCTCAAATTCGTTTCTTATCAGTATTTTGTACTATTAGTTTATCGTCAAAATATGTATTCTTTGAACACCATGAATTCAAGAAAGAGGAGGAAGCTCATGGCCAAGAATAAGGTTGTATATCCTTATATTCCTAACTCTGTTCCTCATATTCAAGAAGAAATGTTAAAAGAAATAGGAGCAGAAAGCATTGATGAATTTTTTGAATGTATTCCTGAAGAGCTTAAACTTAAAGGTCCTCTTGACCTTCCTGCCCCTCTTCTCTCCGAGGCAGGGCTGAAGCGTCATATCGAACGGATTCTTTCTAAAAACGCAACAATATCTGAAAATATCAGTTTTCTTGGCGGAGGTTGCTGGAACCACTACGTTCCAGCCGTGTGTGACGAAGTTAACCAACGTTCTGAGTTTCTCACCGCCTACGCCGGGGAGCCCTACGAAGATCATGGTAGATTTCAGGCACTTTTCGAATATGAAAGTATGATGGCCGAGCTTATAGACATGGATGTAGTAAACGTCCCCACATATGACGGGGCTCAGGCATCCGCTACATCTATTCGAATGGCCGCTCGTATTACAGGCCGACAGGAGGTTCTTGTGGCAGAAAATATTCATCCTGAAACCATGTCGGTCATAAAAAACTACTGCAACCCTGATCTCACTATTGCCTATGTTCCATGCGACCCCAAAACAGGCTGCCTTGATCTTCAGAAACTCCAGAGTCTTGTTTCGTCAAAAACAGCAGTTCTTTACTTCGAAAACCCATCTTTTATCGGCACCATAGATCCCAACGGCGAAAAAATGGCAGAAATTCTTCATAACGCCGGTGCCCTCATGGTCACAGGGGTTGATTCTTCCTCCATGGGATTGCTCACCCCACCTTCCCGTTACGGCGCTGATATCGTGTGCGGCGACATACAGCCTCTCGGCATGCACACCTATTACGGTGGGGCCAGAGGCGGTTTCATGGGGGTTCGAGATGATGAAACCTTTATCAAAGAATATCCATCCCGGCTTTTTGGCATTGCCCCCACCTCTCATGGAGAATGGGGGTTTGGAGACGTTGCCTGGGAACGTACCTCCTTTGCCGAACGGGAGAACGCAAAGGAATTTGTAGGAACCGCCGCTGCCCTTTGGGGCATCACCGCAGGAGTCTACCTAGCCCTTATGGGCCCTAAAGGCATGAAAGAGCTTGGGGAGAGCATTTATGTGCGCTGCCAATACCTCATGAAGAGGATGGAAGAGCTTCCGGGCGTCAAAATTCCTCTTGCATCAACAGCTCATTTCAAAGAGTTCCTTGTGAATTTTGACGGTACTGGAAAAACGGTGCAAAAAATCAACAAAGCTCTTCTGGACAAGAATATTTTTGGCGGCCTTGACGTTTCAAAAATATTCCCCGGCTACGGTGAGTGTGCCCTCTACTGCGTAACAGAGACTGTGACCCAGGAAGACATGGATACGCTCATCACAGCTCTGGTCGAAATTCTTGCATAAAAGAAAGGAAGGAACACTCATGGGAATGAATATGCAAACCAAACTGAGAGACTTCCATCAGGCTCGATGGGATGAGCCTATTATCTATGAACTCTCTACGCCAGGTGAGCGAGGAGTGCTTTTGCCTGAAATAGAGGAAGGCATTCAGAACAGCGCAAAAGATGCTATGGCAAAACTTCCCTCCCACATGGTTCGTTCAGACTATGCAAATCTTCCTGAAATGGGGCAGATGAGAGTGTTGAAGCACTATCTGCGCCTATCCCAGGAAAACCTTGGCGCTGATCTTAATATCGACATTGGGCAAGGAACCTGCACCATGAAATATAATCCTAAAATAAATGAAGAATTGGCACGCAATCCCAAAATAAGCAAACTTCATCCCTATCAGGATGAATCTACAGTTCAGGGAGCTCTCGAAATTATCTATAACATGGATCATGCCTTGAGAGCCATTTCCGGCATGGATGCCTTCTCCCTGCAAACAGGCGGCGGCTCTCAGGCCCTTTATTCGATAATTTCTATTATCAGGGCCTGGGTTGAACATACCAAACAGACGGAAACCAAAGATGAAATCATCACAACCATCTATTCCCACCCGTCAAATGCAGCTGTGGCGAAACTCAAAGGCTTCAAGGTAATCACCATTTACCCCGGTGCAGATGGGCGGCCGGATTACGAAGCCCTTAAAAATGCCGTGTCGGAACGTACCGCGGCTCTCATGATTACAAACCCTGAAGACATTGGCATTTACAACTCTCGCATTAAGGAGTTCACAGACCTGGTGCACAGCGTTGGCGGACTCTGCAGTTACGACCAGGCCAACCTCAACGGCATTATGGGCATTACCAGGGCCCGGGAAGCCGGTTTTGACATTTGCTTCTTCAACCTTCACAAAACTTTCTCCGCTCCTCATGGATGCGGCGGTCCGGGAAGCGGAGCCGTTGGCGTTACCGATATGTTGAAGCCCTTCCTTCCTGTTCCCGTGGTAGAAAAGAATCTGGAGACAGGGGCTTTCTTCTTGAATAACGACCTTGCCCATACCATTGGAAAAAACAAAAACTTCTACGGAACCATCTCGGCCATTCTTAAGGCTTACGCATGGGTTAGAGCCTTGGGGGCCGATGGAATTAAAGAGGCTGCCAGAGTAGCGGTTTTAAACAACAACTATATGTTTAGAAAGATTCTGGCCATTCGGGGAGCGTCAGCACCCTATGCAGAAGGGGAGCATCGTATTGAACAGGTTCGTTACAGCTGGCAGAAACTAAAAGAAGAAACAGGCATCACTACAAACGACGTTCAGAACAGGATGTTCGATTTTGGCGTTCATTACTGGACCAGCCATGAGCCATGGATTGTACCGGAACCATTCACTATCGAACCTACGGAATCTTATTCCAAGCAAGAACTCGACGAGTTCCTTGCCATTACAGAACAGATTGTGAAGGAAGCTTACGAAAACCCGGAGATTGTGAAGACAGCACCTCACAACAGCACGATCCACCATGTACATCATGAGTATTTTGACGATCCGGAAAAATGGGCCATCACATGGCGGGTCTACAATAAAAAATATCAGGGATACTTTGAGAAAAAAGAAACAGAGGAATAAATCAAAATGAAGAAGCTGGGGCTGATCATAAATCCAATAGCGGGCATGGGTGGCAAGGTTGGGCTTAAGGGAACCGATGGCCTCAGCATATTATCGCGCGCTCTGGAAATGGGAGCCGCCCCCCATTCTCCAGGTCGTGCCGCTGCGGCTTTAAAACAGCTTCTAAGTATAAAAGAGCAGATACAAATTATAACCTTTCCCGGCGATATGGGTGAAACCGTGGCAAAGCAATGGGGTTTTTCAACCCAGACCCTCCTGAAAGGGATAGTTTCTGAAAAAAACACCACACGAGATGATACCCTCAGGGCCGCAAAAGAACTGCTCGATCAAAAGGTAGATCTTCTGCTTTTTGCAGGAGGGGACGGCACAGCCCGTGACATCTACGAAAGTGTAAAAACAAATCTCACAGTATTAGGAATCCCCTCGGGAGTAAAAATACACTCTGCCGTTTTTGGCTGCTCCCCCCAACAGGCGGGAGAGCTGGCACTCTTGTACTTAAATGGTAGCGAAACACGGGAAAAAAGTGCGGAGGTCATGGATATTGATGAAGACCTTTTCAGAAAGGGCATTGTTACGGCCAAACTCTATGGATACCTCAAAATTCCCTTTGAAAAGAGGAGGGTACAGCGCCTTAAAGCCGGGAGCTCGATATCAGAAGAGGCGCTTCACCAGGCTATAGCGGCCCATGTTGTTACCAACGAAATGAATTCCGACACGCTTTATGTCATAGGGCCCGGAACAACAACACGATCTGTAATGACCGTCCTTCAACTTGACTACTCCCTTTTGGGCGTCGATTGTATTGTTAACAAACGGCTTGTTGAGAAAGACCTTTCGGAAGAGGCGCTCTTAAAACTCTGTGCTCAATACGAAAAGCGAAAGCTCATAATTACTCCTATCGGGGGACAAGGTTTTCTTCTAGGGCGAGGAAATCAGCAGATAAGTTCAAAAGTTCTTCGTTTTTTCTCCCGTAACGATATTCTTGTTCTCTGCACGCCGGCAAAGCTTCATGCTTTAGAAGGTTCTCCGCTGCTCATAGATACCGGCGACAGTTCTATTGACCAAAAGTTTTCTGGTTACATGCGCCTCATTACGGGGTACAACGAATACGTAATGTATAACGTAGTGGTGCCAGGTCTTGAAAATGTGCATTAGCGTATAGTTTCACGAGTAAGACACAGGTAATAGCAGGGGCTGCTCAGTTGATCTGAGCGGCCCCTGTCTTTTATCTCAACATTCCCATTACAGCATGCTTCTGACACAATTGCACATTTTCAAGACCTGGCACCATTCCCTTCTCTTTGGTATTATTATCCATTGTATGTTTAAAAAATTCACGCTACAAATACTTATCATATAGAGTTTTGGTAAGATGCTCACGATGGTGATAGGAGGAAAAATAATGGAACAACTTCTTGTCTATGGAGGAAAAGTTTGGACAGGCGATTCGGATAAGCCCTTTGCAGAGGCGTTACTTGTGGAGGGAAACCGTTTTATCGCTGTCGGTACCCTAGAGGAAGTTAGAAACGCCGCAAAAAAGGCAGAAAATAAAAAAACCACTGAGTTACATCTCAACGGCAATCTTGTTATGCCAGGTATATCAGATGCTCACTTTCATTTCACAGCTTTCGCCAAACAGAATCTATATCTTGATCTTCAGGATATCCGCTCCCTCGACGAGCTTTTAGAAACTATTAAAAACTATGCCCGCCAGGTTCCTGCAGGTTCATGGATACGGGGCGTTCGATACAACGAAATGAACTGGGAAAAACCCGAAAAACTCTCCCGTTCCGTGCTTGATTCTTTAAATCTGCCTCATCCCGTTATTCTAAGCCGATATTGCGGCCACGCCCACGTAGCCAATACTTTGGCCCTTGAAAAGGGAGGGCTTCTGCAATCTCCCAACCTTTCCTCTGATGAAATGGAGCGGGATAGTTCTGGCCAACTCACAGGCAATATTTTTGAACGGGCGGCAATGCCCCTTCTAAGACGTGTAGAAGAAGAGTATGAGACTCCCGAAAAGATGCAAAAAGGCGTTGCCGAGGCCGGATTCATCGTGGCAAAAACAGGAACCACATCTGTTCATGCCAGCGATGCCCGGTCATACGGCTTGGGGGAAGATATTTTTGCCTTTCAGGGTCTCGCTGAGGAAGGCGCATTGCCAATTCGGGTGAACACATACCATGACGCCCTTCCAAACTTTACATTCCGCACTGGATTTGGCGATACCTGGGTTCGCTACGGCGGGTTAAAGGTTTTTCTCGATGGATCCTTAGGCGGGCACACTGCAGCCCTTCTTTCTCCCTATTCAGACAAAGCAGATGAAAAAGGAATCCTCCTTTACTCTGATGACGAACTTTACAACCTTCTGTATGACGCCGCCAGCCGTTCAATCCAGGTTCAGATCCACATGATCGGCGATGCTGCCATAGAGCAGGGCATCCGGGTTGTAAAACGGCTTCTTTCGAACATAGAAAAACCGGCCCTGCCCTTCAGGTTCAACCATCTTATAGTCTGCCACCCTGAACAAATAGAAGAGCTCAAAACCCTTCCCATTGTGGCAGACATTCAGCCAACCCAGTCTTACACAGACAGGGTGATGGCCCCGTCACGCCTTGGTTCTGACCGGTTGCCTTATTTGTATAATTTTAGAACCCTCTACGAAACAGGCCTGTTGCTCACTGGGTCAAGTGATTGCCCCATGGAGCTTCCAAACTCATGGTTAGGCATATGGGCGGCCGTAGCACGCAGCGAAATGGACGGCACTCCTTTGAGCTACCTCAATCCAGATGAAACGCTCACTCTCGAACAGGCCCTTCGCATCTACACCGTCAATCCCCCAGAAGCGGCGGGGATGGGCCATATCCTGGGAAAAATCAAAGAGGGCTATCTTGCCGATTTCACTATCATAGACGGGGATCCCTTTACCATGCCCGTACAGCAATTAAAAGACACAGAATCTCTTTACACCTTCGTTGACGGCAAGCTCAGCTACGGGAATATAGAGAACTGGCCTCACATAAAAGATATCCGCTAAGGCAGGAGGCATTGTGAATGTGGAAATACAAAGTTGGCATATTTAGCGTCGTCAACAAGAATGGAGTAGAAATAGAACAGGAAATACTCAAAGAAATCGATGCCCAGGTGATGAACATCCAAACAGAAGAAGATTTCGAAAGAATGCTGCCTGAAATTGACGGGCTCATTATCGCAGATGCTGCAATAACAGAAGAAGTCCTCGATAAGTTGGAAAAATGCAAGGTTGTTGTACGCCAAGGAATGGGAACCGACAATATTGACATCCCAGCTGCCACGGCCCGGGGCATCCAGGTCTGCAATACTCCAGGTTTCAATATTAGGGAAGTTGCGGACCATGCGCTGGCTTCCGCTTTGTGCCTTGCCAGATACATCCCGTTCTTCAACCATGTCATTAAGAACGAAAAAAAGTGGTCTCACCTCTCATTCCCGGCCCCAAAAAGGGTTGGCGCCATGGAGTTCGGCATAATCGGCTTCGGTAAAATAGGTCAGCTTTTGGCGTCAAAGGCCAAGGGTATCTTTGGAAATATCACGACTTTTGACCCTTACCTCAACAGAGACGCTGCTGCGGAGCTTGGCGTAGAAGGAAAAAATACCCTTGAAGAGCTGTTTCAGACTGCCGATATCATCAGCTTGCACGTGCCCCTTACACCAGAAACCCACCATCTTCTCAATAAAAACACCTTCGCTCATATGAAGCCGGGTATGTTTGTCATCAATACCTCCCGAGGTTCTCTCATCGATGAAGAAGCGTTGCTTTGGGCCATAAGGGAAAAAATAGTCGCAGGCGCATTCCTTGACGTTATTGAGAACGAGTGGGAACCTGATCTTGAGGCTCCGCTCTTTAAGGAGCCCAGAATCATTTTTACACCACATACGGCGTGGTATAGCCAGGATTCTTTACATCTGCTTCGAACAGTGCCGGCCCAGGAGGTCAGAGATGCACTTCTTGGAAAACGACCTGTGGGCAGGGTTAACTAAGAGAGGACGGATCTGAATGAAGTTATATGAGAAAAGCGCTCGCATGCAGCAATGTTCCTTTGAAGGGGGCATTCGAGACATCTTTGAAGCGGCTTTAAAACTGGAAAGCAAGGGGCAGAAAATTTATCACTTGGAAATAGGCCGTCCCGACTTCGATTCCCCAGAGTGCGCAAAAAAAGCAGCCATACAGGCTCTTGAGGAAGGGTTTGTTCACTACACATCCATGAACGGAATCCCAAGCTTGCGGGAAGCAATTGCAGAGCATGAGAGAAAGAAGGGCTGCCTCTTTGGGCCTCAAAACGTCATTGTCACCAGCGGCGCTTCGGAAGCCCTCCTGACATCCATGATGGGCCTTTTGAATCCGGGGGACGAGATTATTCTGCCGACCCCCTGTTTTGTTTCATATAGAGAACAGGCTCTTTTGGCTGGTGCGGTGCCAGTCATGGTTCCGTCTTTTTTAGAAAACCGATACCAGCTCGATATGGAATCCATAAAAAAGGCTCTTACTCCGAGAACCAAAATGATCATTATCAACTCGCCCAATAACCCTACCGGCGCTCTTATGCATCGTGGCGATGTGGAAGAGCTCATAGCGCTCGTTCAGGGTAAGGATATCTGGGTTGTCACTGACGAATGCTACTCTGATTTCATCTACGACAACGAACATGTGAGCATTGCCAGCTACCCGGAGATGAAAAAACAGGTCATCCTCGTCAGCTCTACGTCAAAAACATTTTCTATGACAGGGTGGCGCATTGGATACCTTATGGCGCCGGAACCGGTTCTTCCCTTTTTAAGCAAAGCTCACCTTATGACCATCTCATGCGCTAATTCCTTTGCTCAGGTGGGAGCCGCCGAAGCCTACAAGAGCGGAGCGGCCCATACGCAAGAAATGGTGGCGGCCTTCAAAGAGCGGCGGAACATTGTGGTATCGGCGCTGAATCGATGCCCGGGCATTAAGTTCCCCGACCCCCAGGGAGCCTTCTACGTTCTTCCATCAATAGAAAAGCTCAACATGAAGCCCCTGGATTTTGCCAAAGAACTTATGGAACGCTATGGAGTTGCCATTACTCCCGGAAACGCCTTCGGAATAGACAATCACGTTCGAATAGCTTATGCTATTCCGGCTGAAGATCTGCGCCAGGCCATGGAGGGCTTTGTGGCCCTTTATAACGAAAAAATAAGAGGTTGAGCATTCATAAACGTCAACTATTAAATAGGAAGGGGAATAAACGATGAAGAGATTTCTTATTTCTGTAGTAGCACTCGCATTACTTGTCATGTCGGCACACTCAGCGTTGGCTGCCTCTGAGTTTCGAATGAAAGTACACTCTGTAGGGAGTGACGCCCACCCCTCAACAACCATGCTTCATGAATTTAAAAAGTATGTAGAAGAGAACTCTGGCGGAAGAATAAGCGTTTCCATCCATAACAACGCCCAGCTTGGCGGAGATAGACAGGCCACAGAAGCCATGCAGCTTGGAACCATAGAGTGTGGAGTGTTGCCAACTACGACCATCGCTTCCTTTGACCCAAGATTTAACATCTTTGAGCTTCCATTTATCTTCAAAAGTCACGAAGAAGCCTACAAACACCTTGACGGCGCTCTTGGCGAAAAATTGAAAGAGGCCCTCCTGAGCCAGGGCATGCGTATTATCGGCTATGGAGTTAATGGATTCAGGCACATTTCAAACAACCGCGGTCCCATAACAAAACCGGAAGATCTCAAGGGACTAAAGATCAGAACCCAGGAGAACCCCATCCATATCGCAGCCTTTAAACTCCTTGGTTCAAGCCCCACCCCCATGAGCTTTTCAGAGCTTTACACCGCTTTGGCCCAGAAGACCGTGGACGCTCAGGAAAACCCCATAACCCTCACTTACTCTTCAAAGTTCTACGAAGTGCAGGAGTACTATTCTCTCACGGGGCACGTGTATGCTGTGGCTCCCCTCGTGGTAAGCACCATATTCTTTGACCGCCTGCCAGAAGACCTTCAGAAAGTTGTTCTCGACGCTGGCAAACTCTATGCGGACGGAGAACGGAAATCAACTGTGGAACTTGAGGGACAGATGCTCCAGGAGCTGAAAAATCATGGCATGAAGGTCAATGAGCTGACGCCAGAAGAACTTGAGGTTTTCAAAAAAACCACATTGCCAGTATATAAAGAGTTTGAGTCTAAGATAGGAACAGATCTTCTGAACATGATCCTGAAAGGTGAGGAGGCATCTTAAGAACCACAGGGGGTTCGTATTGAATGAAGCGTTTAAAGACCTTTTTGGACGACCTTGAGGAAAATCTGCTTTGCGGTATTTTAGCCCTCATGGTTATCATCATCTTTTTACAAGTTATTATGCGATATGTCTTTGCCAATTCTCTTACGTGGAGCGAAGAGCTGGCAAGGTATCTTTTTATATGGCTCACCTGGCTCGGCACGGGCTATGCCTTTAAGAGCAACCGCCACCTGCGGATAGAATTTCTTGTGGATAAGCTCTCCGTACGGGTGCGGTACTACCTGGAGTTTCTAATTCTCGTTCTCTGGCTAGGCTTTAGCGTATTCCTCGTCTATCAAGGGTGGATTGTTACAAATCTGAACTGGACGCGGGGTCAATTGTCCGCAGCCATGCAAATTCCTATGGCCCTGGCCTATGCTGCCGTGCCAGTGGGATGTCTGTTTATGGCGCTGCGGCTGGCTTTTAGGCTCTTTAGCGGCTTTTTAGAGAAAAGATATGAGTAGGAGGAGGGGCGTACGATGGATATAGCTGTACTTTTCGGGTTTGTCGCCCTCTTTCTCGCGCTAAGCCTTCCCATCGGCATTGCTCTGGGATTGGCCACCGCGCTTACCATGTTCTTAACGAGCCCTATTCCCTTGACCATGATAGCACAGACGGCCTTTACGGGGCTTGACTCTTTTCCCCTCCTTGCCATTCCATTCTTTATGCTGGCGGGATCGCTCATGGGTTATGGCGGAATTTCAAAGAGGCTCGTTAACCTTGCGGAAAGCCTTGTGGGCTTTCTTATCGGCGGTCTTGCCATGGTCACTGTCACAGCCTGCATGTTCTTTGCGTCTATATCCGGGTCTGGCCCTGCAACAGTGTCAGCCATTGGATCTTTTATGATCCCTGAAATGCGGGCCAAAAAATACGAAGGAGCCTTTGCCGCCGCCCTTACCGCTGCCGCTGGCTCTATCGGCGTCATTATCCCTCCCTCAATTCCTTTCGTCATTTTTGGCGTCGTATCGGGAGCTTCAGTGGGAGAGCTTTTTGTTGCGGGAGTCATTCCGGGTATCATCATAGGCATTGCCTTAATGATCGTTTCTTATTTTTCTGCTAAAAAACATGGATACCCTCGCTCTGACAAGACACTGGGACTCAAGTATTTTATGAAAAACTTTGTTGACAGCTTCTGGGCCCTGCTTGTGCCGGTCATCATTATGGGCGGCATCTACGGGGGAATATTTACTCCCACCGAAGCGGCTGTGGTTGTTGTGGTATACGCTCTCTTTATAGGAAAGTTCATCTATAAGGAGCTGGATTACAAAACCACCAAAGCAGCCTTTAGGGATGCGGTGATGGTGAACGGCGCCACGTCATTCATGCTGGGACTTTCCATGTCCTTTGCCACCTATCTCACCATGGAGCAGATCCCCATGCGGGTGGGGGCGTGGATCATCACAGTATCTAGCGAACCGTGGATCATCCTGTTTCTCATCAACCTGATGCTTCTTGTTGTAGGATGCTTTGTGGATAACATATCGTCCATGATCATCTTGACGCCTATTTTTCTCCCTGTCATAAAACAGATAGGCATCGACCCTGTCCATTTTGGAGTGGTCATGACCCTTGCTCTCGCCATCGGTTTTATTACCCCTCCCTATGGGGCCAATCTTTTTGTAGCATCAGCTGTTTCTGGGGAAAAGTTAGACAGCATATCCAAAAAGATCTTCCCCTTTGTGGGAGCCATGGTCGTCTGTCTGGCTCTTTTTACATATTTCCCGGGCATCAGCATGGGATTAGTCAATCTTTTAATGCGATAATCCTTTCAGGGCGGCTCTTAAACCGCCCTTTTTAAATTCCATTTTTCCTTGCCCATATCGTTCTTTCGAGAATGTTTTAATTCTCTAGTAGAAAGTTTTAGAGTTGCTGCTCACCGCTTGTCATATTTTTAAGCAATATATTAGTTGAATTTATGACAGACTCGGAGTATTATATTGGCGGAGGGGTGGTGATGAGATGCTAAATTATGAATTGATAGGACAGCGTTTTAATGAGTTGCGGAGCAAGAGTGGCCTAACACAAGGCCAGATGGCAGCTTATCTAGACGTAGATCAGAGCTATATTTCGAAATGTGAAAAAAATGAACGGCAATTCAGTATTGATATTTTAGAAAAAGCTGCATCACTTTTTGGGTGTCCGGTGGAATATATTGTAGGCTTAACAAGCGAATTTTCACCAATGTCTATTGCTTTTCGAGCAAAAAGCGTTACCAGGGAAGATTTGGAGGCTATAGCAGCGTTGAACAAAATAGCATTAAACCTACGCTTTATGGAAGAGCTGCTTAAGGAGGAATCCATTTGAAAGAGAAGATAGAAATCAACGGGGAAGCAATCTATTTACGCAAGCTATTTGGAGAAGATACGGATTCCCCCATTGATGTTTTCTCCTTGCTCCACAACAACGGCGATTTGACCATTGTGCTTTATCCTATGAGCAATCGGGTTAGCGGAATGTGCATAAGGGATGGGAACAATAAAATCATTTGTATTAATTCGACTTCGACTTACGGCAGACAGCGCTTCACTATTGCTCACGAGCTGTATCATTTATTTTTTCATAAAGATTTTAAAAGTATTGTGTGTTCAAAAGATATTGAGGCTCAAAAGGATCTTCAAGAAAAAGAAGCGGATCTTTTTGCATCCTATTTTTTGGCACCTTACGAGGCATTGACATCTTTTATTAAAAATAAGCTGAAAAAAGAAAAACAGACATTGCACGTTGATGATATCGTAAAGATAGAGCAACACTATGGGTTGAGCAGGCAGGCAACTTTATGGCGATTGGTTAATGATGGGTATATCACCCAAGAAAAAGCTAATACAATGAAAACAGGCATAATATCATCCGCAATAAGGCTGGGGTTTGATGACAAATTATATCGCCCGTTGCCAGAAGATAAACAGCACATTACCTTTGGAAAATATATCAAGCTGGCTGAAGAGTTGAAAGATAAAGAACTGATTTCTACTGGTAAATATGAAGAGATTATGTTGGAAGGATTTAGGGGGGATATTATATACGGGCTCAATCCTCCAGAAAACTATGATTAAAAAACTATTTTTTGATACCGACTGTATTTCTTCCTTTTTATGGGTGAAAGAAGAAAAAATTTTATTAACCCTTTACCCAGAAAGAATTATTCTGCCAAAGCAAGTTTCCGATGAGCTTTGTAACCCTAGTATCCCCCATATCAAGAGAAGAGTTGTGCAGTTGTGTTCGGAGGGGGGCCTTGCGATAAAAGAAATTCTTGCCCAAACAGACGAATTCCATTTGTATTGCGGTTTAGCAATTTCGCCACCTAAAGGTGAAAAAAGAATTGGCAAAGGAGAAGCAGCCGCAATCGCATTAGCTAAAACCTGTAATGGAATTCTCGCCAGTAACAATCTGAGAGATATTTCAAGGTACATAGAAAAATATAATTTAGAACATATAACAACGGGAGATATTTTAATTGAAGCTTTAAAAAAGGGTCATATCGATGAGCGAGAAGGAAACCGTATGTGGTGCGATATGATTAGTAAAAAAAGGTTCTTGCCGACTTCAACCTTTACGGAATATAAAACTAAAAAACTAAAAAACTAAAAATACTCCAACCCATCTGCCCGCAAACACCCCTGCCGCTATCCAATGTTAAAAACCCTAAAAATAGACAAAAATGCTATAGAGTAGATAAAATTTAGTCAACAGTGTATTATACAAAAGTGCTGCGCAATCAGATAGCTTTCAGTGTCTGCTTTTCTCAAAATCTCTTCAGTATTCGACGATGCCAACTCACATCACAGCACAAAATAGCCAATATTCTGTCTATCAAAATTAAATATACGTCTCAATAAAAAAAGAGTTATAATGACAAAACGAGCTAACTCTCCGCTCAGTAGGGGGTGTCACCATGAATGTACAACATCTTAAAGATCAGGTATGTCAGTGTATTGACGAGAAAAAAGAAGACCTTCTCTCTCTCGTTCGCGAGATAGGCAGCCACGCAGAATTAGGATTCAAGGAGTACCGCACCTCTTCCAGCGTTGCAGCTTTTTTAAAAGACCTCGGTCTCCCCGTCCAGACGGGGTTGGCGGTAACAGGCGTAAAAGCTCTATTGAAGGGAAGCCGGCCAGGGCCAACAGTGGCTATTTTAGGAGAGCTTGACGGGGTTATCAGCCCAGACCACCCGGAAGTGGTGAAAGGCACAAATGCGGCCCACGCATGCGGCCACAACCTGCAAATAGGCACAATGCTTGGCGCTGCCATGGGCCTTACATGGGCCAGCGCGGCAAAAGAACTTGACGGATCCATCTGCTTTATGGGGGTGCCGGCAGAGGAGTTTATCGAAATTCAAGAGCGAATGGAGCGCCGCCAAAAAGGAGAGATCCATTTCCTGGGAGGCAAACAAGAGCTAGTCTATCAGGGGGCCTTCGACGATATAGACATGGCCATGATGGTTCACGCCGGAACAAACATGCCCCATCCCTCGTTCATGATTGGCGAGACGGGCAATGGCTTCATTGCCAAAACCATTCGCTACATGGGAAAAGCCACCCACGCCGCCGCAGCCCCCCATGAAGGCATCAACGCCCTTAACGCCGCGGTTCTCGGCATCAACGCAGTGCACTCTATGAGAGAAACTTTTCGCGACGACGACCACGTTCGAGTCCACTTCATCATCACTAAAGGAGGCGACTCTGTAAACACCATCCCTGCCGACGTTCGTCTCGAAGCCTATGTGCGGGGCAAAACCATGGATGCCATCAACAGCACCCACGAAAAGTTCGACCGTGCCTTCAGGTCTGGCGGCGATGCAGTAGGGGCCAAAACCGAAATAGTTACAATTCCGGGATACCTTCCCCTCGCCTGCTCAGCCGCCATGAACAGCCTTTTTGAGTCGAATGCCGGGAGCTTCCTCCCCCATCAGAATATCGCCACGGCTCCCCACTTCGATGCCTCTACCGACATGGGGGATATCTGCCACATTATGCCCGCTATCCATCCTTATTTCGGCGGGGTTGCAGGAGCCCTCCATTCCGGTGATTTCAGGGTAGTGGATTACGATGCAGCGGTGATTCTTCCTGCAAAGGTTATGGCAACAACTGTTATAGATCTCTTATGCAACGGGGCAGAGAAGGGGCGTGAACTGCTTAAAGCCCACCGTCCTCTTATGTCACGAGAAGAATATCTTCAGACTCTGGAGCGTTACTTCAACATATGAAAGGAGTGGTAAAAGGTGAAGGATGCAATTCGCAACTGGAAGATTCATGCTTTAGTTGTCATCCTTGTAGTAATAGCAGAGTTGATCGGCATTCACTCTTTTAAGGTTGGCATTGGCACCATCGTTCTTCTTCCAATGCTTTATGCTCTTATTATAGGGGCTCTTCTAGGGCCAAAATTTGTCAAAGTTGTCAATCAAAAAGATATGGTGGACGCAGGCAGCCTCATCGGCGTCACCCTCATGCTTCTTATGGCGAGGTACGGCACTCTTGTGGGGCCCAACCTGCCCATGATTCTCAAAACAAGCCCGGCCCTTATTCTGCAGGAATTAGGCAATCTGGGAACCGTCCTCATAGGTATTCCCATAGCGGTTTTCCTCGGCCTGAAGAGGGAGGCAATCGGTGCTGCCCACTCTGTATCGCGAGAGCCCAACGTAGCTCTCATCGGAGATGTCTATGGCCTCGATACTCCTGAAGGGCAGGGGGTAATGGGAGTCTATATCTGCGGAACAGTCTTCGGAACCATCTTTTATGGCCTTATGGCTACTGTTACCGCAGCGCTTAACATCTTCCATCCATTGGCTCTGGGAATGGCTTCCGGCGTTGGAAGCGCCAGCATGATGACCGCCTCCGTCGGTTCCCTGAGCGCCATGTATCCTGATATCGCCGACAAGATCCAGGCCCTTGGCGCGGCAAGCAACATGCTCTCTGGCCTTGACGGCCTTTACATGTCTCTATGGATGGCCTTGCCTCTCTCAGAATGGCTCTATCGAAGAACTTATAAAATAAAATACGGCGAGTTCCCTGAAAAGCCAGAATACAAGGAGGTGTAAACCATGAAATCTTTTGAAGTCTTTATTGTGCTTCTCATTGTTGCCGTCATGACCCTCATAGGAAACCTGGTGGGGGCAAAAACACCTCTTATGAGCGCCATTCCAGGCATGGCAGCGTTAGTGGCTATCTGCATGGCTGGAGTTTTTTGCGCAAAGGCCATTCCAGTTCGCATTCCCTCTGTTGCCTATATCGTAACCATTGGCTGCATCCTGACCTATCCTGGTTTTCCCGGTTCCGCCATTCTCTCGGCCTGGGTCAAGAACGTTAATTTCCTGGCCCTTACCACACCTATTCTTGCCTATGCGGGCATCTCTCTTGGGAAAGACCTGGGAATGCTGAAAAAAACAGGCTGGAGAATAGTCGTAGTCTCATTCGTCGTTTTTATAGGAACGTACATTGGTTCAGCCGTTATAGCTCAGGCTGTCCTGAAAATGATAGGAGAAATCTAAGCACCACATGTAAAAAAGAAGTAACACTCCAGACGCAAAGGGAGGGGCTAGCCCCTCCCTTCTTTTCCTTCACTAAAACTGCCAGCAACACCACACCGAAACATTAATTATTCCCCAAATCAATTTAACCTTTTGTTTTTTAACCTCCTTCAACCCACTTATATAAGGTGAGGGGGGGTGAAAACATATGGAGGTCTACATTCCAATGGAAAGCCGCCTGCAGATTCGAGTCAACATTGGTTTTGACGATAACGGAGACCCAGTAACCCGTTCTCTCAATTTTGCCGATGTGCAATCTGAAGCAGTGGCTCTCAATGTGGCAGCTGTTTCAGCGGCTCTTGGCGGACTCCTCGACTATCCCATAACAGAAACACGAAAAATAGACACTAATGTCGTGGAGTAGAGAAGATTTTGTCAATAGTGTATAATGTGAGCGCGCTGCGGTATTAGTGACGCTCCCGGGTTGATTGCAGAAAGGAGTGAAACTTGATGAAAACCCTTCGCCTTAAGTTTGGTACTGCCGATGGAAAGAACCGAACCCTCTCCCTTCGCTATGCGCGTCAGGATGCGACGGAAGAAGAGGTTCGCACAGCAATGCAAGCCATCATAGACAACAATATATTTATAAAGGGTTTGGTCTCAATTCTTGGGGCCGAACTCGTAGAGACCTCTGTCACTACTCTCATTGAAGAGTAGAGCATAGGCCTCATGCGGCCGGAATCTTCTTCCGGCCGCTTTTTCGTGTCTTGAAAAAAGGAGGTGACGTTATGGAAGACTTTTTGGCATCCTGTCTTCAAAGTGGTTTTTCTGTAGCCGTAGCAGCCTATTTGCTTGTGCGCATGGAAAAACGGCTGGATGAACTGACAGGAGCCATCCGGCGGCTGGAGAGCGCTATTACCCATATGGAAGGAGGAGAACTCAGTGAAACCAATCATCAACTCGTTGCAGCTCACACCCCACTTTAATCTTCGAGAATTTCAATGTTCCTGTTGCCAACAGGTAAAACTGTGGCCCCCGCTAGTAGAGTGCCTGGAAAAGCTGAGAAGCCTCTGGAAAGAACCCATCGTACTTACCAGCGGATATCGTTGCCCCAACCATAATAAAAGGGTTGGGGGAGTTGCCAATAGCCTTCACGTGGAAGGCCGGGCTGCCGACGTGGTAGTAATGCATAGGTATCAGCCACTTTTTTGTGAACTGGCCGAAAGGGCTGGCTTCACAAGCATCTTGCCCTATGGAAAAAGAAACTTCATTCATCTGGCCATAAAAAATTCAAGGAGGCATAACGAATGATCTGTGTTCCCTGTAGTGACAAAGACCCAGAAGAAAAAATCCTTAGAGACTATTTTGACTACATTAAGAAAATAGCCTGGCGTTACGCAGGCCGCGGCGCAGAGGTTGAAGACCTGGAACAAGAAGCGTCAATGGGCCTCATCACATTAGCAAGAAAATGTCCCCCCAATGAAGAACTCTCCAATTACATTAGAAAACGCCTGCCTGGCCAAGTGCGGGATGCCGCGCACCGCTACCGCTATCCCGATCTTCACTGCGAACTGACAGAAGCCCACAAAGAGGCAATCCCCGCACCAAAAAAACACATACCAATCGATTTTATAGATCTTTTAGAAAGGAACTTCAGCGAATCCGACCTCTTCATCATCTGGGCCCTCTCGTGGGGCTGCACTCAGAAAGAGATTGCTGAAAAACTTAACAAGACGCAGCAATCCATCCACTATCGCCTTACGAAAATAAGAAAACACTTACAAGACCTTCTGAGGCGCTATTGGGATATGGAATAGACTCTATTGTTTGTAATCTGAGAGGGAGCCGTCAGGCTCCCTCTTTTACATCAGAAAGGGTATAATTTCATCTGTTAGCTCTGTAAAACAAACAATAACGTATACATGTGGAGATCGATATAAAAATGGATAGGCACTTTCTAGGTATTTCCTTAGCCCTTATGACAGGCGTTTCATGGGGCACAGTAAGCCCTATCGGGCGAATCCTTGCCCTTCAGGGCATCAATATGGTAACCGTTACAGTTCTCAGAACCTTTCTGGTGGTTGCGGGCTTTGGGCTCTATCTGGCGTTGCGGAGTCCCCAGTACCTTCGCACTTCCCTCAAAGAACAGAAAATATTTTTAATATACGGTATTCTGTCAGTGGTCTTTACCTATACAGGCTTTCTTTTTTCCCTCAAGTATTTAACTGTTTCGGCAGCCCTTATCATTCATTACACCTTTCCAATGGTGACCCTTCTTGGTGGCCTCCTGATAACAAAAGAACCTCCCACACCTGCACAGGTGCTTTCAGCCCTTCTCATCCTTGTTGGAGTATGGGTAGGCATGTTTTCTGGCAAGGAGGGAACTCAAGAGATCTCACTGCCCGGCATCCTCTGGGGGCTTGTGGCTGTTCTCGGATTGTCGGGACAATCCCTTCTGGGCAGAGAAACGTCCAAGAAAGGGGAACTCAACAGAAACAGCATCATCTTCTATTCACATGTATGGGGCGGCCTTTGCCTCATTATCATAAAGACCTTCACTGCCGGGTGGGCCGATGTGTCGCCCCTTTCCCTCGTCAACTGGGGATATATCGCCATTATTTCCTGTGTAGGCAGCCTCTTGGCCTATGCCGCTTTTTATACGGCCTTGAAATACATATCAGCCACTGCTGCCAGCCTCATGTGCACTGTAGAGATAATAACGGGCATCACTCTGGCCGCCCTTATGAGCGCAGAATTCCCCACATTGAGAGAAATGGCGGGCTGCACTATTATTATTCTGGCTATTGTGCTGGCTGCTATTCCCCCAAGGGTCTTTAAAGGCCGTTTTAAGGGCGCTCCACGGCAAAACAACGCCTAAAGAGGCATCAAACTATGAATAGCTAAAAACATATGCGCAGAGAGCCTTCTTTTTATTTGACTTCCTCTTTTATGAGTAATAAAATGACTCGAAAAGAAGAAGGAAAAACATAAATCATGATTGATTCTTTAATTACTTCAAAAACCCGTGTCAAATTGCTCTTAAAGTTCTTTCTCAACCCTGAGAACAGGTCGTACCTTCGTGAACTTTCCGAAGAGTTCGGCGAATCAACCAATGCTGTGCGGGTAGAGCTCAACCGCCTTGCTGAAGCAGGGCTTTTGCAATCCCAAGACGAGGGGCGAACCAAGCTCTACAAAGCCAATACAAAACACCCGCTCTTCCCCGAAATACGGGCCATAGTCACAAAAACCCTCGGTATCGACCAGCTTGTCGACCAGGTTATAAGGCGCCTCGGCAACGTAGAGCTCGCCTTTATAACGGGAGACTACGCAAAAGGCATAGACTCTGGCCTCATCGACCTCGTGCTGGTTGGCGATATTGACAGAGCCTACCTCCAAAACCTCATAGACAAGCTAGAAAAGATGATTGAACGGAAGATTCGGGTGCTGGTTTTGACTACCAAAGAATTGCAAGCGTTGCATAACAGGTTTGCAGATAACCTGCTTGTGATTTGGGAAGGCAAATCAAGCTTAATGGTTAACGATAAAGGCAGGGAGAAGAATGCTATTTAATTCCTATAGTTTTATCCTTTTTTTTATCCCCATTGTATGGTTAGGATTTAGATTCCTTTCGTCAAATAGGCTTTTGACGGGGGCTTTAATTTGGCTAACAATTTCATCTTTCTACTTTTATGCATACTGGAACCCGCCATTTATTTTTTTGCTGCTTTTTTCCATATTATTTAACTTCAGTATTGGAAAGGCGCTTGAGGGAAAAAATAGATATAGAAAATATTTCCTGTTCTTAGGAGTCGCAGTCAATTTATTATTGATTGTCTACTTTAAGTACGGGAACTTTTTTATGAGCAATATCTTTGCCCTGTCCAGTTCCCAATGGGTCGATAAAGATATCTTCCTTCCATTGGGGATTTCTTTTTTCACCTTCCAACAAATAGCCTTTTTAGTTGAGGTCTACCAGGGGAAGATCGTTGCTCCCTCCCTATTAAATTTTTCGTTGTTTGTTTCCTTTTTTCCTCAACTTATCGCAGGACCCATAGTTCGTTATCCCGAAATAGTTCCCTATTTTTCTCGCAAAAAAACATTTGGAGTAAGTTACAGGAATATCGCTCTGGGTTTGTTTCTTTTCTCTATTGGTTTAGCAAAGAAAGTCATAATAGCAGATTCTTTGTCTCCATGGGTTGCACAAGTTTTTGATAAGACGGGGTCGTTACAATTTTGGACAGCATGGAGCGGCACTCTCGCCTATACCTTTCAGATATATTTCGATTTCAGTGGCTACTCAGATATGGCACTGGGATTGGGAAAATTATTTAACATCAGCCTCCCTATAAATTTTAATTCTCCTTACAAGGCCCTTTCTATAACAGATTTCTGGAGACGCTGGCATATTACGCTATCAAGTTTCTTGAGAGATTATCTTTATATTCCTCTGGGAGGGAATAGAAAAGGAAAATTAAACCAATATAAGAACCTCTTGATAACAATGACCCTTGGCGGCTTATGGCATGGCGCTTCATGGACATTTGTCTTTTGGGGGTTATACCATGGCTTATTGCTTTTAGCTCATAAAGTGTTATCGAACTTTTTCAAAAAATATCATTTAGGAAAAATTCCCATATTTATAAAATGGGGAGCGACGTTTTTTAGTGTTACCTTGGGATGGGTTTTTTTCAGATCTCATTCTTTTGCTCAAGGCTGCACGGTAATAAAAGCAATGATAGGCGTTCAAGGTATTCCTTCTTTAAACTTATCATTATTGCGAGGAACGCATTTCCCTGAGTTATTGCTTTGTCTTTTTATTTGTGTGTTTATGCCCCAATCTTGGGAGATGGCTTCTTTCTATGAAATTAATAGTGATACCAGGCAACTTTCTCTATCTAAAATAAAAATTGCGGCAGCGGCCCTTGTCTTTTTATTAGCTGTGATACTTATAGGTACAAAACCCACAGAATTTCTTTATTTCCAATTTTGAGGTATTGCTATGAAAAATAAACGATTGGTTTCTCTTTGGCTTTTTGTTGTAGGAATTGGGCTTTTCATTTTCTGGGGCAGCCTTATTGCCGTAGACCCTCTGGGAATATGGCATTTCCCCATAATAAGGGGGTTTAACAATTACAAAGTATCCCAGCCGGCTCATCTAGATTTCTTTAAACCCTACGAGTATCGCATGATAAAACCGGATGTGGTTTTTCTTGGCTCATCTCGAGTATATGTTGGTTTATGCCCTGATGACTATCCCGATAAGAGTGTAAAAGTCTATAACATGGGCATGAGCTCTTTATCCATACGAGATGCCTATCAATATCTTAACTTTATGATAAAGGTTCATAAGCCTCAAAAGGTGTATTTGGGGCTAGATTTTTTCCAGTTTGATTCTCATAATTTCAATGATTCTCGACAAGGATTTTCTCAAGAGCGTTTAGATAAAATTTCTGGTAGTTGGTTCTCATATATGGCATTTAAATTGCAAGAAACAGCGGGGCTTCGTGGAATTATAAAGCCTACCGTGTTGAGAAGTCAGGAAGAGAGAGATACGGTTTTATTTAGAAAAGGATGGGATGTTCAAAGAGGCAGCGCATTAGAAGCGAATGAAGATGCCTATATACATTCATTAATGAGTTTTTTTAAAACATATCAGCAGTTTTCTTTATGTGATGAAAGCTTTTTTTGTTTAGAGAAAATTATTAAGGCAACTCGTGCAGAAGGAATTGACCTGGTATTATTTTTTAACCCTATTTCTGCCGATCTTTTGTCGCTTATCTGGGTGACAGAGCAATATGATAATTTTAAGAGTGTGAAAACACGTGTTGCAGAAATTACAGATTACTACGATTATGCTTATATAAACCGTCTTACAAAAGATAGGAGCTTATTCTATGATGCATCCCATTACAAAAGTGAAGTTGGGAAGTTTTTCGCATTGAGCAGGTTTAATAGTGTAAATATAGATGTGCACAATGTATTGAGTCTACTTTCATATCAACAGGCAGAATTAAAAAAATATCTCATTAAGAATTGGGGAAATGATGAAGATGTTTTAAGGGTTTTAAATGATGGAGATACAAAGAAGGCTCGTGCTATATTTAAAATTAAACATTATTTAAGGTTAAATAATGATGAGAAGGTTGAATAGCATTAGTATTATAAATAAAATTAAAAAATACGCTTTCTTAAAAGCTGTTTCTGTCCTGGTAGGGGGAACAATTTTAGGGCAGCTTATAAATGTAGCTATCTCTCCCATTTTATCAAGATTATATTCTCCTGCTGATTTTGGAGTATTTGCTGCTTTTAACTCACTTCTGCTTATTGGCGTGAGTTTCTCTTCTGGAGGATATCATCTTGCTTTACCTCTTGCTAAAGATAAAGAAACAGCGAGAAGTTTAGTTATTTTGGGGGGGATTTTGCAATTATTTATTTTTATAATGTTGTCCGTGTTCGTTTTTTCTTCATTAAAAGATATTTTTTGCGAAATGGTTGGTCTTAATGTGCTTGCTCCTTATTTAAAATTACTACCCATAGGTGTTTTTTTTGCGGGATTCTTTGAGCTTTTATATTATTGGGGCCTCTCGCAGAAAAAATTTTTAGAAATGTCTAAGGCTAAAATAATTAAAAGCTTTTACAATGCGATAGGAAGCATATTATTAGGCTGGCTAAATTTTAGGCCTTGGGGCTTACTATGGGGACAAATGTTTAATTATGGGGGAGGGTGGTTTTCTCTCTTAAGCAGCCTTTTAAAAGAAGGGAGTATTAGGACTGGTTTGGGGATCGTATGGAAAACTGCGGTTCGTTACAAGAGATTCCCGTTGTTTAGTTTATGGAGTGCTGTTTTGAATTCATTAAGCAATCAGTTTATGCCGCTGGTTTTCATTGCTTTTTGGGGTGAACAGATGGCGGGTTGGTTTGCTTTTAGTATGATGGTACTTCAGCTCCCTATAAGTTTAGTGGGACAAGCTATAGGACATGTTTTTTTCCAAAGAACAAGTGAGAGTTTAAACAAAAAAACGGAGAACCATATTGGCGAAATTACGTTACGTACTTTAAAAACGCTTATAGTGATGGGAACAATTCCTCTTTTAGGAATTGGAATCATTGCACCAGAATTATTTGCTTTTATTTGGGGAGAAAAATGGCATATGGCAGGTGTCTATTCCAGCCTTCTATCTCCGTATATACTTTTAGTTTTTTGTTTTTCTCCTATTTCTACGCTTTTATATGCTTTAGAATTACAAGATAAAGACTTTTTTTTAGGAAGTGTTTTGTTTTCTTCTCGCTTTGTTTCTATAATTTTAGCTGCGCGTTTCTCGGGAAACATGGCTCCAATAATTTTATATAGTGTTTTGAGTTTTTGCGCTTATGCTTTTTTGCTTTGTTGGCTTTTAAAAATTAGTGGTAATTCTTGGGTTAGAGCGGGAGCCTTTTTTATAAAAGAGATACTCATTGCATTAGCTTTGGGAAGCCCAGTTATAGCGCTACGATATGGAGGATATCTTGTTTCTTTTAAATTTTTGTTGGGGTGTATTTGTTGGGGAGCGAGCATATATGGAGCTCGAATGTATTTTTATATACGAGGGAAAAAAGAATATTAGAGGAGGAGCTTTCTGTGGATAAAGAGTATCGAATGTGTCGTCGTTGTATTATGGATACTTCAGATCCAACAATTACTTTCGATAGTAATGGTGTTTGTAATCATTGCCATTTTTTCGATTCTATTGTTAATAATTTATGGTTCCCTAATAAAAAGGGTGAAACTTTATTAAGTGATATTGTTTTGGAGATAAAAAAAACGAGTAAAGGTCAAAAATATGATTGTATATTAGGGCTTAGTGGTGGTGTAGATAGCAGTTATCTTGCTGTTGTGGCAGTTAAAGAATTAGGTTTAAATCCATTGGCTGTACATATTAATGGTGGCTGGAATTCCGAAATAGCAGAACGGAATATTGAGAAAATAGTTTCTTATCTTAATCTCAATTATTTTACTTATACGATAAATTGGGAGGAGATGAGGGATCTTCAGGTTGCATACTTAAAAGCTGGAGTTATTAATCAAGATGTGCCTCAAGATCATGCTTTTTTCGCTGCTCTTTATAAATACGCTACAGATAATAATATAAGGTATGTTTTAAGTGGAAGTAATTTTGCTACAGAATCTATACTCCCGGCTAGTTGGGTTTATAATGCTATGGATTTGCGAAATTTAAAAGCGATATATTCCCAGTTCGGGGAGTACACTTTAAAGAGCTATCCTATGGTTAGCTTTTTTAGATATTACTTTTATTATCCTTTTGTTAAAAAAATGAAAGTGATAAAGCCTTTGAACTATATGCCTTACAACAAAGAAGAAGCCATGGCTAAGCTTCAAAAAGAACTCGGATGGATTAACTATGGAGCGAAACATTATGAGTCTAGGTTTACAAAGTTTTACCAAGGGTATTTTTTGCCTAAACGATTTGGTATTGATAAGAGAAGAGCTCATTTTTCTAGTTTAATTCTTGCGGGACAAATGTCGAGAGAAGAAGCTTTGCTAGAAATGCAAAAGCCGCCTTATGGATCCTTAGAAGAATTAAAAGAAGATATACAATATATTTTAGCAAAACTACAGTTAAGCGAAGATGGGTTTGACGCAATAATGAACGCCCCGTTTAGGGCGCATACAGATTTTAAATCTAATAGAACTTTATTTAGAGTAAAAGATAGGATAAAGAGAATCATCAAGTTTTTTTAAAAAAAATGACATTAGAGAACGTGGTATAGAACCGAGGACACGAAAGGTTTAATTTGATAGACTATTTTATAAAAGGTAGAATTAAACAAAGGGGGAAAGTGGAGTCCCTTCCTAGTAGCGTCAATGTTTTTTGTACCCAAGATTCCACAGTCTCTCAGAAAGTTTTTTCCCCATGCTCACGGGAAAGGATTCTTTTTTCGGGTTCCTTTTCGGGGCATAGAGTTGCTCTATATCCGTGTTCTCCGCTTTGTCGATGCTATATATTTACCACTTCTAGCACGAGGGTCGAGTTTCTGCTCAATATGAACCCTGATAAATTGGAGGGCAAGCGTGTTGTCTCTTTTCTGCGGTATCTTCTTTCGTATGCAGCAGCTCCCTCTGTTCTTGGGGTAGTTTTTTTGTCGCAGATAAAGCGCTGCTGTCTTTCGGGAACTGTTGCATCTTTTTATAAGAAAGTATGCGAAATATATTGTACTTTTTATTGTATGTTATCGACGTTTCTAAAATAAAATTTATTCAGTATTAATAGTTTGCTTGCTTATGTTGGTTGCTTTTTTAACTTTTATTTTACATATGTAATCAAAAATGTAGCTAATGAGGATTGTTGGAATGAATCCATGACTAATAAGTGCTGTTGTAAAATCGGCGTCTATAAATGATAAAGAATTAACGAGAAGCGAGGCAGTACAAGCAACGAGAGTGTTTTTTGAAAGAAAAGTTGTGCTAAAAAATAACAAGTCTAATATTATTATGCTGATAATAGCAAAGACAATCATGCCCCAAAGACCGAAGTAACTATAATAGGAAAAAAAATGGCAGGTGTTGGCTAAGCCACTAGCTATGGGGGCATTTGTATAGTGTAAATATATAACATTAGCAACATTAACTCCTTTTTCCCCCAAAAGAGAAGCTATTTTAGGAATTCCTGCAACACCCCAGAAGCTAAATTTTTGAGCATAATGAACGAACCATAGCCCAGTTTGGCTTGGTGTAACTAAAATTCTTCTAAAAATATAAGGATAATATTTAAACATTAATAAGAAGGAAAAGTTTTTTCCTTCTCTAAGGATGGATAATAAAACAGGAATGCTTAAAATACATAAAAGAGCTATAAAAAATAATAAAAAATTAAATTTTAATCGTTTTTTTATAACAATGGCAAAAACAGATGTAAGGACTAACTTGGCAACTGGCCATCTTGCCCCTGGTAGCAAAACTACACTGCAACAAAACAGGTAAAAAACACACAGAATAATATTCTTTGAAAAGCTGATTTTATGCATATTATTTTGCATTTGTAACGTTAATATAGCAACAAAAAAAATGGACATACTATTAGAAAAAAAAGAAAAAACATATTTTACTAAAGTGCTATTTAGTAATTTTAGGGATCTTTCTCTCGCTAAAGTTGCTGTTGCGGGGTTAAAAAACATAGAGTAAAGGCCAGTGGATTTAAATGGAACAAAAAAACAATAAATAAAAGCAACAAGTAATGATACCAAGAAAAGGAAAAAAATCCCCTTAAAAGTGTCGTTTTGTGTTTTTGTAGGGGTAAAATTTATAATTTTTCTAGTAATGTTTCTTATTTTAAAAAAGTTTCGACATATAAAAGATATAAAAATACAAAGAATAGGAACAATGTAAACAATGATAAACCAAGATAAGGGATTAGGAAGATACCCTATTACAGTGGGCGATAAATATGTGCTTCCTAATTGGATAAGAACGTGAAAAGCTAAAAGAAAAAACATACTAGGTTGAAGAAATACGTCTTTATGTTTAAAAAATAAATAAATAAAAAGACAAGTATATATAAAACACATGGAATAACATATCACAGCAAAAAACATAAATTAATCATCACCTTAATTTAGTCAACCGCTAAAGTGCTATAAATCTGTTTTCGGTTGCATATAGTTTTACACCCTCTGGTTTGTTATGGGGGCAGATTATAGGTATGACAGGCGGAATTACTTCTCTTGTTCGTATAACGAAAAAAAACTTTTCCCTAAGCGTAGTCAATAAAAAAATGTTAGCAATCGTTGCTAAAAAATATTACAATTTCCCTCTTTATCAAACGTGGGGGACCCTCCTTAACGTGCTAAGTATACAAATAATGCCACTTTTGCTCGCCTCTTTTTTCTCCTCAGATGTAACTGGATGGTTTGCTATGAGCACGAGAGTTCTTCAGCTGCCCGCCAGTTTTTTAGGTCAGTCTATAGGACAGGTTTATTTTCAGAAAGCAAGCGTTGCACAAAGGGAGGAACGATTATCAGATGTAACGGTTCGTACTCTTAAGGCTTTGGTTACTTTAGGGACATTCCCTATTTTATCTTTAGGTTTTATAGCCCCGGATCTTTTCCCTTTAATCTTAGGGGACAGTTGGAAGATAGCTGGTTACTACACTCTTTTCCTTGCTCCTTACCTATGGATGCAGTTTTTATCATCTCCTATCTCTGCTACTTTTTTGATAGTGAATAAACAAAGGTATCTAACTCTTTTTCAAGGATTCATGTTACTTATGGGAGTGGCATCTCTATATATAGGTTATTTAGTCCAAGGTTCTTATGCCCCTATTATTATTTATGGAGTAGGGAAATTTATAGTCTACTTCTTGTACCTCGTTATTATTATGAAATTGGTGGGTAAAGGGATGAGCGAATATTTAGGAGGAATAATAAAGGAGTTTTTTATTGCCATGTTGCTTATTGCTCCAATAATAGTTGCTCGCTCTTATCGAGCGCCAGCATTTTTAAGTATAGGCGCATGGATTTTTTCTAGCTTAATTTATATGTTTTGGATTCTCAAATCGAAGATGATAACCGGGGAATAGTTTTTCAGCAAAAAAGAATGCTTAATAGTTAGCAGGGAGACATTTTTGTTCCTTTGTAACTGAAAAACGAGTTATCAAGCCTAAAAATATCCAAAATTGGAAATATGTCAAATATGAACCGCTTACAATCAAAGGCACGAACCCGATGCAAAACCACATTAACATTAGGTTTGCTCTTGTTTTATTTTTTAAGAACAGGGATCTGATAGTTATACACCCTAAAAATAGGAGAATAATTATTCCAACTATGATTCCAAATCCAGATATGATTTCCAAAAAAATGTTATGAGAATATGTTCCCCCTGTATAAAGCCTGTCTCCTGCAAGGCCTATTCCCATTAAAGGGTGAGCTTTTATTTGATCCACAATAGTGCTGTAAATAACTTCCCTTCCGCTAAGATGAACTTTGTCCCTTAAAAACAACGCGATAGTTCTGCTGTGAATATTATATTTCATTAGGATTTTGTTTAAGAAGGTAAAGATTTCCTTTAAAAAAAACACTGAGAAAAATAACGTAAAAAAAACTGACAATTTTAAAACCCAATTTTTAACGGAATTCTTTCCTGATTGAGTCATAAAATATAAAATGACATAAATTCCTATGCATAGAATGGCTCCTCTAGAGCCGAGTGCAAATATGATAAACACAGCTATGGTTGTAATTAGGCCAGACTCAATGGACCTTTTTACAAAAAAATTATTCATGTGTACTATGACGGGAAGAAGCATGTAATACGATAGTGACATGCTATATGGTCCTAAAGATATTCTGTTAGTGATGGCTAAAAATGCAGTTATTGCCCCTATAAAAAAGACGATAGTACCAGTTTTTTCCATAATAGACTTAAAAACTAATAGGTTATTTATACTAAAGCTGTAAACGAGGCAAGGTAAACACATGAAAAAAAAGCTAAACAAGGTGGCTTTCAAATAAGGAGTGTTTTGTTGGAAAAAAAGAAAGTTTAACAAAAAAATTGTGGCAAAACCACAATATATGAATATGAATATAAGACCATTTCTTTTAAAAACAGTCAGAAAGGAATATATAAAGAATAGACCAACGGTAGCTTTGGATAGCAGCTGTACCATCTGTCCCATATTTGTGTTGATGATATTAAAATAATAGAGTACAAAGAACTGAGCCATCAAAACAAAAAATGGGGACATAATAGCAATGCTGATTTTTCTATCCTTGGCGCACTCTCTTTTGATTATTGTTTTTGTCGAGAACATTTATTTACCTCTCTCATTCATTGGGTGACAAAAAAGAAAAGGGGAGTTGCAAATGTGCAAATAGAACCACGACAAATTTTCTCCCTTAAAACTAATTTCAAGGAAAGAAAATAGAGACAATGATCACTATTTAAAAACACCTTAATGGGCTTTCGTTTTGCGCCGTGCTTTTTATTGTAATTTGTTTTTATAAGCCGCCTCAAGAATATCCACTGTTTTCAATGCCTCTCGTCCTGTTAAAATAGGCGCTGCCTTGCCATTGAAGATATCAATAATATAAGCGACAACTCTTTTTAGCTCAATGATGGCTATATGACTTCAAACATTATGTGTCACATTTCTTACCCTCACCTTTTTCTTTACAGTGGCAACAATGTAAAATCGGAATTAATTATGTAAACGGTTTGCTGCCTGCTGTGTTTCTGTGACGCCGTTTGTTATTCCATTACCGATAGCAAGAGCCCTTAGCATATATGCAGGCAACACAATATATTCTGTACCATTTGCCTAAATTATCATGATTAAGTAAACATAATCGAATAAGTCATAACGGAGCATGTATCTTATCTGCCAGTAACAGAAAAAATTTTTATGAGCGATGTAGTGACTCGTCAAAAGCTCTGTTTTACTTCACTTTATGTCTATCTCAAATAAGGCACACATAAAAATTTTATTAAAAGCAATAAAATTAGTCGTTTTTCCTAAACCCAGGCACTAATGTACTCAAAGTTACTACGGGCCGATCATAGTTGGCAGAAACGCTTTTTAATCTTCGTATAGGCATTACCGCATTGAGAGCAACGTTTTTATTCCCGTTATCGCTATATATATCGACACGTATAGCAGATGCGAGCACGGGATTGCTGAAAGAAAGAAAAATATCTTTTTGGATGTTCTTTTCTGTACTCCATATTTTTATCCATTTGTCATTTTGAAAAAGTGAAACCGATAGAGACAGGGGAGCAGCTTTTTGAGAATGTGCACCTATAAATACCCCTTCAAGAGCTTCCTCGGATGCCATATGAACCTCGTAGTATGTAGGGAATTTATTATGAGACCAATAACGGTTGCCAAACCACCCGGCTGCTTCATCAGGTCCATGTGTATTGGGATTAGTAGAACCTTTAGCGTTTCTTATATCCTTTAACTCTTCGTATTTTTTAAATAAAATTGCTGCATGTAAAAATTCAGGCTTCTTTGTAATCTCAAATAATTTTTCGAGCTGCCAAACATGTAGAGCATTATAGCCATTTCTGGGAGCAATGATTGGCTGATCCCCATCTTTAACTTTGAGAGAGTAAAAAGAAGAAAACCCTGCATCGAAATCGTGTAGATGGTTACGAACAGTAGCTATTCCACGAGTTACAACATCGTATACTTTTTTATCAGAAGTTAGATTCGCAATGTCAATTAAGCCGAGTAGACCCGTTATATGCCCATTCAAAATGCAAAATCCTTTGCAATCGGGACTCGCTACTTCTTGTATCCATAAACCCATTTCACCGCTAGTGACCACGCCACCAGAGGACATAGGATGAAAATAAACTTCTATTGCCTTTTTAGCAATATTTTCAAAATCCTGGTTACCAGTGATTTCATAGGCTCTAAGAAGAACGCCAGCAATCAGAGATTGTCCAATCCCCGAAATCCAACCAGGTTTGGCTCCAAAATATGTATTTTCAAAAGGATATATCCAATAGGCCATCCCTTTTCGCTCTTCTTTGTACGAAGAAAGCAGAAATTTTGCTTGCAGAAGAAAATCATTTTTTAGATTATCATCTGTACAATTAGTCTTATACCAGTCGTTATATAGTGCATGCGCATACCTAGCTATAAAAAAGGGGTTGTGCCACTTTCCCAGCGAACTGTAGGCTTTCCCATAATCAAATACCAGTATTCTGTTTTTATCTAAAGAGCGTCTTCCTGAGTTTGCATATTCTGTTGCTGAAGATGTTATACCGTATTTAAATGGTGCTAAATTGGCACTTTCAGAACGCCCCGCACAAAATAAAGAAATGATAGTTATCATGATTAGACTTATTAATTTAAAGGTAAATATGGGAAAGTTAATGTTGTTTACCGTTTTTTTAACATGCTCAAAGGTCCCCCCTGTGATTATGTTTTATGTAAAGTTTTATAATTTTTTGGCGCCTCTTTTTGTTGCTTTGCCGGGGTAATTTTCACAAACACACTTGTGGCGCGTATATATCTTAAATTTTTCTGTTAAGCTCTAAAGCTATTTTTTGTCAAGAACTCCTTTTATTACTGATTTTCATACGCCGCTTCGATGATCTCCACGGTCTTTCGAGCTTCTCGTCCGGTCACTAGTGGCTCTACTTTACCATCAAAAACATCAATAACGTGGCGATAGTAATCGAGATGTCCGAAGCCGTAAACA
>NZ_MPPC01000012.1:0-25990 GCF_001896635.1 Aminobacterium sp. EBM-42
ACACCCCAAATCGCCTTCGAAAACCCCGGATATTCAATAAATTCCATAAAGACAACGCAAAAATCAGACCTGATCACTCTTCCGAAAACCAAGGGGGTAGCGGAAATCTTCAAGGTCGCACATGGTGACCGTGATGTCTGCGCCTGCGGCACTTAGTGTTTCAACTTCCTGCCATGTTTTAATGTTTCCTAAAACACCGACAGACATTGAATTAGGCGTGGCTGAACGTACTACTGCCACATCCCTCAGAATATTGAGCCGCCGCCGGAGGTTCAGGCAAATTACCCCTGAAACGCCTGCCATCTCCGAATATCTGACAAAGGTGATAATTTGACCTTCAGATAGAAAATGCCCATCGAAGGCGAAGTAAAGGGGAATATTTGAGCCAAGGCACTTACCATAGGAGAGGAGGGCCTGGCGCACTTTTTCACGTCCCTTGTTTTCATGCATAACATCTGCACGAAGGGTAACAATAATTTCCTCTACGCCATTATCCTCTGCCCAGCGAATGAGATCCCCTTTAATAGAAGGCGGAAGCCCCGAATAGGGGTAATCAATAATAGTCCCTATCCTTAGCTTCGTTCCTGCAAAGTAATCAAGAACGAAGGGCAATAGTACAGGTGGAATAAAAAAAGTGTGGATGTTGTTCTCAATACAAAGCCGATAACTCTTTTCAAACTGCTTTTCATAAAAAATATCATAATAAGAAAGGTAGCACATTTTTTCAGAGAGGATATGAAAGGGCAGCGACTTTCCCAGCCCTGCTTCCGCAAGAGCTGCTCTTCGGTGAGCCTTTTCTGATAATAGTTGCAAATCAGTAGCCATATCATCACCTCATTATATTTATTAACGAAGACAGTGACACAATTCCTGGTTTTCTCCCCTACCTTTCTTTATGGTAACTTCTTTCACTATGATGGCCCCTTGACGCTGCAAGTATAAGAGCAAGGAAAGGGTAGTAGTTTCTGAAATTCCTATGTTTTTTGAAATGTCTTCCAAACAGATAATCCCTTTTTCTTCTATAGAGTTCATGACCTCTCCGGATACACAGTTCAGCCATTGTGTAAAAAGTTCCCGCATTTCAGGAGTTGTTGAAGAAGCAAGCTGTGAATTAAGGGAAACAGCTTCTATTAACCGGGCGGTCGCGAGGGATGATGATTCGATAAGTTTTTTCAGCTCTTTTAAAAGAGTTGCTTGAGAAACTTCTTCGCTCATGAATAGTGCTCCCTTCAATTAATAAAAAATCTGGTTAACTCACTACAATAATACAACATGAAGAGGATAAGGCGAAGGCTTTTTGTTCTGAAGTGATAGAATAAAGCAATATCCAGACTAGAGGGCATTATTTATTACGCGTTGGAGGAGTATGCATGAAGATCTCAGTTCTTCTTCTAGGTTTCGGGAATGTGGGGAGGGAATTTTGTTCTCTTCTAGAGAGGAAGGGTGACAAGATTTTTTCAGAATATGGATGCACCATTCAGATAAAGGGAATTTCGACCCAGAGAAGGGGCAACCTCTATTCAGAAGAGGGGTTGCATATGCCATCTGTTTTCAGGGCTGAAGAAGAAACAGGACGTATAGATTGCCTCAGAAGCAATGGCCTCTACATATCCCCCACCCTGGAAGATTTGCTGAATAACGGTGACTATCACATTCTTGTAGACACAACCTTTTCCAGCCTGGAAACGGGGGAGCCGGCGCGCACCTATATGGAGAAAGCCCTTTCTCGGGGAAAGTCTGTCGTTACGTGTAACAAGTCCCCAGTCTTTCTCTGGTACCATTCATTATCAAGTCTCGCCCGTGAAAGAGGGGCGAAGTTCCTATTCGAGGGAACGGTCATGTGTGGGACCCCCCTATTTTCTCTTTTTCGCCACGGTTTGCCCGCTACGGAAGTTCTTTCCTTTGAAGGAGTATTAAACGGCACGTGCAACTACATACTTGAATTGATGCGTCAGGGGAGCACCCTTGACGATGCTTTGCTTGATGCCCAACGGCGGGGATATGCGGAGCCCGATCCCAGTGTGGATATTGACGGCTGGGATTCTGCCTATAAAGCGATGATAGTCGCTCAGGCCATTATGGGAGCTCCCAGACTTACAAAAGATATGATAGAAGTAAGGGGAATCCGCGAAGTAACTCCCGAAATGCTAAATATGACAAGAATAAAGGGTGGCGTTGTCCGCCTTCTCTCAAAAATAGAAAGGAAGCAAAATTCCTTTAAGATCGAAGTAGCTCCTACAGCGTTACCTGCAAACCATCCTCTCGTAACTCTTTATGGGGTAACCAACGGTGCTGTTCTCTGCACAGACACCATGGGAGAGATTTGCATTGAAGGAGCAGGAGCAGGAAGCCGCTTCGCTGCTTTTGCCCTTTTGCAGGATGTTCTTTCCATTGCTAATTCTATGAGGAGGTGAAGCTTAGTGTCACAGAGACTTGGTGTCATAGCCGATACTCATGGACATGCCGATGCCTGGGAAAAAGCGTTGAAGATATGGGGGGACGTGGAAGCTATCCTTCATGCAGGGGATGTATTGAAAAGCGGTATTGATACAGGCCTTGCGGATCTCATAAATATTTCTTCCGTACCTGTTCTCATTGCTAAGGGGAATAGTGATTTTCCAAAGGACCAGGAAAGTCTTAACTGGCCCATCCTTTCTCCTTATGTAATGATCTGGTGGCACGGGAAGCTCATACTTTTGAGCCATGGCTCTCACTTTTCTCAGGTCAGGGAGTTGGCTTTGCGATCCCGTGCAGACCTAGTGATAACGGGCCATACCCATGTAGGTTCCCTTGTCAGGGAAGGGAGAACATGGTTTCTAAACCCTGGGGGCGCATCCTTGCCAAGAGGGCGTGACCCGGCAAGCGTCGCGTTGATAGAAGAAAGTATAATACAGATCATCACGCTGGATGGTGAACTTTTACACTATGAAATTTGGTAGATAGATAAGCAGAGGGGGTAGAAGCATGATTTTCATCGATCTACATCTTCACAGCACATGCTCTGACGGAACTATTACACCCCGGGCCCTTGCTTTCAAAGCAAAAAGCCAGGGACTATCTGTGGCTAGTTTGACTGACCACGACACAACAGAGGGAGTAAAAGCCTTCTTAAAGACATGCGCACGAAGAGAAGTCCGTGGTGTGGCTGGAGTTGAACTTTCTGCGGATTTCCATAGTGTTATGCATATTCTGGGGTATCGAATCGATGTGGATTCTCCTCTTTTTCAGAAACATATGAAGCATTTGCGGGAAGGTCGGGATGAGCGAAACTACAAAATTTGCCAAAAGCTTCAGCGGCTGGGTTTGTCCATCTCCATAGAAGAAGTGCAGGCTGAGGCCCAGGGAGAGGTCATAGCACGTCCCCATATAGCCAGGGTCCTTATCAGAAAAGGATATGTGCAGAGCATGGGAGCCGCTTTTGAGCGATACCTCGGGCGAGAGGCACCTGCCTATGTTCCCCGCTACCGGCTCTCTCCCCAGCAGTGCATTGAAACAATTCATCAGGCAGGGGGTGTTGCCGTTCTTGCCCATCCGGTTCAGACAACAGATGATTATGGAGAGCTTGTTGATATTTTGAGTTCATTAAAAGAGCTCGGTTTGTGGGGGATGGAATGCCTGGCTCCCAGTCACGCTCCTCAGCAGGTGTTTCAATATTTGCGCATTGCTAAAGAAATGGGCCTTTTCCCTACTGCGGGATCTGACTTCCACGGAACCAATAGACCTGGAGTTTCTATGGGGATACGGGTAAAGTTTGACTTTCTACCATGGGCGCGTTTAGGTATATCCCTATAGATTGATGGTATTATACGTAATAAGGTTAAAAGACACAGATTGACGTTAAGGAGGAGAACTTAGATGTACTTTCCCATCGACCTTAAAAGCGATACCGTTACAAAACCCAGCGAGGAAATGCGTCGGGCAATGTATGAGGCAGAAGTAGGAGATGACGTTTATAGCGAGGATCCGACCGTTCTGCGGCTGGAAGAGAAAGCTGCAGAAATAACAGGGAAAGAAGCCGCTTTGTTTGCAGTTTCCGGAACCATGGGTAATCTTGTTTCTCTCCTCTCACATTGTAATCGGGGAGACGGAGTAATTATCGGAACCTATTCTCACATTAACAATTACGAAGGGGGGGGCCTTTCCGCTCTTGGCGGGCTTTTCCCTATGCTTGTGGACGATTCGTCAGGAATCCCTTCTCCAGAATCAATTGGTGAAAAGTGTCTTCCTAAAAATGTCCACTATGCTCCCGCCAGGCTTCTTTGCCTTGAAAATACCCACAATAAGTGCGGAGGCATTGCTGTTTCTCCAGAAAGGTTCGCAGAAACAGTAGAAAAGGCAAAAGATATGGGTTTGCCTGTTCACCTTGACGGAGCAAGACTTTTTAACGCGGCGTTAGCCTGGGGAGCAGACATCTCTGTCTATACATCCCGTGTAGATTCGGTTCAGCTCTGTCTTTCCAAGGGGTTAGGGGCTCCCGTAGGAAGTGTTATCTGTGCCTCATCTGATTTTATAGACCGCGCCCGGCATTGGAGAAAACGAGTTGGAGGAGGAATGCGTCAGGCAGGGGTCATTGCCGCAGCGGGACTCTATGCTTTAGATCATAATATCGATAGAATGATTGAAGATCATGAGAATGCGAAACGCATAGCCTATATTCTTCAGGATGGCGGTTTGGCCGTTGAGGAGAAGGGCAGACAAACGAATATGGTATTCTTTTCTATTCCCGAAAATGGCCCCACTGCATCCACGCTTATAGATAGCTGTGCCCGTCGGGGAGTTTATTTCACAGCCATGGGAGAACGCCGTGTACGTCTTGTTACCCATCTTGATGTGTCGAAGGAGCAGGCAGTGAAAGCCGCAGAAATCATAGTAGAAGAGGTAAAGAAACCAGAATGATCGTTCCAGACCGTGATGAAGTAGAAAGTTATGCTGAATTAGCAATAAAAGAAGCTCTTGAAAAAGGAGCCTGTGGAGCTGACATCCTTTTTTACTTTGGATCAAGTCACAGTCTTTCTTTAAGGGATGAAAAGCCAGAACAGAACAATTCGGGTTTTTCCGTGGGCGTAGGAATACGTACACTTGATAGAGACGGGCGTCAGGGAGTGGCCCATATTAACACATTCAACAGATCTTCTTTACAGCAGCTTGTGGAATGGAGTTGGCATAATTGCGCTAATCTTGAACCTGACCCATGGACTGTACTTTATAATGGGAAGTCTTCTTATGCTAAAAACCTCGAGCTTAAAGATGAAAAAATTTCCGCTATCCTTCCGGAACAGCGTCAGGAATGGTGTGCAGAAATGACCCATCTCGCAAAAAAAAAGGATTCGAGGGTTCTCTCTGTGCGGAGTGCGTCATGGAATGATGGGGAAGGGGCAACCTTTTACATGGCATCTACCGGAGTAAAAGGTTGGTATGATGGAAGCGGCGTAGCAGCAGGCCTGAGCCTTGTCATGAGTGATGGGGTAAATATGGAGATGGGGGGATACGGAGAAGACTTCCGATTCCTGGAAGATATCTCTCTTCAACGTATTGTTGAAAAAGCGGTAACACAAACAGCCTGTACTTTAGGCGGTCGTCCCATTCAAACGAAGCGTTATACATTAGTCCTTTCTCCAGAAGTTTCCGCTTCTCTTCTCTCTGTGATAGGTGAGCTTTTTTGTGCGTCGAATGTACATAAGAATCGATCCCTCTACAAAGGGAAGTTAGGTAAAAAGGTGGCGAGTCCTCTTCTATCTCTTGTAGATGATGGGCTGATGCCTAGAAAACTCGGGACTGTGCCCTTTGATGGAGAGGGTGTTCCCAGTCAAAGAACCGTATTAATGAAAGAGGGCATTGTAGAAGGGTACCTCTACAACCTTAAACATGCTCAAAAAGACGGTGTAGAGTCTACTGGAAATGCCGCAAGAAGTATTTCCTCCCTCCCGGATGTGGATATTTCAAATTTTTATATGGAGCCAGGAAATATTTCCAGTGAAGAAATCTTTGTTTCTGTTCAAAGTGGAATTTATATAACGGAGTTTCTTGGCCTTCACACCGTAAATCCTGTGAGCGGCGATTTTTCTCTCGGCATAAAAGGTGTTAGCCTTTCTGGAGGTTTATTTGCCCAACCCGTTGCGGGAATGACCATAGCTGGTAATTTGCTCGACTTGCTCAACCGCATTGTCTTTATAGGCAACGACCTTTCCTTTTTTGGCGATACTGGAGGGTGCACTATGGTGATCGATAATGTTACAGCGGCCGGGTTATAAAAAATTCATATTTTCTTTTCTTCTCATATTATGTCTTTTCTTATCTGTCACTCCAGTGATGGCTGATTCGGCCTGGAATCTTGCCCTCGATGGCAGAATCCTCGGCGGAGTTCCTGTTAGGGATAATGGACGAATGACCATGGTTTCTATTGGTGTCATGGGGCGTCTTCTGCAATTGAAACTCGAACACAAAGATGATACCCTGCTAATTTTTTATAAGAACAACAAACTGCAGCTTGTTAATAAAGCGACGGCCGTCTGGCTAGATGTTCAACTAGTACCGATGGCATCAGCACCTGTCTTTGAAGGAGGAAACTGGTGGCTGGATTCTCGTTCCGCCATTAAAATACTCCAGGCTCTTTATCAGGCTGCAGGGTCCGCCGCTTCTTTATCCTGGGCTGGAGATGCAGTAGAGGCTTCTTCTCTGAATAAGAATGTGAAAAACCCTGAGAAAAAGCAGGATGAGGCAGAAGCAGCCATTTTGCCTGCAAGTATCCCCGTCGTGCCATCTTCCACACCTGCCTCTTTGGTTTCCTCAGGCGGAATGAGGCCTTGTGAACTGAAAGCGCTGAGATGGGGACGGTATGACGACAAAATAAGGGCAGTTTTCGATTACCAGGGGGAGACAGAGCCTCAATCAAGTCAAACGGGGCAAAATGTATCGATAGCCTTTACGGAAGGCAGTCTTTCTAAGACAGAAACCCTTTCACCCTTCCCTACTGACGTCCTAATAGAAACTGCGTCTTCTGAAGGAAAATATATTATTACGCTGAGCTCTATAAAGGGAGGAGAATTAAAGGTTTTCACCCTTCCTAACCCTGCTCGGCTCGTGGTCGATATTTACAACCCAAAGAATGAAGTCTTGCCTGCGCCAGTGGCAGTGTCAAATTTGAAACCAGCCCCAAAACCAGTGGCAGAGCAAGCCTCAGAACCGAAGGAGCCAGTTTTTGTTCCTGCAAAGGTTGTTCCTCGGAAATCCGCGCCTCTTGTAGTAATAGATGCTGGTCATGGGGGAAAAGATCCTGGAGCTGTGGCGAATGGCTACCGCGAAAAAGATTTGAATCTGCAATATGCGAGACAGCTGGCTGAATGTGTCAAGAAACGAGGGTTCAGAGTTCGTCTCACTCGTGATACGGATGTATATCTCAAGTTAGGGGAACGTACGGATTTAGCCAACAAATGGGAAGCTGACATGTTTATCAGCATCCATGCCAACGCCCTTCCTAAAGGAAGACATGCCAATGGGACAGAAATCTATATTATGGCATTGCCCACTGATAAAGATGCAATGGAGCTCGCATTGATAGAAAACCGTGAGTTGACAGGGGATAATGGAAGCGAAAGTTCAGCCCAGGTGGATAAAAAGACTAAAATGCTTTTAAATATTCTTGGGAATATGCAACAAAATGCGAAAATTAGCGATAGTACAGAAGTCGCGGAGCATTTATTCAAGTCCGGGCAAAAGCAGAAAATAAATATGAGGCGGGTTGCCCAGGCTCCTTTCTTTGTGTTGCGAGGGGCCACTATGCCGGCAGTTCTTATAGAAACAGGTTTTTTAACAGAGCGTAGCGAGGCAAAAAAACTTGCGACGCCATCTTTTCAGAAACAGTTTGCAGAAGCCATTGCACAGGGTGTAGAAACGTATTTTAATGGCAGATAGAATGGTGAGTGCGAAAGGAGGTGTGTGGCGCATTTGCGCTATACGAAATGGTTCGTAGAGAAGATGATTTCATTGATGATTTTGAAGATGATTTAACAATTCGTAAGGAGATCGACGAACAGGTAGAAGAGTCAAAAACCATACATAAACCCAAACCTCGTTCAAGAAGAGGAAGACGTTATGCCGATAAGCAGTCTTCAAAAAAAGCCCCTCTTGCCCTCCGTGCCATCGCATGGGTGGCCCTTTTGTTTTTATTTTTCGGGGTGGGTTATTGGGGAACATCATTTACACTTAAAGTTTTAAATAAAAAAAATCTTGTCCGCCAGGAGGAAATTGTTCAAAATCAGCAAGAGCTTTCTGAGCTCGTAGCTTCAGAAACAAATGCTGGAAGAAAGGTCACCTTCCCTCTATATATTCCCATGAACGGCGATGTGGTGCGAAAGGACATTGTCGTTCTTTCCAGCCTTATGGAAGATGACATGGAACGACTCATTCTCAAACTCTTTGAAGAGTGCGGAGATTCTTTGCGCGGGGTCAACATCCTCCATATATTCAGGAACGGTGATACAGCTTACGTTGATATAAGCGGAGGATTCATGTCTGCACTGAATGCTCTTGGAGAAGAAACTAGCACCTTGCTCATTACAGGTGTTGTTCGGACTCTGAAAGAAAATTTTTCCCCGGTTTCAAAGGTACGTTTCCTTGTTGAAGGAAAGATTCCTCAGAGCGGCGCGCCTGTAAATCTTTCAGTTCCCTGGGAACTGCGTTCATAAAGAGAAAGGACTGTGGTGATGGAAGACACTCTTCTTCGAAGTGACGGCAGAAAGTTCAATGAAATACGTCCCATCAGCTTCCAGCGTCACTTTACCTGTTATGCCGAAGGGGCAGTGTTAGCCTGCTTTGGTGATACGAAAGTCATTTGCACGGCGTCTGTGGAAGACAGGGTTCCTCCTTTTCTGAGGGGGTCTGGCCAGGGGTGGATAAGCGCAGAATACGCTATGTTGCCTCGTGCTACAGCAGAGAGGACATCACGGATGACCTCAAAAGGAGCGATTAGCGGGAGAAGTCATGAGATACAGCGCCTTATTGGCCGCTCTCTTCGAGCCTCCGCGGATCTTTCTCTTCTGGGAGAGAGAACCATATGGCTTGACTGCGATGTTATCCAGGCAGATGGTGGAACGCGTACAGCAGCCATATCCGGAGCCTTTGTAGCCCTATTCGACGCTATGCGGTGCCTGAAAGCCCAGGACGTGATAGAGAAAATTCCGGTAAAGTCTTTTGTGGCCGCCGTCAGTGTAGGGAAAATAGAAGGAAGCCTTCTTCTTGATCTTTGTTACGAAGAAGACAGCTGCGCTGATGTAGACTGCAATGTGGTGATGAACGGGGACAAACAGCTTATTGAAATACAGGGCACAGGGGAGCGGGGGACTTTTGCCAGGGATGAATTCGACGCTATGCTCGATCTGGCTGAAGATGGAATTCAAACTATAATGTTCAGTCAAGCTGAGGTTCTTCAGATTAGCGAGGAGGAACGACATGCTTGCGTCGGGAAAATCTGTAGTTTTTGCAAGTAGTAATCGAAACAAGTACGAAGAGGTTGCGGAACTACTTGCTCCTCTCCAGATACATCTTATCTTTGGCCCTGAGTGCCAGGCCATTGATGTAGAAGAAACAGCACAAACCTATATGGGGAATGCCTATATCAAAGCTGTGACGTGGGCAAAAAAGACAGGGATACCTGCTTTAGCAGATGATAGCGGTCTCGAAGTGCGTGCCTTAGGCTGGAAGCCAGGTATCTTTTCCGCACGGGTAGCCCCCTCTACAGATGGGAGGAATGAATGGCTCTTAAAATCCCTCGAAGGAATTGAGGATAGGGTAGCCAAATACGTGGCATCCTTCGCTCTTTGCCTTCCAGAGAATGGACTGGTTTTGATTACAGAAGGTGAGTGCTGGGGAAGGATTGCTCACGAGAGGAGCGGTAGAGGCGGTTTTGGATACGATCCGCTTTTTATTCCCCATGGGTACGAACGTCCTTTTGCAGACCTTCCTGATAAAATAAAAGCTCGAATATCCCATAGGGCTATAGCTTCTTATCAATTAATACATATTATTCATCAACAAATATGATAAAATAATCTACTGTCTGTATTTTCAGTGTCGTATAGTGTGTAGGGGGTGTAGAAGGTGAAAATGTTCATTGGCGTCGTGCATATGGTTTTAAGTATTGCATTGATTGGCATAGTACTTCTTCAGCAACGTAAAGAAGGCGGCTTTTCGGGTATCTTTGGCGGTGGAACGCAAGCTGACATGGGTGGAAGCCAGTGGCAGCGATTGAGTGGCTTAACGAAAATAACGGTTGTTCTGACCAGTCTTTTCATGCTAACGTCTCTTGTCCTCGTAATGATGTCAAAATAAAGGAGAATGGATATGGTAAAAAACGGGAATCTTGATTCCCTGGAGGATATCTCCTCTATTACGGTTGATATGGACCGTTTGTACAGTGCCACTCACGAGGAAATCATGAGCGGCCTCACTACCGATGTGTATTTTTTGAAAACGAGAGATGTGTTGCGCCGGGCCGGAAAGATTAATACGCCTGTGGTTGCAGAATTCTTTGCTCGAGGTAATGGCGTTTATGCCGGTTTGACCGAGGCAATGCAAATTTTGAGACATAAAAATGTTTCAGTTTATTCTTTAAACGAAGGAGACACTTTTACTCCTAAAGAAGTCGTTATGAGAATAAGCGGGCCTTATTCTGAATTTGGGTTGTATGAAACCGTCTTACTTGGTTTTTTGGCTAGTTCAAGCGGTTGGGCCACAGCTGCTCGGCAGTGCGTAGAGGCAGCTGATGGCAAGCCTGTCCTTTGTTTTGGGGCGAGACATGTCCATCCTGCTATTGCGCCTGTTATGGAGCGTGTTGCAATGGAAGCCGGCGGATGCTCCGGCGCGAGCTGCATGCTTGGCGCGAAACTGGCTGGCCACAATCCTATGGGGACCGTTCCCCACGCTGCCGTCCTTATTGTTGGAGATACAGTTGAACTGGCTAGGTTCTATGATGAAGAAATTCCTGAAGGAGAGCCTAGAATTGTCCTTATTGATACTTTTAAGGATGAAGCGGAAGAGTCTTTGCGAGTAGCGCAAGCACTCGGAAATCGTCTTTATGGAGTTCGTCTTGACACTCCTGGAGAACGTGGGGGAGTTACTGCTGAACTGGTTAGAGAGGTTCGTTATCGTTTAGATATTGCAGGCTTTTCCCATGTAAAGATTATTGCTTCCGGTGGCCTTAACCCCGAACGAATTAGAGTTCTTTCTGAAGCAGGGGTTGATTCTTTTGGCGTAGGAAGTTATATTGCCCATGGAACTCCACGAGATATGACCATGGACTTGAAGGTTGTAGATGGAATTCCTATAGCAAAAAGAGGAAGATTGCCAGGGATTATTGAAAACCCGAGGCTAAAACGTGTAAAATAAGCTGGTTCTACGAATGCCTTTTTGTGAAGAAGATGTGTTTTTTAGCGGGAATGCCGCCACCATTCCCTGATGCGGCTAAAAGAATGCAGCTTCCGCAAGAGTCGGCGTTCTTTGAACTTTTCTCTATAAATTTACTTGAAGTTAAAGGAGGAAATGAACATGGCAAGCAATCGTACCTACATGGCTACTCGTGAAAAAGTTGTTCGCGAGTGGTATGTAGTAGATGCTACCGATAAACCTATGGGACGTCTTGCTGTAAAGGTAGCCAGAATTCTCATGGGAAAACATAAAGCAACCTACACCCCTCACGTTGATTGTGGAGACTTTGTCATCGTTATTAACGCAGAGAAGGTGAAATTAACGGGGAATAAATTAATGAACACCAGAAGGTATCACCATACGGGGCACCCTGGCGGTATTAAGAGCCAGACCTACGGTGAAATGATTGCAAAAAAACCAGAGCGGCTTATGGAGCTCGTCGTGAAGGGAATGCTTCCCAAATCACGCCTTAACTTCCAGAGGAAACTTAAGGTATATGCAGGGGATCATCATCCGCACTCAGCTCAGCAGCCTGTAGCTCTTGATATCTAATTTGAGAAAGGAGGAACAAGAATGCCAACTCCTTCCTATTTTTGGGGAACAGGAAGACGTAAAAATGCTATTGCTCGAGTAAGAGTTTGCCCGGGTGATGGATCTATAGAAATCAACGAAAGAACGGTTGAAGATTATTTCCCTCGCGAGGTCTGGCAGTCTCAGGCCCTTGCCCCTTTAAAAGTTGCGGGTATTGAGGGTAGAGTGAATGTCTTTGTCCGTGCCAATGGGGGCGGTCTTACCGGGCAAGCTGGAGCAGTTCGCCTTGGTATAGCAAGAGCCCTTTTAAAACTGAATCCGGAACTGCGCCCCGCTCTTAAAAAAGCTGGGTTGCTTACTCGGGATCCTCGCATGGTCGAAAGAAAGAAATTCGGTCAGAAAGGTGCTCGTGGGCTTCGTCAGTTCTCCAAACGTTAGTTTTTTACAAAAAACACAATACATACGGGGCGTTTTGCTAAAAAGCCCCGTATGCTATCTTAATTAAAGCAGCTTTCTTTTCTAAAAGGAGCGACACATGGATAGCGGTTTAGTCCCTTTATCGTGTAACTACATTAAAATTTTAATGAACTAACTGGCGTCGAGTACGTTTTCACTCCTCATGGCAGGTTCGATAACGCCCGACGCCCGTCGGGTGTGAACTGATTCTCACCCTTTAAAAAAACTGTAACAAAGGGGGGAGATGCCGATGAATGATTTGCACCACAAATTTCTCGAAAGCATCGATAAGCTTTTCCAGGCTAAAAAGTTTAAAAGTTTGAAAGAGCTGCTAAGCACTATGGAGCCTGCTGACATTGCTGAAATAATGGGTGAAAAACCTCCTGTTGAACGGGTTTTTCTCTTCAGGCTTTTAGCAAAAGACCTGGCCATAGAAGTGTTTGAGTTTATGGACAGCACAGAGATAGAAGAAATGCTGGCCCATTTCTCTGATAGTGAAGTTTCAGAAATTATGGAAGAAATGTCAGATGACGACAGAACAGCTCTTTTCGATGAACTGCCCGCGAAAACCGTGAAAAAACTTCTATTGCGCCTTTCCCCAGATGAACGCAAAGTAGCAAACATGCTGCTGAATTATTCCCCAAGCTCTGCGGGGAGAATAATGACCCCGGAATATATAGATTTGAAAGAGGAAATGACAACAGAAGAGGCTATTGGTCGAATTCGGAGGAATGCGCGCAGCAAAGAAACCATCTACACTTGTTTTGTTGTTGACACACAACGCTACCTAAAAGGCGTTGTCGATCTGGAAACCCTTATTATGGCAGAACCTCACACCTTGGTGGGGGCTGTTATGGATGATCCTATCTACGCTACAACGACTACAGACCAGGAAGAAGTGGCTCAGGTCATGTCGAAATATGACTTGCAGGCCATTCCTATCGTAGATACCGAGAAGCGGCTTGTTGGCATAATAACCTTTGACGACGTTCTTGACATCATCGAGGAAGAGGCAACGGAAGACTTCGAACGAATGGCAGGTATCCAGCCGGTAGAAGAAAGCTATCTTGATGCGAGTATCTTTACTTTAGCAAGAAAACGTTTCATGTGGCTTTTCATTTGTATTTTAACAGAGACTGCAACGTCTGCTATTCTTAAGCACTACTCTTTTGCTATACAAAGCGTGGTAGCATTAACTTTTTTTATCCCACTGCTTATTGATACTGGTGGAAATGCCGGCACTCAAGCCTCTACTCTTGTCATTCGCAGTCTCACTCTTGGGCATATAGAGTGGAAGGATATAGGCAAGGTTATTTTTAGGGAAGCTTTAACAGGAATATTATTAGGGTCGGCTTTAGCAATTCTTGGCCTTGGAAGAGCCTATATGCTTAATACAGGATATGGTCTGGCGATCACTGTAGCTATTGCCATTGTTATTGTTGTTTTGCTTGGAAATATGGCGGGCACTCTACTGCCTTTTATAGCTCGAATGGTTCATATAGACCCAGCTATTATGTCAGGTCCTTTTATTACAACATTAGTAGACGTGTTTGGGCTCATCGTTTATTTTGAAATAGCTCGAAACATCTTATCCCTTTCTTAAAAGACTCTAGTTGGCACGGGTTATCCTTTTCAGGGTAACCCGCTTTTTATGTCTTCCATTTGACAGACCGATCAGTATGGCCTATGATATCCACATACCGAACGGTCGTGAGGTGGGTGTTTGAAAGAAAATAATGCACAAGATACGAGAACCCTCATATTGTCTATAGCGAGAAAACACTTTGCGGAAAAAGGGTTTTATGGAGCGAGCATTGATTCCATTGTTAAGGAAGCAAATTTGAGTAAGGGAGCTTTATACTGGCATTTCTCAGGAAAATTAGATCTTTATAGGGCTGTTTTAAAGGGAGAGGTAGGGCGCATCCGCCATATTATGGTGCCAGATCAGCCAGAAAAGCCTGAGGAACGGGAGGGGCTTTTTATCGCTCGGGGAGAACAGCTTATTGATGCAATGATGAAAGACCAGTTATGGCGAATGTTCAGCGTCCATATGGCTTTAGAGTCTATTAGGGGTAATACGGAAATTCAGGACTTAAATCGCCTTATCAGCCTATCCTTTGTGGAGGAATTTGAGTCTATTCTTATGAAGATGTACCCCTCCCTGAAAGATGGGGCGGGAGGACTTTCTCTTAAAGAACTGATTCGAATTTTCGAGAACTTTATTGCTGGATTAGTTTCTAACGTAGGAACAACTCTCTCAGCCGATGAGGCGAAACGTTCTTGGAAATTTTTAGTAATACGAGTTCTTAAAGGAGGAGCACCATATGCACCATAGAAAATACTTTTATACGATTGCGTTAATAACCCTATTTGCCTGCCTTTTTTCAGAAGAACGCATTTTATGGGCTCAGGAAAGAGAATCTCTCACAGAGGCGCTAGTATTGGAGCTTGCAAAGGAAAACAATCCAATCCTGGCGGCGGAGGCAGAGCGAGTGAATCAGGCTCAAGCCAGATACTTAGGCTCAAAATCGGCGCAAAAACCCCAATTGGCAGCGTCTTTAACGTACCAACAATTAGGGGAGGAGCCGAGGTATCCTGTAATTCCTACAGGAGGAGCGGCTATAGCTGGGTTTGAAAAAACTTATCGTGCAGCTCTGTCTCTTGATTATCTTCTCTACAGTAGTGGCGCTGTAGAAAACTCTGTACGAAGCCAGAAGCTGGCTTTAGAGGGAGCAAAAGCACAAGAGACCAGAGTGTCTCAGACAGTGGAAAGCAATGTCTTAGCAAGTTATTACAATCTTCAGCGAGCTCGAGCCAAACTTACTGTAGCGGAAGATGTATTAGGACTCACTAAAGAACATTTGAAGCAAGTGGAGTCTTTTTATAATCATGGCGTTGTAGCTAAAAATGAAGTTTTGCGAATTCGCGTAGATGTGTCAGAAGCCGAACTAAACAGAATAAAGGCTGTTAACGGAGTAGATGTGGCATGGAGTGCCTTAGAACGAGCTGTGGGGGCCTCTCTACGTTCTCAATATACTTTGCCAGACCCAGATCAGTCTCGGCCTGATGTTCCTGTGGTTGAGGATCCTTTTTCTCTCGCCCTAGATACTCGACCGGAGCTTCAAGCACTAGACTTTGCCGTTCAGTCGTCTCTTGCCCTTTCTAAGGCAGCAACAGCACAAAGCAAACCGCAGGTGATTTTACAGGCTGAGAGTTATGTTGCTGATGACACTTTTTTCCCGAGTGAAAAAGATGACTGGAAAATTTCTCTTACAGCTCTTTGGAAATTTTACGATGGTGGAGCGAGTCAGGCCAAGGCCCAAGAGGCGAAGGCTGCCGCCAATGAGTTCTTTTTCAGGGCAGAGGACCTTAAAAAACAAATTAACTTGGAAGTTTCTGTCGCAAAACTTAACCTTGAATCTGCTTTGCAACGAATATCCGTCGCTACGGATCAGGTGCAAAGTGCAGAAGAAGACTATCGTATGGCTTTAAAACGGTACGGCTCTCAGGTAGGCACAAATATAGATGTTCTTGATGCTCGCGTAGCTCTCACTAATGCTCGGACTCAGCTTGTTGACTCAGTTTATGATACGCACATATCTAAAACAGAACTTTTATATGCAGTAGGCCTTCCTCTAAATACAGCTGAACAATAGGAACGGGAGTGATTTTGAGTGAAAAAGAGTCTGATGCTCTTTAGCGTAGTCGTTATCTTTATTGCCCTCATAGGTTTTCGAGCCTATCAGCAGCACCAAATAGAAAGTGCTGTGGGGGAAATAGAGCGGGTAAAAGTAGAGGTTGTTTCTCCAAAACAGGGTACTTTTGTAGATATTGTCCGTTTTGTGGCTACTCTTGAACCGGAAGAAGAAGCGGCTGTTATTAGTAAGGTCCCAAGTAAAACGGTTCTTCAAGTCCTTGTCCATGAAGGTGACAAAGTACAGGAAGGAGATATTCTCGCCATTCTTGATACAAGTCTTATAGAGCAGCAGATAAGCCAGGCGCAGGCAAGCCTTGCTAAGGCTGAAATTTATAAACAGACTGCGGAAAACGATTATCGAAGATTTTCTCAACTATACAAGGAAGAAGTTATTAGTCGCCAACAATATGATCATGTAGAAGGAGAGTATAAAACCTCTGTCAGGCAAGTGGCAGAGACGAGGGCAGCACTGGAACAGCTTAAGATAACGAAGGGATATCATCGAATAGAGGCCCCGATTTCGGGCATTATTACAGCTCGAAATGTGGATACTGGAGACACCACCTCCTCTTACCCTGTCTTTGTGATAGCCAAGCAGGAACAGGTTAAGGCTGTGGGAGTAGTTCCAGAGAAACTGTATTCAAAGGTAAGAGCGGGGCAAGAAACGCACATTTCTCTAGATGCTTTCCCTGGGCGTTCTTTTAAAGCAAAAGTCTCTAGAGTTTCTCCCATTTTGGATCCTACTACTCGAACAGGAAAAGTAGAGGTTGCTGTTGATGCTCTTTCTCTTATGAAACCTGGAATGTATGCTCGAGTAGAAATTCAAGCGGGAACTCATGAAGGGCTTGGTATTCCATTAGACGCCGTTATGAAAATGGCAGGTACTGGTCTGCCCATTTGTTATGTGGCTACAGAAGATGGGACTGCTAAAACAAAACAAATTACTCTTGGAGAGGAAGGACCAGATGCTATTGAAGTAATCGAAGGAGTATCTCCTTCCGATAAAGTTATCATTACCCGTTCGGAGAAACTTTCTGAAGGAACGCCAATTGAGGTGGTTCAGCGATGAATCTTCCAGAATTTTCGGTTAAGCGGCGAGTAACCACCCTTATGATCTTTCTTGTAGTCATATTGCTTGGTGGTATTGTTTTCACATCTTTAAAAGTAGATTTATTGCCTGAAATAGAACCTCCAGTTATTAATATTTTGACTTCATGGCCAGGAGCTTCTGCTAGCGATGTAGAGCAGCGAGTTTCCAAAATAGTAGAAAATCACATAGCCATGATAGAAGGGGTAGATACTATCCTTTCAAAGTCCCAAGATAACATATCTGTTGTTTCCGTGAAGTTTGATTGGGGGGAAGACTTGGATGTCAAAATAGGAGATGTTCGAGATGCGGTGAACTTCGCTAAACGAGATCTACCTAGCGATGCAGAGGAGCCAATTTTGTTGAGAATAACTTCAGGGACGGTTCCTGTCCTTGTAATGTCTCTAACGGCAGACGAGTCCTTTCCCAGTCTTTATCATTATGCAGATAAAACTATTTCCGAAACAATTTCCCGTATTTCTGGTGTAGGGCAAGTTCTGATCTACGGTGGGGATCGACGGGAGATACAGGTACAACTCAATGTAGATAAAATTGAAGCGTATGGACTAGCTCCACAATCAGTAGTGCAAGCTCTTGAACGGGAGAATATTAACATTCCTTCAGGGTCTCTAAAAGAAGGGCGAATTGAGTATTATCTACGGGTTCCTGGTCGATTCCAAAGTGTAGCGGATATGCACAAAGTAATTGTAGGTGTATCGAAAGGGCGACCAGTATATCTTTCCGATGTGGCGACTATTTCCGATAGTTTTAAAGATCCTGATATTCAGGGATTTCACGCAGGGAAGCAGTCTGTAATTCTTATTGTTCTTAAAAACAGTGATGCCAATACGGTAGAAGTGAGCCAAGCTGTCCTTGAGAAAATGGAAGATATGAAGGCCCGGGAGTTCCCAGGCGATGTGGAATATCACGTGGGGCTTAATGCGGCTGATTTTATTCAAGATTCTATACGAAATTTAGGGTCTTCTCTCTTTAGCGGAATACTGTTGGTCTTTCTTGTGACGTGGGCCTTTTTAAAACGGCTTCCGGCATCGCTTATTATTTGTGGAGCTATCCCTTTTTCTCTTGTCATCACTTTTATAATCATGGGATGGCTCGACTACACTATCAATATTTTTACTCTTTCAGCTCTAGCCGTAGCAAGTGGCATGGTTGTGGATAATTCCATTGTCGCTACTGATCAGATTGTTTACCACTTAGAACTTGGAGAGCGACGGAATGTGGCAAGTATCCTTGGTGCACAGGAAGTACAGTCTGCCCTTTTCGCTTCGACGCTTACCACGGCTGTTGTGTTGCTCCCGTTAGCTTTTATTTCAGGGCTTGTGGGTGTTTTCTTTTCAGCATTGACTATTGTGATGGTTGTAGCCGTTATGGCATCGCTCTTTGTCAGTCTTACCTTTGTTCCAATGATGGGAAGCCGGTTTTTCAAGCGCGAAGAAGATCGCTTAAAAATGCACCAATATACGGAACGACTCCTCGTATGGCTTGAACAAAGTTACAAGAACATCCTTTCATGGAGCCTTTTTAACAGGAAAAAAGTTATTGCCGCAGCTATATTGCTTTTGGTTCTTACTTTAACTGGATTTCGTTTCATAGGTACTGAACTGACACCGGAACCGGATACGGGAGATATCTCCATTACCTTTACACTCTCAGAAGGAATCAGGATTGAAAAAACTGAAGAACTTCTTAAAGAAATAATGGCATATGCTGAAAAAACAGTACCGGAGGCAACAAATATATTTGCTTATGATGGCCGGCATGAGAAGGGCTATGCAGTAGCTGTCGGGCAAGAAGCTGGTCCTAACGTGGGAACTGTGGGGCTTAAGCTTGTAGAGAAAAAGAAAAGAGAGCGCAGTGCTTTTGAAGTAGCCAATGAATTGCGTAATTGGCTACAAACAAAACCTGGCATTGAAAAAATGACAGTTGTGGTCACGTCTCCTATTAAAGCTATGTTGCTTGGGTCGAAACCCTTGAATATAGAAGTATATGGAGACAACCTTGATCATGTTATAGAAACGGCAAATACGATCAAGAATAGCCTCATGAAGATACCAGGAGCTGTTGATGTGACGTTGAGCCAAAAACAAAATCGCCCAGAAGTATGGGTACAGGTTGATAGAGAAAAGGCGGCTTTGACAGGTGTAAGTACGGCATCTGTTGCACAGACTCTGAGGACGTATTATTACGGATATGAAACAGGCGAAAGTTATTGGGAAGGTGATGATGATTATCCCATTCGAGTTCGGTTGAACACTGATGAACGAAACTCTCGCGAGGTTTTAAATCGTCTGATGGTTCCGAATGTAAATGGGGAGCTTATTCGCCTTTCTACAGTAGCACAACTAAATGACACAGTAGGTCCACCGGAAATACAGCGCAAAAATAAACAGCGCTATGTAGTCGTTGAAGCAAATGTTCATGGGAGATCGTTAGGCCAGCTGACGCAAGATGCAAGAGCAACTATCGAAAAAATGGATATCCCTCAAGATATTCGCATCGATTTTGGTGGAGAGGTGGAAGAAAAAGACAAGGCTTTTCGTCAAATGGGATATTTAGTTTTGTTGGGGGTCCTTTTGGTCTATATGGTTATGGCAGGGCAATATGAAGCTTACCTCGATCCCTTTGTCATCATGTTCAGCATCCCCTTTGCCCTTACTGGCGTGGCTTTCGCCTATCTTCTGACGGGGATGTATCTTTCGTTACAAGCACTGCTCGGGGTCATTATGCTGGTCGGGATTGTGGTCAATAACGCCATTGTACTTGTAGACTATATCAACCTTCTCAGAGCTCGAGGCTTAAAATTGAGAGAGTCTCTTCTTGAGGCAGGGGAACGTCGTTTACGCCCTGTTTTAATGACGACACTCACCACATTTTTTGGCATGTTGCCAATGGCTATTAGCCAGGACCAGGGAGCAGAACTCTGGCGTCCGCTTGCAATTTCTGTAATGGGAGGATTGCTCGTTTCTACCATAGTAACGTTAGTAATTGTACCTGTAATTTACAGCTTGTTTGAAGAAAAGCTTCGTCGTAAAAAGCGTTTCGCTGAGGCAGAGGAGGTTTAGGCAGCATGAAGATGTTCTGGATTTTTTGTAATGAAAGTGTCGCGGAAGACCTCATGGATGTTCTCAATAAAAACGGAATCACGGGATATTTTGTTTGGAAAAATGTTTTGTTCCGTGATAACGAGAGTGGGAAAACCCATTGGGATGATGCAATATATCCCGGCAAAGACTGGGCTTTTATGGTCTTTTGTGATGATGAAGATGTTTTGGTCTTAAAAGAGAAACTCGAACACCTAGAAGAAGAACCGTATATAAAGCAGGCAGGGATAAAAGCTTTTATTGCAGAAGCAAAAAAAGTAATGTAAAATAATGCTCTGTTGATGACTGGTGTTGACAGATTCTTTTCTCCCGCTATAATATACCAGCGGCGAGCCGGTGTAGCTCAGTTGGTAGAGCAGCTGACTTGTAATCAGCAGGTCCCCAGTTCGAGTCTGGGTGCCGGCTCCAGTAAATTGACAACGTGGTGGGATGGCCGAGTGGTCAAAGGCTGCAGACTGTAAATCTGCTGGCGTTCGCCTACGTAGGTTCGAACCCTACTCCCACCACCATTTATATATTATGAAAGCCGACTTAGCTCAGCAGGTAGAGCACATCCATGGTAAGGATGGGGTCTCCGGTTCGAGTCCGGAAGTCGGCTCCAGTGTTAGCAAAGGGTCCCCGGTTATTTTCGGGACCCTTTTTCTATTTGTATGTCATATGACTGTTTGCACAATTTAACTTTCCTGCCAAATTGTCTTGTTTAAACTCCCCACCAGCAGGCAACCTTCCTACTATCCGCATGACCGGCCAGATAAAAAATCGTTTGGGGCCCCACCACCGCATATTTGTGTAGGAAAAGCCCGGCGATACGTAAAAGAAGATTTAGATAAGTGGATTGATGCTCAACCAAGAAAGTTTTGCCTATCTTACAAGGGGGAATTTAATAGCATATATTCACAAAATAATACGAAAACACTATACGTTTATATCTGTTTTGGCGAGAAAGGGTTGAAATATTGGCCTCTTTTCGCTTAATTAGATATTAAAATGTGTTAAGCACTTTGTTTTTAAGGGGAAATTACGATGAAGTATTATGAGAAGCTCGTCGATATGAAATGTTTCACACGGCAGGATGTGAAAAATTGACAGGGAATAAAGAGACCGCAAAATCCCTTTTGAACAACTATAAAAAGAAAGGGTACATTGAAAGTGTCCGGCGGAACCTCTTCGTTTCCATCAGCATGGAGACAGGCGAGCCTCTAGCGGACCGTTTCGTGATTGCCAGCCATATCGTTCCAGAGGCCTGCGTCACCCATCATTCGGCCTTTCAGTTTCACCGGGATGACAAACCAGGTCTTTTACGAACTGTACGTCGCGATCTCCGGCAACAAAAAGTTTTCCGAGTTCACATACAACGGCATCACCTACCGTTACATACCGTCGCGCCTCGATATCGGGGTTGAAACAAAATACGACGGGATGATTCGCTGAGCGTACTGTCATCGACAGCATTGATGATATACATAAGATTGCGGGCCTCGAGGAGGTTTTAAACTGCATAGAGGCCATTCTCCCCCGCTGGCTGAGCGCACAAAAACTGGTTTCATACCTCAAGGAATATAGGAAATCCGGCAAAGGGTTTTTATATAAAAAGATGGGCTTCGTTGCAAACACCCTTGAGAAGGTATGCCGTCTCACGCGCGTCCTGCATTTCATAGAGAAAGACCCCTTTCTTTATAAAAGCCTCGGATTTAAGGGCGGGACGGCTATCAACCTGGTGATATTCGAATGCCCTCGGTTGTCTGTAGATATTGATTTGGACTTCTGTTTAGAAACTTCGCGGGGCGAGATGCTTGAGGCGCGGCGTGATCAGCTTAAAGCTAGTGGTTATCGCTGGAACGTCGAAGAAAAAATTTGGCAGCGTTCAATGATCGCAGATAATTTTAACTTTAAAGAATTTTATTCCCAACCGTGGGTGCAGACAGGAATATGCATCAAGGTTTATTCGGAGGATGGCGATCAGATGTATGTCCACCGAGGATGATTTTTTGTGTTTTTATCTAGGAGAGAGGTTCCTTTACGAAAAGATTCTCTGCACGTCTTCTCTTCCAGAGGCCTTTGTCTTGCGATAAATGTTTCTCAAATGGGTTTTTAAAGTGTTTTCAGAGATATTCAGGCTATCGCAGATCTCGCTATTGTTGAGGTTCTCTGCCAGCAGCAGGGCAATTTTTGTTTCCTGCTTCGTGAGATCATAGGGCAAAAGTAACAAATGGTGTCTTTCAGTTTGAGAAAGAGGAGCGAGGCCATGTTTCTCCTGTTTATCAAGATTTTCGTTTGCAAAAGTTTCGGGATTATCGTGAAAGAAAAGTCCTGCCAGCAGGAGTGAAATTACACCGGCGACCCACAGGAGCTGGTTATTTGGAATGTTCCATGTTCCTGAGACGCGGTTCAAGAGAAAAATAAGATTCTGACCTATAAAGACAGATCCGGCGATAAGAGCGAGGCCCTTACTTGCGACAGAGAGGGCATGTTCTTTAGGAGCTCGTGAAGCCAAACCAACTAAAGTCGCCCAGGCATAAGCACCAAAACACCCAAATCCGAACTGGAGGAGTGTTATGGGAAGTATGCTGATCCAGCCAGAGAAGCCATAAAAAGGTGAGATCAGAAGGAATCCGGTTCCAATAAGTATTTGGGCCAAGATATAAATGTGCCGCAATTTTATTTTTGGAATCTTATAAACCAATAGCGCTGCCGTTAAAGCTCCTGCCCCGTACATAAGTTCTGAGAAAAAGAAATGAGAAATGGTTTCTGTTCCAGAACTGCTCAAAATATGATGATGAAAGATGCTGCAGGCCAAAAAGAAAAGAAAGATCCGTATTGCCAGCCCAAAATGCAGGGGGGCAAGCCATTTACCCTTAAAGGATGTCTGAGGCCGCAGGTGGGGGGGCTCTGAAGAAGAGAAAGAGAAATTAAAGCTTTTTCCCCAAAAAAGTGCAGAAACCAGGGGAAATGCTCCTGTTATAAGCAGCAAAAATGAAGGCGGGAACCAGGGGTGAACTGCCATAATAAGAGAGGCGAGCATGTTGGCTGCCGAAAAAACAAGAACTGCTTTTTGGGGAGAGAGATTTGTTCCAAGCCACATCCAGCCCCCATCAAAAAGAGCAAGGGCTGCGCTTGCAATCGAGATGCTTGCAAAGTCCATCCATATACTTAAGTGGGAAGGGGTTCGAGGCAGCAAAAGAAAGAGAGAAAAAACACTAAAGAGTAAAAGCTGTTTAAAGAATTTATTGCCATTGAAAAAGAAGGTATATTTTGCCATCAGGGTAAAAAAGATAGCATTGAATAAAGGGAAAAAGAAAAAAGCATGTTCTGGTGATATGGAAAGAAGCTGAGGAAACTGTATAAAAAGGTGTCCCTCCTGAAATGTCCCCCAGCTCCAGGCAGTCGTGAGCCCCAGTCCAACTATAATCAAAAAAAGGAAATATTTATCTTTGTCGTAAGGTGTTTTCATTTTTCCTTTTCACCAACCTTATTAGGTATATGGTCTCAAGCCTTATTGTAACAGGATTTTCATGGAGGGGTGAGAAAATTCATCCTTTATCCGATGTGGTTCATATGTTAACTTCCAGAGGAATTCATGGAGGGAGGTAAAGGAATGAGAAGAAAATTCTGTGTTTTTGGGCTTCTGCTGCTAGTGCTCTTTTTTGCGGGAAGTGCTTGTGGGGCGGAAGAGAAGTTTGTCTGGATTTATAAGGATGATGGGTTTGATATGTATCTTCACAAGGGAACTCTTAATAAAAATAAGGATGAGATCTCTTGCTGGGTCAAAAGTGTTTATTCTGAAAAAGGCAAAGCGTGGGTGTTGAAAAATATGCCATCGAAATATCGTAAAAAGCCCATAGAGTATGGCATGGACTTTTTTGTCCTCAATACGAAAACAGGAAAATATCAGATAAAAGTGTCTATTGTCCATAGCCCTAACGGAGACGGAATATATCGTGAAGGCAGCAAGGCATGGCTTCCCGTAAAACAAGGAACTCTTGCCGCCCTGATTGCAAACAAGCTACCCGAAGAACTAAAAAACAAATAGGGGGGAGGAAGAGGAAATGAAGAATACAAAAATAATAAAGAGGCTGAGCGCTGTCCTTACCGTTATAGTTTGTCTTCAAGGGATAGTTGGTGTTGCTGATGCGGCCCTCAGATCAAGATATGAACAGAAAATAGGCGATATTCCAGGAGCTAGTGTGCCAGTAACCATTGCGCCTGCGGCACCGGTACCTCCTCCTGCGGCTCCGGCACAAGCTTTGGCTCCCGCGCCGCAGTCTCCACAAAAAAATGGCGAATTGGTGGCTTCCTGTGGAATCCCCGCAATCTATGTAAAAGCCATGGCCAAGGAACATGAAAACTTTCGAGAAGCCTTTATTCGCGCGGAGCTAAGCCTTCGGTACTACATCAGGAAGGGGAAAGAGAGACAAGAACCCTCTTCGCAGCAACTCAAAAATCTGCGATTCCAGATAACGCAGAATTTAAAAGCTCTAGAGTCCAGTGCCAATCGTTATTCTCGAAATATACGATATGCTAAATTAGCAATGTTGCAGATGGATGAAGAAGAGCGTTCGATATTTGCTGAGGCTTTGGCCTCCCTTTATGGAACGCCAGCATGGGCAAGTTCACAAGGAGTACCGATGAGTGCAAATTTGGCTCCTATGGATGTTATGAACAGGCTTGAGAACACTATGACCAATGTGGGAGTTGCGTCTGGCACAGCCCAGCTTGCCATTGATCAGAGGTCGCTTGTGGAAACAACAGGCGCTTGGGAGGCTTTTAAGAGCAGCTATGGCGCTCAAGTCCTGGCTTCTGGCGCAAAATTGGGGGCCACTGTGGCTGGTACTATTGGCGGAGCCGCTTTGGGGGTTATCGCTATTGGGTCATTGCCAGTTACTGCTACTGGCGCGGCGATCGTAGGGGTGGCTGGCCTTGGCGTGGGTATTCTTGGCGGAACCATTAGTATCATTGGTGCTACAGATGACTTTGTCAAAGCTGTTAAGGATGACACGAGTTCCGGCATAGATGCGGGTGAAAGAGAAAGATTGGAAAATTTGGGTAACGCTGTGTCAGCGGTCAATATTACGGTAGGTCTCCCGGGTCTTGCCCAGTCATCAAGCACAGCCGAATTTGTGCAGGGCGGGCTTTCCTCAGTATCAGATGCTATGGGCTTCTGGGGAGAAGAAGAAAATAGAAATGATGAGAAGGCAAACGAAATAAACAGAGAACTTGACAGTGTTATGAAAGAAGGCGGAAGCGGCGGCGGCAACGATAGCGGAGGCGGAAGTGGCGGAGGTTGCAGTGGCAGCTTTTGATGAATTCGGTTATAATTTAGCAGGTGTTTTGTAAGACCCGGCATAATGCCGGGTCTTTTTACTCTCATTGAATAAAAACAAGCCGGAAGTTCAGAAGGATCTGCCATGTTGTTGAAGGTAGATTTGGAAGGGATGTACTTCTGGGTCTTTTCCTATGGGCGGATATGGATATTTTTGATTCATATGATAAAATCTCTTCAGTAAATAGGGGTTTTTTTAACGAAGGAATACAGAGCCTGGAAGGGCGAAGATTCTATATATGCAGGGAGGCCTGAGAAAAAATGGCAAAAGAGAAATTTGAAAGAGCGAAGCCCCATCTTAACGTGGGCACCATAGGACACATTGACCACGGTAAGACGACACTTACAGCAGCGAT
>NZ_MPPC01000001.1:0-12330 GCF_001896635.1 Aminobacterium sp. EBM-42
AATGCCCAGTGGTACGACTATGATGAGTACTGGGGCTCTATCCAGGGCATGGCTGACGCCATTGACGAAAGAATAGACGAATTCAACAGATTGACGGGTCTTCTTGTTTAATGTGAGTTAGAGAGCTGAAGATATTCGGTCTTCTTTTTCCAGGCAGCCCTCTTTACCCATGATTATATAAAGGGGCGTGCCTAGGACAAAGGGGCCGGAAGATTATGTGTGAATTTTATGTCATTTGTTTCAAGTGGTAATTCACAAAAATAGCGTTGTCGGGTTTCAAAGCTCTTGGACCACAGTCCTCTTGAGGGACTGCATAAGAAAAAGGAGGCGTTATATGATGTCTAGGGTTGGGTTCTTGCGTAAGTGTTTAGTTCTCATGTTGGTTGTTTTATTTTTAAGCAGCGCCATTGCGGCAAGCGCGAAAGCGCCGGAATACAAATGGCGTTTTGGACAGACTTCAGTTCGTGCTTCTCAGGGGGAGTCCTACAAGCTTTTCTGCGAATTAATTGAGAAATACAGTGATGGCCGGATTCAGGTTGAATTTTTCCCTGACAACCAGCTTGGTACTCTTGATGAGATTTTCCACGCTGTACAGGATGGGGAAGTCGAAATATGCGGAGTTGCTCCTTATGTAAACCTGGTTCCCGGTGGAATGTTCAACTGGATGCCCTGGACAGTGGAGTCTTGGGAAGAGTGCAAGATGGCTTTCTCCCGTCCCAACGGATGCCTGTATGTGCCTATGGAAGAAGCAATGAACGAAGTTGGCATGCACGTTCTTTTCACCGTATCCCAGGGATCTTACGGCATTGGAAACAATACCCGCCCCATTAAGACTCCTGAAGATTTTAAAAACCTGAAACTGCGAGTTTCTTCTTCTCTTGGCTGCGTAAGAGGACTTCAGAATATGGCGTCCGGCACAGGCATGACTGTAGAAACAGTTCCATGGGGAGAGCTTTATAACGCTCTGTCTCGCGGCGTAGTTGATGGATGCTGGTCTATGTGGCCTTCACTTGTTGAAGAGCGCCACTATGAAGTTTTGAAATATTACACTTCTCTCGACTGGATGTGGGATGCGAACCAGGTTGTCATCAATAAAGACATTTGGGATGGACTTTCTGATGATCTTAAGGCCGCTATAGAGAAAGCCGCTTTAGAGGCTGAAGAGCATCAGTATGCAATTCAAGAGCGTATGGCAGATGAATTTCAGGATTTCCTGAAAAAGCAGGCCAATTTTGAAATTTATTACCCCACAGATGAAGAGAGAACCGCATTCCGGGAAAAAGCGAACATGCTGAGCGTTTGGGAAGAACTTTGCACTCCTTGGCTTGACAAACATTATCCTGGCCAGAACATGACTCAAAAGATTCTTGACGAACTTGCGGCAAACAGGGAAAAAGTTTTAGCTGGAAAGAAATAGATATAAAACAAGGAGGCGGCTTTCAGGCTGCCTCCTTGTTTTATCCATTATTTACCTGCTGTATTTTTTTAGATCTGTTCCCCTCAGTGAAACCCCCTTTTATTCAAGGGGGAAGGCTCTCTGCAATCTTGGGGGGAATTGCACTTCGATAGAGAAGGAAGTGTTACCATGAAAAAATTTTTTTCGCACGTAGAGAAAATAGAGTTTATTTTAGGTTCTATAGGGCTTTTGACAGCAATCGTTCTTACGTTCTGTCAAGTAGTCAATCGGTACTGGTTGCATTTCGAAATTATGTGGATTGCTGATTTTGCGCTTTATATCTTCATTTTCACAATTTATATTGCTATCCCCTATGGTGCGGCTCTGAAAACACATATTGCTGTCGATATTCTCCCCGATCATTTTTGCGGGGATGACAGGGCGAAAAGGGCGATCTTCGATATCGTTAAGAGTTCTGTCACCATCCTTATGGTGCTTTCTATTAGTAGTCCTGTTATGAGAGTTGCTAAAAGAGCGTATAGATACCCGGAGTACGCGACTCTTGTTCGCTGGTTCAATATGAGCTGGCTTATTTACGCAATGGCAGTAATGATCGTTTTGGTGATTCTCCATTACGGCTGGCATGTAGCTTGTGATGTTTACGAGTTAAAACAACTCCGCTGGATTTCAGTAAATGAAGGGGAGGCAAAATAGATGTTAGACCTCGGTACGGTGACCACACTAATTGCTTTTCTTGTGGGGATCGTTCTGGGTTTCCCCATAGGGTGGCTTTTTATAGGTTCAACGGCTTTGGGCCTTTTTGTTATGGGGAGCCCTACGGTCTTTATGGCAAATGCTTTTTTTCATTCGTTAGATTCATCAACAATTATGGCTATAGCGTTTTTTGTTTTTTCAGGAGCGTTGATATCAGAGGCAGGATTGGCAGATCGCATAGTTAACTTTTCTTATTCACTGGTTGGGCGCCTCAGAGGCGGTCTTACGGGCGTAGGTATTGTGGCGACTCTATTCCTTAGTGCTTTAACGGGATCATCCGTCCCCTGCATTGCGGCGCTGATTCCATTGCTGGTGCCGCGGTTGGAGAAGTTCGGCTACAGAAGGGTGTATACGACAGCTCTTCTTTGTTCTTCAAGCTATTTGGGATATCTGATTCCTCCCAGTGTGCCTGCAATGATCTATTGTCTTCTGGCGGGGCAGTCTGTGGCGGCCCTCTTTCTGGCCACTGTCTTTCCGGGGATCTTGCTGGCTATTGGTTACGGGATGCTAAACTACTTTATGGTGGGGCGTTATACGTTTGAAAGCACAGAAAAACCTTTGCTTCCCACCACTTTTGAAGAATCTGTTAAAGATATATTGCACACAGGCAAGATTGCCATTCCGGCGCTCGGTTGTCCAGTGCTGATCCTCGTTGGTATCTATGGCGGAATCTTTACTCCTAACGAAGCTGGCGGCATTGCCGCAGTATACTGTCTTTTGATAGGCTGGTTTGTCTATCGTGAACTTACCAACGCCAAGCTGAAGAAGGCTCTCTCCAGCACTATTGGTACTTTTGGTATGACTACTTTGCTTCTCGCCGGCGGAACAATCCTTACCCGCTACCTTACCCGTCAGGGAGTAGCTCAGGAAGTGGCCAATTTTATGCTGAACATGTTTGAAAACAAATATCTCATTCTTCTCATGTTAAACTTCTTCCTTTTGATACTGGGCATGTTCCTTGATGGTATTCCTATTTTGATCCTCGTTGTTCCCTTGGCGCTTCCTCTTATGCAGGAGCTCGGCATAAACTTGGTGCACCTTGGAGCTATCATGGTTGTCAATGTGGGAATAGGAGTCATGACACCGCCCTTTGCTATGTCAATCTTTGTTGGTTCACGACTGGCAGAGGTACCGGCCGCAGAATTAACAAAAACGATGTTGCCGTTTTTGTTTTTGGTCTCAATTCCCGTTTTGTTGCTGACTACATATATTCCAGCATTGTCATGCTGGCTTCCTGAAATTCTTTTGGGATCATCCATAGTGGGACCATGGTAATTCTGAGAATGGGAAAATTTTTTGAGGGGAGGTTCTATTTTGTTTGATATTTTAATTAAAAACGGTACCTGTTATGCAGGAGACGGAAAACCTGGTTTTGTTTCTGATGTGGCTATTGAGGCAGGAGTTATAGCGGCAATAGGCAATCTGCAAAACGCAGAAGCAAAGCGAGTGATCGATGCTCGGAATTTAGCAGTAGCTCCAGGATTTATCGACACCCACAGCCACTCTGATCTTGTTGCACTTGTAGAACCTGAAATTGCAAATAAGACAACCCAGGGAATAACCACAGACATAATAGGACAGGATGGAATGTCTCTTGCCCCAGTTAAGACGGAGTATGTCGGAACATGGAAAAAAGTCATGGCTGGCCTGGAAGGGCAATATGAAGTGGAGTGGGATTGGCTTAGTTCCTCCGATTATCTCTCCCGGTTAGATGATCAGCCTCTTGGGCCCAATCTTGGCTATCTTGCTCCTTATGGAAATATACGTATGTGTGCTGTGGGTCTTGACAATCGTCCAGCTACAAAGGACGAAATCGCAAAAATGCAAAATCTCCTGGAAGAAGCCATATTAAATGGAGCGATGGGCTTATCTACAGGTTTGATCTATCCTCCTTGCAGTTACGCGTCAGAGGATGAAATAGCCGAGCTTACAAAGGTGCTTACTAAATACGGTCTTCCTCTGGTGATTCACCAGAGAAGCGAGGCAGATTATATATTGGAGTCCATGGACGAGGTAATAAGGATCAGCCGGAAATCTGGCTGCCCCATCCACTTCTCTCACTTTAAACTCTGTGGCAAGAAGAATGCTCATCTCTTCGACGCTGTAATGGAGAAACTGGAAATAGCATCCAGAGAAATCTCAGTTTCCTTTGATCAGTACCCTTATACCGCTGGGAGCACGACGTTCAGCGTCATTCTTCCTCCTTGGGTTCATGACGGAGGCGCAGATAAGGCACTAGCTCGTTTGGCCGACCCCGTGGCCCGTGAACGGATGAAACAGGATATTCATAATGGCATTCCCGGATGGGATAACTTCATTGATTTTGCGGGAATGGAAAATATATCTGTAACTTTCGTTAAAACTGACAAAAATGCCGATGTAGTAGGCAAGAATATGATCGAGATCGGCAAGTTGAGAGGGAAAGATCCACTTGACGCGGCTTTTGATGTTCTTCTTGAGGAAGAAATGGTGGTAGGGCTGGTCGATTTTTACGGCTATGAGGAGCACATTGAAAAAATCCTCGCCCACCCCCTTCAAAACGTTTGCACCGATGGCATTCTTGGAGCCCACCCTCATCCCAGGGTATATGGTTCTTTCCCCAGAGTGTTGGGAAGTTATGTGCGGGAACGTAAGATTCTGGATCTTCCTACGGCGATTCACAAAATGACCGGACGGCCCGCTTCAATTTTCAAGATGAAAAATAGAGGTTTTCTTAAAGAAGGTTATGCGGCAGATATCACAATCTTTGACCCCGAAACCGTTATCGACACCGCGACTTACGAAAATCCAAAGCAGTTTTCCAAAGGAATTCCTTATGTCATGGTAGGCGGAAAGCTCGCAGTTGATGATGAAGTAGTTATGAAGGGGAAATCGGGGCGAGTGGTTAGGTTTGAAGGTTAGGCAACTGGTTTAATAGTTTTGTCCCAGTTTCTGTGAGGAGGTATTTCAATGGCTATGGAGTGGAGTGAGTCTTTAGTTTCTTTATGTAGAGAAATGATACGCCGGCCCAGTCTTTCCGGGCAGGAAAAAGAAATGGCTGATTTTGTAGAACAGAGGATGATAGAACTAGGATTTGACTCTGTAGAGCGGGATCATTATGGAAACGTTTCAGGGCGCATTGTTCTGGGCAGCGGCGGGCGTCGAATACTTTTTGAGGGACATATGGACCATGTTGATATAGTGGATCCCTCCAAGTGGACCCACGACCCCTTCGGTGCGGAAGTAGTTGATGGACGTATATATGGAAGGGCAACATCAGACATGAAGGGAAACCTTGCCGCTTCCATCATGGCGGCAGCCTTGATAAAAAAAGAAAAGGCAGACCTTAACGGCGAGATCATAGTTGCGGGCTCTGTCCATGAAGAGTGTTTTGAAGGGGTTGCATCCGAGGCCATAGGCAAGCGTTGGAATCCTGACTGTGTTGTTATCGGCGAGGCGTCCTCTCTGAATCTTAAAAGAGGGCAACGTGGTCGCGCAGAAGTTGTTTTGGAAACTTATGGCAAATCAGCTCACTCCTCCAACCCAGAGGTAGGTTTGAATGCCGTCAAGGCTATGGTTCCTCTTCTTTCTGCTATAGAGAATGAGTTTGAGCCAAAGGAACAGCCAGTCCTTGGCAAGGGAATCCTCGAGTTGACAGATATCATCTCTTCTCCTTATCCTGGAGCCAGTGTAGTGCCTGAACGCTGCCGTGTAACCTATGACCGCCGGCTTCTGGTTGGCGAGACGGATACAGAGGTTTTGGCCCAGATCCAGAAGATTATTGATGAAGAGAAGGGGCGCAATCCCCAGCTTAAAGCAAACGTATCCCTTGCGGTTGGAAGGGAAACCTGCTATACAGGCGATTCTATAGAAGCCACCCGTTACGCGCCAGGATGGCTTTTCCCTGAAGATAACTGGTTTGTGGCCGCAGCCATGCGCGGTTTGCGCGAGGCAGGTTTGAACCCAGAGCTTTCTCACTATGCCTTCTGTACCAATGGCAGCTACTATGCTGGAAAAGCGGGAATCCCAACCATAGGTTTTGGCGGTTCCCTGGAATCTCTGGCCCATGTGGTCGATGAGTATATTGAGATAGACCAGCTTGAGAAGGCCTGTCTCGGCTATATGGGAATTATCCGTTCTGTGTTGGGATAAACACATAACCAAATCTACGTAAAGAGAAAGCATAGACGTGCGTTTTGTCAACGCACGTCTATGCTTAATTGAATATCCTGCCCTATCCTAGAATGACGTTGTCTAATGTTTTGTAAGCTCTTCCTCGAAAATTTGGGATGAAAGCTATTGACCATCGCGGTTGGTATGATGGACAATATTCCTGTTGTTATATTGGCGGCCCTTTCTCCCTTTAATGGTAGGTTTTCTGCCATCTCTTCTTGAATTTTATCCCCTATATCTGGAGAAGCGCCTTGCGCACTGCGGCCTCCAACTTTTTATGAAACCTCAGTTTTCTCTGTTGTTGGGAAAATATGGCGCACTATTTCCCGGGGGGAGATCATTGTAGAAAATTGCGAATATGTGGGGATGAAAAAAAGAGGACATTTCCTTCAAAATATGAGAGAAACGGGAGTGTGAGGGCATGGGGAAAAGGATTCTTGTCGCACTGGGAGGCAACGCAATTTTGCAGCCTGGTCAAAAAGGGACGTCGGCGGAACAGGTGACAAATATTGATAAGACTGTAAAGCAGCTCATAGATGTTGTTGAAAAAGGGTATGAGTTAGTTTTGACCCATGGAAATGGCCCTCAGGTGGGAGCCATTTTGATACAGCACGAGATGGCAAAAGAGGCAATTCCTGCCATGCCCCTTGATTTCTGTGGGGCAGAAAGCCAGGGCCTTATCGGATACATGCTATGTCAGAGCATACGCAACGAATGTGCCGGGCGGGGACTTAAAAAAGAAGCTGTTTGTATTGTTACTCAAGTTGAAGTGGACCCTCACGATAAGGCATTCAGAAATCCTACTAAGCCTGTCGGCCCCTTTTATACTCAGGCAGAAGCGGAACAGAATATGGCTGAGCGGGGTGAACGCTGGATCGAGGATGCCGGAAGGGGCTGGCGGAAAGTAGTCCCTTCTCCGGAGCCTAAGGAAATTGTAGAAAAAGAAGTGATACGCGCCCTTGTAGACCAGGGAACGGTTGTTATTGCCTCTGGTGGCGGTGGCATCCCTGTCTGTCGGAACGATCAGGGACAATTGTATGGAGTTGAGGCTGTTATAGACAAAGATTTAGCTGGCGAGCGGCTTGCTCTGGATGTAGGGGCGGATATCTTCGTAATATTGACAGATGTTTCTCATGCAATTCTTCATTACAACACCCCCCAGCAGAAACCTTTAAAGAAAGTTACTCTGGAGGAAATGAAAAAATACATAGAGGAAGGGCATTTCCGGGCTGGTTCAATGGGACCGAAAGTGCGGGCAGCACTCAATTTTGTAAAAAAAGGGGGAGGAAGGGCTATCATTGCCAGATTAGATCAGGTCATTCCCGCCTTGAAAGGTGAAGTTGGCACCCAAATAGAGAGTACGCTCTAAAATAAATTATTCGTGCTAATATAGTGAGAGTTCAAAATATAATAAGAATGTGCGAAATAGACCCCTTTTAAAAACAATTTTTTGCTAAATCCATGTTGATGCCGACGCCATGGACTATAAAGCATAAAGGGGGTAGTGGTTATGTATTTCGATGTAGTAATTAAAGGTGGACTTTGTTACCTTGGAGATGGCGGGGACCCGGTAAGAAGCGATGTGGGCATAGTAGGGTCTCGTGTTGAGGCCATTGGAGATCTGAATGACGCGCAAACGGGTTTAAGTGTTGATGCCGCTGGGAAAGTGGTTTGTCCTGGCTTTGTTGATACCCATAGCCATTCTGACCTTGTTGTTCTTAAGGAACCAGCCGTAGAAAATAAGGTTATGCAGGGTGTAACGACAGAATTGATAGGGCAGGACGGGATGTCTCTGGCCCCTATAATTCCGGAGTACAGGGAACCGTGGAAAAAAACCATGGGGTCACTGGAAGGTCACTACGATGTACCATGGGATTGGCAGACGGCTGAAGAATATTTTGAACGGATCGATAGTCAGGACTTGGGACCAAACATAGCCTACCTTGTTCCCCATGGCAATATACGTCTGTGTGTTATGGGGCTGGATGATCGTGAAGCAACCGATGATGAGATGGCAAAAATGTCTAGGTTGTTAGCCAAGATTCTCGAGGCGGGGGCTTATGGAATGTCTACGGGCATGATATACCCTCCCTGTTGTTATGCCCCGACCCAGGAATTTGTTGAGCTATGTAAGGTTCTCAAAGATGCAGATGGCCTCTTTGTGACCCACCAGCGGAATGAATCGGATTACATTCTTGAGGCTATGGATGAAATTTTTGAAATAGGGGCAAAATCAGGGTGCAGGGTTCATTTTTCCCATTTTAAAGTAGGGGGAAAGAGAAATTGGGATAAGCTGGATACAGTTTTGGCGAAATTAGATGAAGCCAATCTAAGCGGCATCCCTCTTTCTTTTGACCAGTATCCTTATATAGCAGGAAGTACAATGCTGGGAGTGATCTTGCCACCCTGGGTTCACAACGGCGGTACTGAAAAGGCATTAGAAAGATTGGCAGATAAAAACAAACGTGAACAAATGAAAACGGATATCGCAAAGGGAATTCCCGGCTGGGATAACTTTGTAAGTGCAAATGGCGTCGAAAATATTTATGTTACTTTCGTTAAGACAGACAAGAATTCGAAGTACGTAGGAAAAACCCTTTTAGAAATAGGAAAAATGGCGAACAAAGATCCTCTTGATGCTACTTTCGACCTTTTATACGAGGAAGAAATGACGGCGGGCCTTGTGCATTTTTACGGGAAAGAAGAACACATTTCTAAAATAATGCAGAGGGAAGAGCAGAATTTTTGCACAGATGGCATCTTAGGTGCTCACCCCCATCCTAGGGTCTACGGTACGTACCCACGGGTGCTGGGTAAGTATGTTCGGGAAAATAAAGATCTAACCATGAGTCAGGCTATTCATAAAATGACAGGTAAACCTGCATCCGTATTAAGACTTGAGAAGAGGGGACTCCTTAAGGAAGGGTATTATGCCGATGTGGTTGTTTTTGACCCTGAAACGGTGATCGACAAGGCTACATATGATAATCCAAAGCAATATCCGGAAGGCATAGAGCATGTTTTTGTAAATGGCGTACAAGTTGTTGAAAAAGGAGTTTGCAAACCAGCCAAAGCGGGCAGACTCCTGAGAAAATAAAAGCTGATTTTTAAGATGTAAAAAGAGCGAGGGTGCACTTCATAACAAGGCGCCCTCGCTCTTTTGTCTTTATTTGGTGTTTATAAGTGGTTTAGATAAATTCGCATGCTTAAAGCGATGTTCAGTCGGTCTTCGTGATCGTCGAGGCTTAAGCCTGATAGTTTTTGGATAGTGTCCACCCTGTATTTTACGGTGTTATGGTGGGTGCCCAGAATTTTGGCTGTTCTTCTATAGTTCCAGTTATTTTCGACAAGCTTTGCCAACGTTTTAAGCAGGTCTAGGTTGTGTTTCTTATCGTAGTCTAAAACTTCCTCTAAATAATTGTTAAAGAAGGATCTGAGCTCATTCAAGGGGAGAGAGTGGAGTAATTTTTGTACTCCCAGTTCATCAAAAAAGACAATGGAAGAGTGGTGGCCCAAATTCAAGGCCTCTTGTGCCTCTTTATAGCTTTTTCTTATTTTGTCGGCGTCATCATAAACTCCGCCCACTCCCATTATCAGCTTTATGCCAAACTCTAACTCGATCTCATTAAAGAGTTGAGATAGTTGCTCTTCCAATTTTTTCCTAAGGTTTAAAGACAGCTCTTTTTCAGAGGACGAAATGGTAATTATAGAATGGGCCAGGGTTGCGCTGAAAGCGTTCCCATACAGTTCCTTTATATTCTTTGTGATTTTTAAGGAAACTACATTTGTTATGTTGTCAAAATCATCTTTAGAAGTGAGGGTCACGTCATTGCTTTCTACCCGAATAATAGACACGAAAAATTTATCCTCAGGTGTCCATTCAAAAAAGTTTTTAAGGAGCGTAGATACTTCTTTTATACTTGATCTGTTTAAGAGCAGGTCAAAAAAAAGTTCATCTTTATAACGTCGCTCGATATTGCGATTTGATACTTTTTGCTGAAGGTTGAGCTTAAGTATTGTGCAGCCATGTATAAGAGAGTTTTTTAGAAAAAGAGGCGTAGAATGGGTGTCTTTTTTAAAAGTGTTTTGAAAAAGGTACCCGTAGGTATTTCGCCCAAATTTTAATTCTTCACAGTTATAAAGGCGGAGATTTTCTTCTAAGGGTAATTTTGTTATGTTGTTTTTAAAGTTATCGTCTAAACTTGAATGGAAGCATTCATTATTAGATGGACTGACAAAGGCAAAATCAACATTTGTCATTATTTGAAGGGCGTCTATTATTTGCGAGATGCTGGCCCCATTGGCAACCATGTTTGTGAGTGACTTGTTAATCTTATAGCTTTTTAGAAGCTCAAGTTCTCTGTTTTTAAGTATAGTCGATAGAGTAGGAATGAGGATGTCAACAAAACCATAATTAATGGGGTGAGTTATTATGGGTATGGAAAGTTCATCACTGACCTTTATCACATTGGAAGGAATGTGATCAAGAAATCGCCCAATTTTTATACATAGACACGCGGCATTATGGGTATAAAGTTTTCTTATGAAATATTCAAGCTCTTCTGGGTTATCCCTCCAGAAAAAACCAGAAGACAGCACCAGTTCTCCTCCATATAGCCAGTTTTCCCACCCGCTAAGGTTGTCTATGACTGTCACTGTTTTTATATCTCGTGTTATTCCGGATTTGCCAGCGACGAGCTTGAAGGAATTAAATTGAGTTATCTTTAAAAAAGATGCCACAGTAAAGGAGGATAATGTTTCGCTGCTGTTATTTAATAACAGTTAAAACAACTCCTTTCTAAACGAACTGTTTCGCTTTGGCATTATATCACAAACATTTTGAGATGTTTTGTGTTTGTTTACTATTGATAATTGAAAAGCTTCATATATCATAAAAGCACGTCGGCATTAACAAGTGGATCTCGCAAAATTTAACATCTGCAAATATAAAGTAATCTTTACAAAAGAGCGGACAAAAGCATTTTCCCCTGAATGGTCAGGGGGTTCATCGTTCACATCATCGCATCTAAAGAGGTGGTCTTTAAAGGAGCCCTTTGTACGTTCCTCAAAGAGTACCAGGGGCGGGGCAATGTGGAGAAGAATGTAGAGAACGAAAAGGCACTTTCCCGCTTTTGCGCCAAAGTCCTTAGGCTCTGCAACAAATATTCCCCAACACATCAACTCCTAAAATCCATTAATGAAAAAACAAAAAATATTTGTAGCTTATTTGTTATTAAATACTAAATTTATTCATAATTATAAAAGCATGTTTTATAAGTAATTTTGTTATTATAACTAATATTATGGAGGTGGCAACGTGAGAAGGAATATTTTTTTAGGGGCGCTTGTTTTACTTTGTGTTTTTAGCCTTCTTGTTGGGGGCGAGGCTTTTGCCAAAGCTGAATATGAGTGGAGTTTTACACAGCCGTGGTCAAGGCCTCTGAGTAACAAGGGATATGAGTTCTTCTGCGATAAGGTCAAGGAGTATTCAGGCGGTCGGATTGAGATCAAATTTTATTCCGATGGACTTCTTGGCAACCACGACGAGTCATATCACGCCGTTCAGGAAGGCAGCATCGCCATGGGCGTTTTTTCACCCTACGTCAATTTGGTTCCTGGCGGCATGCTGAACTGGATGCCCTGGACAGTGGAGAACTTTGATGAAGCGAGACTGGCATACTCTCCAGCCGGCGGCATTTTGTTCAAGGTTATGGAGGATGCATGGGCAGAAGTTGGTTTTAAAATTCTCTTCAATGTCGCTCAGGGTCCTTACGGCATAGCGAACAGCAAAAGGCCTATTCGCACTCCCGAAGATTTCAAGAACTTGAAACTGCGAGTGTCTTCTTCTCTTGGTTTCGTAAAATGCCTCGCGAACATGGGAGAAGGAACGGGCATGACCCTGGAAACTGTTCCATGGAGCGAGCTGTATAACGCCATGGCAAGAAAGGTCGTAGATGGCTGCTGGACCATGTGGCCCTCACTGGTTGACGAGAGACACTACGAAGTGG
>NZ_MPPC01000008.1:0-11431 GCF_001896635.1 Aminobacterium sp. EBM-42
CCACTTTTAAGCACCACTTTTTCACCGCTTGTAATATCCGTTGCTATCATCGCGAGGGGGATACAGGCTTCGTCAAAGGAAACATCTCCGAGATTGTCTATTATGAGCAGCGCCTCCCCCAAGGGCTAGTCCTATTTTTTCTTTCTTTATGAGATTTATTGCGATTTGCTGTGCTGCTGCTCACTTTACCTAAGTAAACAGAATAAAACTCTGGCCCATCTACAACCCCCTGCCTGGTGGCAATTGACAAATTATGGTATGTGGTATACCATGTACCAAACAAATAAAACATTTTTCAAACTTCCCACTTAACTCCCCACTTAACTTTTCAACTTAACTTCCCACTCAAATTCCTATAGTAGAGAGGTAAAGACGCCATGTCACTTTCTATGTTTGAGGAAATAAAAACTCGTACGTTGCAAGAGCAAATTTTAGAAAAGTTAAAAGACCTCATAAAAGATGGATCGCTAAAGGCGGGCCAATTTTTACCTTCTGAGAGAGATTTAGCAAAGACACTTGGAGTGAGCCGAATTCCCCTTAGGGAAGCGCTTAACAAGCTCCAAGTTCTTGGTGTGGTTGAAAGGCAGCATGGGAGAAGAACCTTGATCAAAGGGCTTGGAGGCATTCCCATTACGGAAATTATTGAAATAATTTCTGACAGCGGGGATGAAATTGAAACAGTTAATCAGCTAAAAGAAATAAGACTGATTCTTGAAGTAGAAGCAGCAGGTTTGGCATCTCAAAGAAGGGATAAGGATGATTTAAAGAGGTTGGAAGAGTTGGTTGAACTGATGGATAAGGAATATAAAGAAGTGGAAAAGCTTCAAGTACTATCTCTTCGTTTCCACTTGGCAATTGTCGAAGCAGCTAAGAATAGAATCCTGTCTTTGGTTTATCTTTTTTTTCACGATCTCCAACAACGCAGCCGTAAATATTCAAAGAGAATTCATAGTGACCCAATTGGCATAGTCAAAGACCATAAAGAGATTTTCAAGGCGATTCAAGAAAAGGACCGCAAATTAGCAGAAGAGCTAATGAGGAGTCACCTTGATCAAGTGACATTTATTTTGCCTCAGCAAGAGGAATGACAAAGTATTCCATGATCAGTTTTAAGAACCTATTGTGCAACAGTAAAGGCAAAAGATCTAGGGCAGGTTTTAAAAGTTCGCATTATTGCGTTTTTACATGCAATATACATCGTTAGTTCACCCTTATCACGTGGGGTGCTAGTTGTTCGGGAGGTTAGTTAGAACAAACGAGCTGTATTCGGGGGGAGGGATGTTAATCAACAAGAAGCAATAAGCGAGATGTCAAGGGTGATAAATTGATCGTTCGTTATTATTGCCTGTTGGAAGAGGTCTTATTAATTTATGCAGGTGGCTGATATGGCCAAAAGGAGGAGGTTTAACATATGAAAAGGTTTCTACGAGGACTTGCTTTGTTTGTCGTAATGGGCCTGATTTTCGGACTGGTTGGCACGCTTGGAATGGGAAGCGCTTTTGCTAGTTCTGATACGTATGTTTTTAAGCTTGCCATCGAGATGCCGGAGAGGCACCCTTATTGGATGGGAGCTACTAAATTTAACGAGTTGTTGCAGGAGAAAACTGGAGGACGTGTCAAGATAGATATCTATCCAAGTGGTCAACTTGGTACGCAGAAGGATACTGCGGAGGCAGTGGCCATGGGCGCTTTGGAGTTTTCATTGGTGTCAGGTGCTGTTTTAGAAAGATATGACCCTCGAGCTGAGGTGGTACAGCTTCCCTTTGTTTTTAGAGACTTGGATCATGCCCATAAAACAATGTTCGGAGACTTTGGTAAAAAGATGGGCAGCTGGTTCGAGGCAAAAGGCATTATGGTGCCCTCTTTCCTCCTCAATGGCCCTAAGCATGTAACATCAACAATGGCAATCGGCAGCCCAGCAGACATGAAGGGTATCAAGTTGAGAACCCAGCAAGCCCCCACAATGATTGAATTCGGAAAAGCGCTTGGCTGCGTAGTGAGCCCTATGCCATATGGAGAGGTCTATACAGCCCTTCAACTTAACACTGTAGACGCTGAAGTTCAATGTGTGGCCAACGTTCTATTTGATAAACATTACGAAGTTGCAAAGAATATGAACGATGTAACACTTTTTGTCTACCTTGAACCGCTTTTAATGAGCAAGAAGGTTTACGATGGCTTACCCAAGGATATTCAGGAAGCTATTTTGGAATGTGCTGTCGAAGCAGCGGATTGGCAGTGGAACTACTACAGAAGTAATATGCACGAAACGTTTATACCTGAACTCACTAAGCTTGGCGTGAAGTTTAACGCAGGCGACGCAGCAGAATGGAAAAAGGCATTAGAAGATGCAGGCTACTACAATAAATTCGAGCAGCACAAGCCCCTAATGGATGAAATTGCAGACGTCAAGTAACTAGATTATTGCTTAGAGCGGGTGGTCCCATCCCAGAGACCACCCGCCCCTCATAGTGGCAGTGTTGGCGAATAGATTAATGTAGGGGTGATGCAAAATGACAAAGAAAGCAACAACGGGGGCGAGTCCTACGAGATCTGCTATTACGTACCTATGTGATGGTATTGAGGCAGTATTGGATCGTTTTCTGGTTCCCCTCCTAATGGCGAGCCTTGCATTTATAGTCTTTTTTCAGGTGATCAACAGGTTTATTCTTCACATTCCAGCCGCGTGGACTGAGGAAATGGGTCGGTACCTGTTTGTATGGGCTTCATTATTGGGTGCTGTCAGCGGGGTCCGTAAGGGCGCCCATCTAAATGTAGAAATTGTTCAGAATGCTGTTAAAGGTAATTTTCGGCGTATTCTCATGTTAGCAAGTGATATATTCTGCATTATTTTTTTTGGAGTTCTGGGCTACCAGGGCCTATATTGGGTCAAAACTAGTGGAATTAACGTTTTGGCGGACAGTATGGATATACCGATGCTTTACATTCAAGTAATAGTTCCTGTGAGTGCGATCTTGATGCTGATATTTACTGCAGAACATATATATCGCGTTATCAGTAAACATAACAACAAGGAAGCGGGGGACTGCAAATGTTAACGGCTTGGTTGCTGGCAATTTTGGCTATAAGCATCGCCGTTGGTGCTCCGATAGCTGTTTCTCTTGGGCTTACTGCTGTTGGCTATTTTTTGCTCAAAGGCCAGGCTGCTTTTCTCTTTTTGGTCGCTCAGAGACTTTTTGCCGGATGCAACTCTTTTGAACTCATAGCTATTCCATTGTTTGTCCTATCAGGTGATCTCATGCTTGACGGGGCAATTTCTAAAGCATTAGTAGATCTGGCAAAAAGCATGTTTGGCTGGGTGCGGGGAAACCTAGCGTTAACTACTACGCTGGGATCCATGCTTTTCGGTGCTGTATCTGGATCAGGACCTGCCACTGCTTCCGCTATTGGATCAATAGTAGCTGAGCCAATGGCAGAAGAAGGGTACCCAAGAGCGTACACAAGTGCGGTCATTGCGGCTTCGTCGCCGTTGGGTTCTCTTATTCCTCCAAGTATCCTTATGGTGGTTTATGGTGCTGCCTCAGGGGCCTCAATAGCGAAGATGCTCATGTCGGGGATAGGTCCGGGTATTCTATTTGGTGTTCTTTTCATGATTTATGAGATACACGTTGGCAGAAGAGCGCAATATGGCAGCGTGACCCCATTTTCTTTATCTCAATTTCTTGTGGCTTTAAGAAAAGGCATATGGGCGCTTATTGCTCCAGTGATAATTTTGGGCGGGATATATTCAGGGATTTTTACTCCGACGGAGGCAGCTGCTGTAACAGTCTTTTACAGCCTGTTTGTTGGAATGGTTGTGAACCGAACCATAAAGCTGAAAAATCTCCCTTCGATACTTCTCCGAAGTGGCGTTACTTCAGGAGCGATTTTGTTTGTGCTTGGTACCGTGGCTGCTTTTGGTTACGTCATCACGAGGGAGGGAATTCCTCAGCAGCTGACGATAGCAGCTACCTCTATTATAAAAACTCCCATCATGTTCCTTATAGTATCCCAGGTGATCCTGGTTGTGGCTGGAATGCTTATGAATGGCTCAGCTGCAATAATGCTTTTGGTGCCCCTTTTTCTTCCTACAGTGCGACAGTATGGAATAGACCCAGTCTACTTCGGCGGCTTGATGGTGGCGAACCTTTCTATAGGTATGTATACCCCACCAGTGGCAGTAACTTCGTATGTTGCGTCTAGAATAGCTGGAGCGTCGTTTGATGAGACAAACAGGGCATTGGTTCCCTTTTTAGTAGTTTCGTTTATAGCAATAGTCATATTGCTGCTTGTGCCGGGAATCATCACCTTCCTTCCGCATTACCTCTTAGATTAATAGTTGTGCGGCTGTCTGTATATATGAAGAAAATATCGCACAGTCATTTGCCCTTACGAGGGCTCGAATTATTACAAGGAGGGGGTTAATTTGGTACGGTATCCAAATCTTTATCAAGATGTTTACGACATGATTTATAGTTCTACCACATCTATTTCATCAGATGTTAAAGAAATGATGCAAGCTGCTCTAGAGAGAGAAACAAATGATACGGCCAAAAGCATGATGCAGGCCATGCTTGACGACGCGAAAATGGCTGGGGAGAAAGTAAAGCCTTTATGCCAATCTCCAGGATTTCCCACCATATACGTAAGTTTTGGAGACAAATCTTCTCCGAGAGAGGATATTAAAAAAATTTGGGCGGACGCCCTTGTTGAGGGAACCAAGAATCATCTTCTTCGTCCGAGTATGGTTGATACACTCACACGAGAAAACCCGGGGGACAACTCCGGGGTTGGGGTACCAAACTTTGAATTCGACTATTGCCCAGACCAAGAGTATCTCGACATGCTTTTAAGTTTTAAGGGATGTGGTGCAGAGTTGGCCAACGCTATGAAGATCTTTACAGTTGCTCAGCTAGAAAAAGATAAAGACTTCGCAGGTTTGAAGAGATGGGTTCTTGACACAGTAATTAAAGGAGGAGGCAAACCCTGCCCTCCAGGTGCCATAGGCATAGGTTTAGGTGGTCAGATGGACGTTGCTTGCAAACTTGCCAGAAAAGCGGTAAGTACCCGCAGGTGGAACGATGTTCACCCGGACCCCCGGTATGCCGCCCTTGAAAAAGAACTTCTTGAGAACATAAACAGCCTTGGTTTGGGTGCCGCAGGCACAGGTGGAGATACGACCCTTCTCGCGGTGAAGATAGCAGCCGTATCTACTCACACAGCCATAGCCCCCGCAGCCATCTCTTTTCATTGCTGGGCAGCGCGGCGCACCCATGTAAGGCTTTACCCTGATGGCAGAAAAGAAATTCTTTTATAAGGGGGTCTATGTGAAATGGCAGAGAGATTATTGACTGTACCGCTCAAGGAAGAAGAAGTACGAGAGTTAAAGGCAGGGGACGTGGTTTACCTTAAGGGCCCCATCTTCACCTCCAGAGATATGGGACATTTCAATATAAAGCAGCTTCTGGAAAAGAACGAAAAGTTGCCAGTAGACTTTAATGGTTCAGCCATTTTTCACGCAGGACCAGTAGTCAACAAGAAGAAAGACGGCATCTATGAATTAGTAGTTATCGGTCCTACCACTAGTATCCGTATGGAACCCTACTATAAGATGGTTGCCGACCTGGGGGTCAGGGCCATTATTGGCAAGGGAGGGTTAGCTGAAGATAGTTTGAGGCAGTTTGCTGAAACAGGACAGGTATATCTTCAGGCCGCTCCCGGCTGTGCTGTGGTACTTGCCGAGGGAATATCTAAAATTAAAGAAGTGCATTGGCTTGAGCTAGGGGTTCCTGAGGCCTTATGGGTGCTAGACGCACACAAATTTGGTCCTCTTGTTGTTGGGATGGACTCCCATGGCGTAAGTGTCTATAAGGAACTGAGGGAAAAAGCAGAAACGAGAAACAAAGAACTATACGGTTAAGCCCAGTGTTTCTTTATAGGTAAAAATGTTCTAAGGAGGCTGTGTTATGGAATATAGAATTGAGAAAGATTCGATGGGTGAAGTCAAAGTTCCGGTAGATAAATTATATGGGGCTCAATCTCAACGGAGCATTGATAATTTCAAAATAGGCATAGAGAAAATGCCTAAAGAAGTTATCGAGGCCTTTGCGATCCTTAAAAAGGCTGCTGCACTTGCCAATAACAAGCTTGGTGTTCTTGATGATGTGAGAGCTAAGGCTATCGCCCAGGCAGCAGATGAAGTTCTGGAAGGCAAACTCGAAGGCAACTTTGGCCTTGCAGTATGGCAGACTGGAAGTGGAACGCAGTCTAATATGAACGTGAATGAAGTTCTCGCGAATAGAGCAAACCAGATTCTTAATGATCCCGAACATAAGGTTCACCCAAACAACCACGTGAATAAGTCTCAAAGCTCAAATGATACTTTCCCCACAGCTATGCATATAACAGCTGTTTTAACTTTGGAAAATGATCTTCTTCCTTCATTAAAACAATTGAAAGATACACTACATGAAAAATCTGTCCAATATATGGATATCGTTAAGACAGGCCGAACCCATCTTCAGGATGCTACACCTCTGACGTTGGGGCAGGAAATTAGCGGCTGGGTTCGGATGCTTGAGAGAAGTGAAGAAATGATTCTCTCCGGCGTATCTTTCCTTAAGGATCTGGCTCTTGGTGGTACGGCTGTGGGTACAGGTCTGAATGCTGCCGTTGGCTTTGATGTGGAGGTCGCAGCCCAGATAAGTGCCCTTACAGGAAAGGATTTCAAGACAGCTCCCAATAAATTCCATTCACTTACTAGCAAGGATGAGCTTGTCTTTGCTCACGGAGCTTTGAAAGCCTTGGCAGCAGATCTTTTAAAGATAGTGAATGACATCAGGTGGCTTGCTGCCGGGCCACGATGCAGCATTGGAGAGCTTTTAATTCCGGAAAACGAGCCGGGAAGCTCTATAATGCCGGGAAAAGTCAATCCTACCCAGTGTGAAGCAGTTTCCATGGTGGTGGCCCAGGTAATGGGCAATGATGTCACTGTAGGATTTGCGGCTAGTCAGGGGAACTTTGAACTTAATGTCTACATGCCCGTTCTTATCCTTAACTTCTTGCAGTCCTCCCGCCTTCTTGCCGATTGCATGAGATCTTTTAACGATCATTGTGCGTCTGGACTTGAGGCAGACGAGGAAAGGATCAGCCATTTCGTGACCAACTCTCTCATGAACGTTACGGCTCTCAACCCTTACATTGGCTATGACAAATCGGCAGAGATCGCTAAAAAGGCCCATAAAGACGGTTCTACTTTAAAAGAAGCAGCTTTGGCACTAGGGTATCTTTCCGAGGAAGAGTTCGATAAATATATGGACCTCAAAGCCATGTGTGCACCTAAAACAGTGAAGGTAAAAGAGTAAAATAAGCACCTATTCGAATTTTTGACGTGGAAGACATTAAGGAGGCCAAAATTATGCTCAGCAAAGAAGATCTTCTCAAAAAAGCGAAGAAACCAGCAGAAGATGCCATGAAGCTTCACCCCTTCTATAAGGGAAAGATGCAGACATCACTAAAATGCTGCATCAGGAATGTTGACGATTTTGCGATTTGGTACACTCCAGGTGTTGCGGCGCCTTGTAAGGCGATTAAGGAAGACATTGATTTGTCTTATGAATTTACTAACCGGGCAAACACTGTTGCAGTTGTTAGCGACGGCACAAGAGTTCTTGGTCTTGGCGACATAGGTCCTGAGGCAGGAATGCCTGTCATGGAAGGTAAGGCTCTTCTCTTTAAGTATCTTGGCGGAGTAGATGCTGTGGCGATTTGTCTTGATACCAAAGACCCTGACAAGATCATTGAAGCAGTTAGGCTTATAGCTCCAAGTTTTGGCGGCATTAATCTCGAAGACATTGCTCAGCCCAAGTGTTTTTACATTTTGGACGAGCTTCGCAAAGATTGTAAAATACCTGTGTGGCATGATGACCAGCAGGGAACAGCGGCGGTAAACCTCGCTGGTCTATATAGCGCGTTGAAGATTGTAGGGAAAAAGATAGAGGAAGCGAAAGTCCGTTTCTTTGGGGCAGGGGCAGCAAGTGTTGCCACAGCGAGAATATTAATTAGTGCTGGAGTAAAGCCTGAAAATATCATCATGTCAGATAGCAAAGGAACCCTTCACAAGGGGAGGACAGAGCTCAAGGGAGCGTTCGACGCGAAGTGGCACCTTGCCCAGATCACAAATCCCGAAGGGATAGAGGGTGGCCCCGAGGTGTTATTCGAAGGTGCAGATGCGGTTTATTGCTACACTAAACCAGGTCCTGGCATAGTTAAGAAAGAATGGGTTTCCCGCATGGCCAAGGATGCCATTCTTTTCGCATGCGCAAACCCGATCCCCGAGATTTGGCCTTGGGAAGCCAAAGAAGCGGGTGCTAGAATAGTCGCTACGGGAAGATCTGACTTCCCCAACCAGGTAAACAACTCCCTTGGGTTCCCCGGCATATTCCGAGGGACGCTAGATGTCCAGGCGAGAACGATAACAGATGAAATGTGTATTGCCGCAGCTCAGACTCTCTCAAAATGTGCTGAGAAAAAAGGTCTCTCAGAAGAGTACCTGATCCCCACAATGGATGAAGCCTGGGTTTACCCAGAAGTCGCTACAGCAGTGGCGTTGAAGGCAATTGAGCAGGGAATAGCCAGAAAGGTCTTCTCTAGAGAGGAATTGCTGAAGATGGCTACTGAAAAGATTCAGTACGCCCAGAACATGACAAAGTGCCTCACTGAAAATAATTTCATAAAGATGCCCTAAAATAAACTGAGATCGAAACAGAAGTCAGTGGCAAAGAAATTTGCCACCGACTTCTGTTATCTTAATATTATGCAAAAGAGCGGGAGAGATAAATAGAAACAAAGGAGTGTTGGGTATGGCCGGTATTACAAAAGGAATCAGCAGGCAATGTGCTGATTTCGTATCGTTTCTTTCTTTTTCTGATTTGGATCAGAAAACAGTAACTATTGCTAAGAAATGCATTATAGACTGGTTGGGATGCGTTCTTGGGGGTTCCTCTACTCCGGCAGCTTCTATCATTGAAAGTCTTGTGGCAGATATGGGAGGAAAGTCACAAGCCACATTTATAGGGAGTTTCAATAAGGGAACGACCCTCCAAGCAGCTATGGTGAATGCTTATAACTGCCATATTCTTGAAATGGATGACGTTCATAAAAGCTCCATATCCCATCCTGCAGCACCTGTAATTTCCGCCGCTTTTTCTCTTGCGGAGTATTTGGAGAGTTCCGGAAAAGATTTAATAGAAGCCATAGTGGCTGGTTATGATGTAATGATACGGATTGGAGAGGCAGTATCCCCTTCCCATTATGCTATTTGGCATACAACTTCTACCTGTGGTGCATTTGGTGCGGCAGCTGCAACGGCAAAGCTTTTGCATCTGGATGAAGTAGAAACCCTTTATTCTTTGGGCAACGCAGGTACTCAGGCTGCGGGTTTTTGGGAGTTTGCAACCGATAAGGCTATGACAAAGTATCTTCACTGTGGTAAAGCGGCCTATAACGGGCTTATCTCTTCTCTTATGTCAAAAAAAGGTTTTACAGGAGCGACAAGAATACTGGAAGGGGATAGAGGTTTTTTTAGAGCTTGTTCTACTGAGACGAATTTTAGTGAAAGTTTTAAAGATATGGGACAGAATTACAGAATAAATGAGACTGTTTATAAGCCCTATGCTTCTTGCCGTCACACCCACGGTCCGATTAACGCTACGTTGGAGCTTCGTGATCAAAAAGGTTTTTCGTACGAAGATGTTGAAGATATAACTGTAGAAACCTACGATACAGCGTTAAGACTTGTCGGAAACACCGATTTTTCCACGTCACCAGCGGCAAAATTTTGTCTACCTTATTGCCTGGCTAGTGCCTTAGTGTTCGGGAAGGTTGGCGTGACAGAATTTAAAGAAGAAAAACTAAAGGATCCTCGTATTAAGAGAATAGTTCCCGTAGTTAAAATCATGCCCACTGACGAAATGAATTCTTTATACCCTTCGAAGTGGGCTTCGAGGATCACAATTAAAACAATACAAGGTGATTTTTATAGCTTTTTTATCGAATATCCAAAGGGCGATCCTGAAAACACCATGACGGATTTTGAAATAGAAGATAAATATCTCGAGTTGGCGACCCTTAAAGTAGAAAAATCAAAAGCCCTTGAATTATTGCAAAAATGTCGTTCTATTGAAGATTGCGATAATCTAAAGAACTTTTTTGTTTAACTTAGGATAATGATCCGTACTTAATTTTTAAAGGTATTTACAGAAAACATCTGGGCCCCCACCATAAAATGGGATGGGGGTTCCTAGGTGTTTTTTACAACGGTTAATTGAAAAATGACTTTTTATTTTAATTTTATTTTAACTCCTTGCCGAGATCTGATCGTATATAAGGGCAATAAAGAGCTGCCACAGGATTATGACCCAGTTTTCGGTCTTTTGTTACTATTGTTGTGACAGGGGCTTTCGAGTACTTATAAAAAAGAGAGTCGTGACCAACACATAGACCTAAAACTATATTAAACTCTGTGCCTTCGTTGTTAAGTATTCTTGCTTGTTCTATAGGATTACATGAATATTCCCCTATCCGAGGGTTTTTTGCCATTTCAAATTCATCTTTTTTTATGCTCCCTACCTTGCAACATACGGAGTGCACTTCAAATTCTTTTGAAAAAATTTCACCAAGGGTTTTTGCTTCTTTTCTCATGCCGAGGCAAAAGGCAATGCCAATTTTTTTAAAATTCATTCTTCTCGTAAATTCAAGGGTCTCATCTACACGGCATATTTCTTTGTAGAAAAGAGCTTCGATCTCTGCTGCAACTACCAAAAGTTTGCGGTCGAGAGGATCGTCGTAAAGAGAAATGCTATCTGTCTTTTTACAGGGATCACCTATGTAGCATGATTTTTCTTTGCAAAGATGACATTTCATGTCTAGACCTCCCATTATAATTACGAATATTCTAATCCTTAAAAGGGATGGCCACCAATTTGGGGGTTAAAAGAACAATATATAATCCCCAGTAAAGATAACCTTAGATTGTGACTTTGTCCAACTAACCCACAATTTTATTTTCCCCCAACATTCTTTTTGCTTCCATATACCCTATTTCGATTATATTCTCAGCTTTGCTTATATCGAAAGTGTTGAAAGGGGAAAGGTCTGGCCTGATAAGAATATCGCTTTCCTCTGTCTGAAGTTTTGTAGCGGTTTCCAGCGCGATGTGGAAGGATTTGAATAGCACTTCTATAATATTCTCTGGTTTTTTTTGCTTTAATTTGCCAAAGAGATCAACGCTGATGATGAAGTTAGCTCCCATATCCTTAAGGGGTGATATGGGGACATTTTCCACAAGTTCGCCGTCGACGAGGAGTCGATTGTCTATCTCCACAGGAATAAAAATACCTGGGATGCACGAGCTTGCCATTACGGCAGCCGC
>NZ_MPPC01000019.1:0-1987 GCF_001896635.1 Aminobacterium sp. EBM-42
CCTTGACACGAGCGCCTCTCCAAAGATCGAATACAGCACCACAGAGGGCAGGACGCCCAGGCAGGTAGCCTTCATGAAGTCCTTCCATTCCACCCCGGCAGCGGCCGCAGCGGTGTTGATGGCAACAAAAGGGAAAACAGTGGCCAGCTGGAGCAGAAGCACGATGGGGTAGCCGTTTCTGTTGATGGTTTCCTTGATCCTGGCAGTCTTTTCATCATGGCCCCACCGGTTTTCGATTCCCAGTGACTTGACCAGGACAAAGGCGAGGTTGGCGTTGATCAGTGCCCCGATATAGGACAGGACCATGCCCGGCAGCGGTCCGAAGCTCGCCGCACCGGTGACGATCAACAGGCTCAGCGGCGATATGAGCGGCAGGACCCCAGTGAGGAGAACGAATATCAGGCCCCCTGCCAGCCCGAGGTCTTCCAGGGTGAGACGAAGGTATATCCAGTCTTTGAGCGGATAGGGATCGGTGACACGGAACAGTCCGAGCACGGCAAAGAAAACCACCAGGGAAAACACTGTGAGGCTGATGCTCCGCCTGATCGGAGAGTGTGAGTGCATAAACCGGTGGTACCGCTCGAGAAGCCCCTCAATAGAGCGGTACAGGCGCGACGAGGTGATGAGATTCATGCCGTACATCACACATAATCATATGCACAGGCGATCCTCTTTGCAATGTCTCTTTGAAGCGTCTCCCACCCGCACACTATGAAACCGCTCTCCGCGCTCCATCATCAATGGGTTCCCCCTTTTCATCGTCCTCATGCGGAACCTCTTCACGGGCTGCTGACAAGTATGCCTGATCATGGCTCAAGCCGGAGTGCGCCCACAGTCCAATGCATTCTACGACCACCCCACTGACGGCTTGCCGTTTACGCCCGAAGCTGGTAAAATAGAATAGCTTGATATTCCGTTGAATATCTCCTGACTCTACATGGAGAGTGAAAGGAAGGTAAACATGGCAGCAGGACCGCTCGAAACCATCTTGAACCCGTCCTCCATCGCCCTGGCCGGTGCGAGCAACAATATGAGCAAGATGGGCACCATCCAGATGCTCAACCTGATCGACAGCGGGTTCCCCGGGGAGATCATGCCTGTTCATCCCAGGGAGTCCGTGGTGCTGGGAAAGAAAGCATATCCCGCCATAGCCGATCTGCCTTATGCCCCCGACCTCGCCATTCTCGTGGTGCCCACGGCGCTGGTGCCCGACATGCTCGAGGACTTCGGAAAGCTCGGCACCCGGCACGCCATCATCATCACCGCGGGTTTCAAAGAAACCGGGGAAGAGGGCATGGGCCTGGAGAGGCGGATCATCGAGATCGCACGCAACCACGGAATCAGGTTCCTGGGGCCCAACTGTCTGGGCATCGTGAACACCCACCTGCCGCTCAACGTCACCGTGGCCCCCATCCTGGGATACGGCGGAGGGCTCTCGCTGGCCTCGCAGAGCGGAACCTACATCGCGCAGACGGTCCATTTCCTGCGCAGGAACGGCATCGTCCTGGGCACGGCCGTCAGCGTGGGAAACGAGGCCGACATCGATATCACCGACTGTCTTGAGTATCTGGGGCAAGACGAACACACTAAAGCCATCGGCCTGTACATAGAAGGAATCCGCGATGCCGGGCGTTTTCTCCGGGTGGCCCGGAGGGTGAGCGGAAAAAAGCCCATCGTGGCCCAGTATGTCGGGGGAACCGAAGCAGGGGCACGCTCCGGTTCGAGCCACACCGGCGCCATAGCCGGACCCGACTATATCTACGACGGCCTTTTCGAGCAGGCGGGCATCATCCGCGTGGACACCATCGAGGAGGTCTACCGGATCGGGTGGGCCCTGGCCACGCAGCCGCCGCTGAAAGGATCCCGCATCGCCGTGCTAACCAACTCGGGCGGCCCGGGGTCGGGGATCGCCACCACCTTAAACGCTGCAGGGCTCGAGGTTCCCGAGTTTTCCGATGCAGTCCAGAAGCAGGTCAGCCGGTATCTC
>NZ_MPPC01000004.1:0-86220 GCF_001896635.1 Aminobacterium sp. EBM-42
CGTTCGTCCTGAGCCAGGATCAAACTCTCCATAAATTTCTTAAATTGACTGGCTTCTCGTTTTCGTCTCGCCTATTCACTTTACAAGGTGCTCTGTTGCCCTCTTTTCCAGAGTGCCTGACGATAATACTTGAGTTTCTCCCTACTGTCAACACTAACACAGGGAACGCTTTTTTCTAAAAAGTATTCCCTGTGAATTCATATCCTTACATTTACTTAAATTTTATAAAGATTTACCAGAGTATCCTTTATATAAAAGGATTTTTTGAATTAAAAGCAAAGAGTTTTAAGGAAGATGTAATGTTTGTGTATAAATAATTTTATTCTTCGTCCAGTTCTAGTATGCCTTCTTCGATAGGCAGATCCTCTTCTTTTTCTATATTTCCACCGTCGTCATCTTCATCCTCGCCCAGAACAAAACCTAAGCCCTCCGCAACCTTCGACATGATCTCTGTCGTAAGTTCCTCCATAAGCTCAGGATGATCTTCTAGATATTGGGCGACGTTATCCTTGCCCTGGCCGATGGTCTCCCCCTTATATGCAAGCCACGATCCCTTTTTTTTCATTACTTCCAGATCAATGGCCATATCAAGCAAGGACATTCCCTTAGGAACACCTTTACCGTAAATTAGACTTGCATGAGCCGTTCTGAAGGGAGGCGCCTGCTTGTTTTTGACAACTTTCATCCATAACTCATGGCCTATGGCGTCTTCACCTTTGTTTATACTCTTTCCCCTTTTCACCTCAACACGTACAGAACTATAAAATTTCAGGGCTCTTCCCCCGGTTGTTGTTTCCTGGGGGCCGCTGCTATATCCAGTGCTGATTTTTGCGCGAAGCTGGTTTATAAAAACAACGACACAATTGCTGCGAGAAATAGCAGAGGTAAGACGACGAAGAGCATAGGACATCAGACGGGCTTGCAATCCAAGCTGACTGTCGCCTATCTTGCCATCTATCTCAGCCTGAGGCGTCAGGGCTGCCACTGAGTCCACCACCACCAGATCTACCGCACCGCTCCGGACAAGCGTGTCAAGAACATAAAGAGCCTGCTCGCCACTATCTGGCTGAGCTACATATAAAGACTGAACATCTACCCCCAATGAAGCCGCAAGCCTAGGGTCAAGGGCATGTTCCGCATCAATGAAAGCCGCTATGCCCCCTGCTTTCTGAGCCTCTGCGATGCCATGGAGCGCCACTGTGGTTTTACCCGATCCCTCGGGGCCAAAGATCTCGACGATTCGCCCCTTCGGCAATCCGCCTATCCCTAAAGCTACGTCAAGGGGCAATATTCCAGTGGATATAACCTCCACCTGCACTTTGAAAGGATCTCCTAGCCGCATTATGGATCCTTCTCCAAACTTACTGCGAATATCATCTATTGCTAGTTCAAGTATGTCTTCTCGGGTCTGTGGATTTTTCTTTTTTGCCATAGAATCAAAACCTCCCATGATTTCATTCCATAAGACCTCACCAAACGTAGTCTATACCATATCATTATAGAGAATATGTTTCCAGAGGAGTGTGCTGCGCCCCTTCGGGGCGTAATTCGCTTTTCATGAGAACAATAGAGCTCACTTTCCAAGATAATGAATTGAAATTCTGTCTACCTAGCTCTTCTTCAAGTTGGGGCGAAACAAAGGTTCCTGGACGAATCCTGGCTAAAGTAAGGTGGGGATGAAAAATCCGCTTCTCTTTTTCAACACCAGCGCGAAGTCCTGCTTTTTCCACTAATTCCACAAGAGATAGGAGGGGGTCTCCTCCTTCTGTTACACCAATCCAGAGAGTCCTTGGTCTTTTAAGAGACGGAAATGCGCCCGCGCTCCCCAGGGTGATGAGAAAGGGATCGAGTCGCCGGAGCTGCAATTCTTCTTTTATATAAGAAGAAAAGCAGCCTATGGTGTCTTCTGACTGCTCCCCGCAAAATTTAAGGGTAAGATGTAGCGTCTGAGGAGACACCCATTTTATTTCTGAAAAGTTCTTTTTTAGGGACTTGAGTGTCACAGCGAGAGTTCGGCGATGCTGCTCTGGCAATTCTACACAGACAAAGGTCCTTATGAATAGGGACATACAATTTCTTCTCCCTTCAAAGACCTCCATAGATATTCAAGAGCTGCCGCAGTGGCCCTTTTTCTTACTCTATCCCGGTCCCCTGAAAAAAACTTTCTGAAAGTGCAGGAGTGTTCTGATGAAGCCAGACCAAACCACACCATCCCTACAGGTTTTTCAGCGGTTGCCCCATCGGGCCCCGCTATGCCCGTAACAGAAATCGCTATATCTGTCTTAAACATCTTTTGTGCCCTTTCCGCCATAACAATGGCACACTCTGAGCTTACTGCCCCATATTTTTCTATTATAAAGGATGGTACTGCAAGAAGATCTTTTTTAGCATCATTGCTGTAACATACAGCACTTCCATAAAAGACTTTAGATACTCCTGAAATGCCAGTCAAGGCAGCACCTATCATTCCCCCAGTGCAAGATTCTGCCGCTGAGACAGAAAGGTTTTTCTTCGTTGCCTCATAATAAATGGCTTCGGGGAGAGAGCGACATCCAGAGGGGAGACAATCATGAGGGAGCAAGGAAAGAATATCCGATGCCACTTCATTGACAATGGATTCTTCGCCGCTTAAAGCCAGTTCTATGAGGTTCACTGAAGGAAGAATGGAAATATGGAGATCCCTCCTTTTAAAGACAGACGCCAGATGATCCTTTAAAAGACTTTCTGCCCAACCTGTAACAAAAAAGGACCGTCGCGCCGCAAACTCATTTTGAAGAATAGGAATAACGCACTCTTCCGCCATTTTTTGAAATTCATCAGGAACCCCAGGGAAGGAGAAAAAAACAGTCTGTTTATGGTGGAAAGAAATACCGAGGGCAGACCCTTTCGAATTATGCACTGCGGTCGTTCCTTCCGGAATGGCCCCTTGGGTGCTTCTTGAGCGTTCTATCCCTTCCTGTTCCGCTGGGTTATAACGCTCCGCAATTTTGTTGTACGCCTTATGGTCTATTATGAGAGGGACACTGAGAAAATCCGCAAGGGCCTGACGGGTCTTATCATCATGGGTTGGCCCCAATCCCCCAGATAGAACGACTATTTCTGTCTGACCCGCCCAATGATCCAGGGCCTGAACGATAGGAGCGTTTTCATCCGGTAAAAACTCTATTTTGCGAACCTCCCACCCTGCATCTGCAAACTTGGAGGCCAACCATGAACAATTAATATCCCGCCGACTGCCGCTCAGTAATTCGTCACCTATGGCGAGAAGAACAGCACGCTTCACTACACATCATCTCCCAAGAAGAATTTGAAGTCCTCCTCCGCAATAAAGCCAGTATATTCCCCAAAGCAATAGGTTCGTCATGATTCCGCCTACAACGTCATCAGCTACAATCCCCAATCCTCCTGGGAGTTTCTCGACTGTAGAAACAGGAATAGGTTTGATAATATCTATAATTCGAAAGAGAAAAAGTGCGGGGACCCAAAATCCTGCAGGAAGACCGTACATTGAGATCCACGTCCCCACTACTTCGTCAATAACCACTTCTTTAGGATCTTTTTGACAAGTTTCTTTTCCGTAAAGATCCGCTGCCCATATCCCCAGCAGCATAACAGCTATTATTCCCCACCAGGGCACTGCCCAAAGTAAATAAAGGGCAAAGGCCACTCCTGAACCAAGGGTGCCGGGCATGGATGTAAAAAAACCGAGTCCCGCCAGAGTTGAAATTTTTCCCGCTATAGAAAGATTTCGCTTCATGAAACAACCTCCACGCCAAGAAGGTCATACTCTTCGGCTTCTGTGATTTTAACTTTAACAAAAGCCCCCTCTTTTAAGTGGGCTCCTTCCATAATTCCTACAAGGCCATCCACTTCTGGAGCATCTCTATAGGAACGTCCCCAAGCAATATTGTCTTCGTTATCTATGGTTTCCACAAGAACTGTCAATTCCCTTCCCACAAAAAGACTTTGTCTGCGTAAAGAAATTTCCGATTGCAGTTCCATTAAGCGATTGTATCGCTCTTCTTTTATCTTCGACGAAAGCTGCCCAGGTAAAGTAGCAGCAATGGTTCCCTCTTCTGCGCAATAGGCAAAAGCTCCAACTCTATCGATTTCCATATCTTCAGCAAAATCAAGTACCTTTTCAAACTGTTCTTCTGTTTCTCCAGGGAAACCCACAATAAAGGTGGTTCGCAAAGCAAAAAGCGGGTTCTTTTTGCGGATGTATCCAAAAAGAGTACGGAGGGATTCCTCGTTTTCTTTCCGGTTCATACGCCGGAGCAGGTCTCCTTCCACATGTTGAATGGGGATATCAAGATACGGCAGTACACTCTTGCTGGAAGAAATATAATCAATAAACCTTTCATCCACCCGCGCAGGGTGAAGATAAAGGAGGCGAAGCCACACTTCCTGAGGCAATGATGCTGTAAGAGAGTCGAGAAGGGCGATCAGTGAAGGCTTACCATAAACATCTCGCCCATACACTGTAAGATCCTGGCCAACAAGACAGATTTCCCTGGCTCCTTCTTCTACTAAACGAGACGCTTCACTGGTCAGAACTTCTATGGGATAGCTTCGAGCCCATCCACGAATTGAAGGGATTGTGCAGTAAGAACAAAAGCTGTCGCATCCCTCCCCCACTTTTAAATAACGGCTCCAGGGCCGGGTCCCCGGCAACATCCCCCGCTGCCAGTTAGAAGGTTTGGCTCCAAGCTGCCGTACGACAGATTCCCATTCTTCTGCCTGAGACCATATGTCAACACTGGGAAGTTCTTTTTTGAGCTCTTCACCATAACGGTTGACAAGACATCCGACCACCCCAATTTTCTGGAGTCTGCCCTCCTCTTTTAATCGCTCCAAGTCGAGGATTATGTCAACATTCTCTTCCACCGCCGGTTGAATAAATCCACACGTATTGACAATGGCCACCTGGGCTTCATCTATAGAGTCAACAACTCTAAAACCAGCGGCCCGAAGCATTCCTATAAGGTTTTCGCTATCTACTGAATTCTTTGCGCATCCAAGACTAATGATATAAATATTCACTAGTTCACCCTGCCTGTCTTTCCGTCTGAAGAATAAAAAATATGAACAACTCGCCCTCCACTTCCAGGGCGACCTAATTCTTCGCCATTCCAGGTCACTTGCACGTCGCTGGCCCGTCCATAGGTCACTGTAACTTCTTCTTTCACTTCAAGAGTGTACTTTTGTCCTTTTTCCAGGATCCCCTGATGAATGGTTGCTTCCTTGGTACGAACCTTAAGCCAGCAGGCTCCAGTACCCTCTATTTCTAAAGTAGGAAATTGGGGGACAGGTTCTGGGGCTTCTGCTGTTTCTTCTGCCATTTCACCATCGTCAAGGATCTTTTTTTCTGCATCAGGAGAAACAACTCCTTCAAAAACAACGATCAAATCTTCTGACTTAACGTCTCCAGATTTTATATCTTCGGACACTACTGAAGTTTCAATGGCTCCATTGTTTCCTCCACCGCCCTGAGCAACCTGCTCAATGTTGAGTCCCCCTTCTTTCCAGGAAAACCATGCATACCACCCTGTCCCCACAACAGTAAAGAGCAGAATCAGTATGACCCAGAAACGAGAGGCAGGTTTGAATCCCCGGGTTGGGGGGGTGCAGGCACCTGTTAATTTGCTCTCCTTTTCATCTCGCCCGGGAGCGTCATACAAAAGGGGCTTATAGTATTCCCAAAGGTCTTCAGATTCTATAACTTTAAGTACGGAGCGCACAAAGCCCCTCGCATAGACAATGCCGTGAAATTTTTCAAAATGTCCGTTTTCTATATACTCGATGAAATGAATTCGTATCTTAGTGATATCAGCAACATTCTGAAGAGACAACCCCTTCTCTTCTCTTCTAGCCTTTATTGCCCGACCGAGCTCTTCAAGAGTTACTTGGCGTCGTTCCCTTTTCACCGACCACTGCCCCCTTAACACATGCTCTCAGTTCACGGATTGTTTCAGCAGGGTCAGGAGTTCCAAAAATAGAACTCCCCATAACTACTACGTCGCATCCTGAGCTTACAACCTCTCTAATCGTCTCGCGGCCAATACCACCATCCATTTGTATGAGGAAGGAGAGGTTATGGGCGACACGATGCCTATAAAGATCCACCGTTTTTTGTAAAGTTTCGCTGATAAACGACTGACCGCCAAATCCAGGGTTAACAGACATGACAAGCACGAGGTCAACCATGGGAAGTACAGGATATATCCACTCTACTGGAGTAGCAGGATTAAGGGCTACCCCTGGCCGGCAGCCAAGATCCCTGATCCTGGACAAAACCCTATGAAGATGTGGAGTCGCCTCGACGTGAACCGTTAAGTAATCCGGTTTTGCCGCTGCAAAAGCATCGATAAAGTCTTCTGGTGGCACTACCATTAAATGAGCATCTATGACAGTTGACGGATAACTGCTCCTTAAAGCTTTCGCGAGACCTGGTCCATAGGATAAATTAGGAACAAAGTGGCCGTCCATAATATCAAGATGCAGCCAGTCGTGAGTTCCCTGTAACAATGTGATGCTTTTTTCCATATTTAGAATATCCGCAGAAAGAAGAGAAGGGGCCACAAGAAAAGCACCCGGCTCTTTCTCTAGCGGTAACGATCTTGCCACACGAATTCACCTCCGAGAAAGATAGTAACGACCCCTTCCTCTATATAAGGAGCTTCAAGGGAAACGTATTCCCCACCCTTTACTTCACGATTTAAAAGAACTCGCGTACCACTTCCATCAACAATCTCTATTTTCAAGGGCATCTGCTTTGTCAAAGGAGGAACCTGGTAGCGTATCTTTGCCACTTTACTTCCTGCCGGTACTGGCGCTGATTTTGGAGTCGCTGCCAGCTGTGTGGAAGGCTTAGTCACAGGAGCCGTCGCGGTACTTGGTTTCGAGGATGGCGGTTTTACAGGAATCAATGTACCACCTGAGGGCAACTGACTTTTTGAAGTTGCCTCCGTCTGTCCAGAAACTTTCTCTGCCGTGCCAGAAACAGCTGAAGCCAGAACTGTTCCAGCCTGAGAAACTTCTGCTTTCTCCTGGGATGGCGGCTTCTTCAAAGACGCCACCTGCAGAACAACTCCCTGCCCCCGTTTAAGGGAGGTCCCCACTTTTGGACGAATAGAGATGACCATCCCTTCTGGGGAGTTCTGAGTATAGACATACTCTACATTTGCAACAACAAGGCCTGATTCTTCTACGAGCTTGCGAGCAATTTGTTCTTCTCGCTGCAATACTTCCGGCACCTGAATCAAGCCGTTCTGGGAAACTTGCCCCTGACTCACAAGGAGATCTATCTTTCTCGTACTCTCTAACATTACTGGGGCTGATGGGCTCTGGGCAATAACAACCCCTGCAGCTCTGGTATCATCAGAAACTCGTAAAGTATCTCCCGCCTGAAAACCACTCTCTTCCAGTTTTTTAAGAGCCTGAGAATATTCAAGTCCTCTCACGTCCGGCAAGGCTATTCGATTTCCACCTTTACTAACCTTCAAAATTACCGTTGCGTCTTTTTTTATTTTTGCACCTGGTTCAGGCCATTGGGATAAAACGGTTCCTCCCGGAAGGGTGGATTCGATCTGTTCTATCTTTAATTTAAGCCCTAACCGCTGAGCTTCATCTACTGCCTCTACGACTGACATTTCTTTCAAAGGAGGAACTGCCAGCCCTTTGCCGCCTGACCAAATAGTTAAAACAGCCATCCCGCCGGAAACGACTATCACAAGCAGGATCAGGAACATCACCCATTTATACATTCTACCCATTTTTTTAAACCTCCTGATTTCTTTTCAGGATTGCCATCATATAAAAACCATCAAGCCATGGCAACAGTGGCCAAATATATGTACCCCATGGCCGCCCCTTACGCACATGCCGTCCTGAAAGAGGAAGAGACATTTCAATAAGATTATGATTATCAGCTAACACTTCTGCAATAACCTGTTCATTTTCCTGACGTAATAAACTACATGTAGAGTAAAGGATGAGTCCACCTGGTGCAACTAGATCTACCGCTTTTCTCAGAAGTCCTTTCTGAAGCTGTACAAGTTCCTCCATTTTCTCTTTTGTAAGGGCCCATCTAGATTCAGGATGTCGGCTCCAGGTACCGCTTCCGGAACAGGGAGCATCAAGAAAAACAAGATTCGGAGTGCTCTGTGGAGACATACTCAAAGAGTCCCCCTGACGAATTATAACCCGCTGAGAGATAGAAAGACGCTTTAATTCTCTTCTCGCAGCGGCACATCTTCCTTTGGAAAGTTCCCACGCTTCAATCTTAGCATGAGGCAAAAGGGTTGCAATCTGTCCCGTCTTAATACCTCGCCCCGCACACATGTCAAGAATTAGGCCATCTTTCCATAAACGGGTCACCATTTCCCCGGCAAGCATGGATGATTCGCTTTGCACCGTAACTTTTCCCTCGTTAAATCCTGGAAGATTGGGGGGAAAAGCAAAAGAAGCTGTTCTAACGGAGCATTCAAGCAGTGGTGATGGCCATCCATATATATGATCCTGTTTTAGGCCTTTAACAAGAGAAGGAATATGGTCTTTCGGCAACACCCTTAAAGATGCGTAAGGGCGAATACGAAAGAGATTGATGAGTTTCAGCGTCTCAGCCTGTCCCCAGGTATCTTTCCATTGATAAGCTACAAAAAGAGGAATGCCTCCCAAAAGGGCTTTATCCTGGAAGGAAGAACTTTTCTTCATTTCATCAACAATAAACTTGCCCCGTTCTTCAACTCTATGAAGTACTGCATTTACAATGCGGGCCTCTTTTTCTAACCCACGTTTTTTTATTTCATCAACTAATGCGCTGACAAGAACCATGGGGGCAAAATGTCGCAACTCTATAATTCCGGCCGCCCCTATTACCAGCGCGTGGCGCGTGCACCATGACAAGGAATCAAAAGGAAACCTAAGAAAATTTTCGCAAACCTTTTTCCAAAGCGTCTGACGGCGTAGAGCCGCATACACGAGAGATGAAGCCAGAATTCTATCTCCCTCTGTCATTCGATCTGATACTTTACGAAGAGACTCGCTGGCAAACCGTCCTTTGGAAACTTCCGTTAATACGTAAAGCGCCGCTTCTATTCCCCTCATGAAAAAAGGACCTCCGGTTCAATAACATTGGATTTTTGACGTGTTCGAATAAATAGCTGGGAGGGCCCATAAACATATACGCCTCCAAACCCCCTATTTGCAGCACGCACTTCTATGCCAGTTATTTCAAGACCTTGAACGTCGGAATCAGTGGTAACATAGCGCTGCACCACTGAACTCATAACTGGACCAAGGACATGAGCTGCAATAAGGGCGATTATAACGTTCAACAGGCTCAAAGAACCTGTCGCCAAAAGCAAGAGTATAAAAAGCAGGGACGAAAGGGTGTTAATGACAACGACAGTAGTACCGCATCTTGGATGAATGGCAAGGGATGACTCTCCTCTGTTCATGCGCTCAAGAGCCACTCTTGCAGCATAAAGAGCAGCGGCGGGTTCTACGAGGCCACGCAATGAAAAACCATTATCATATGACATCCCTTCAATATTGCATTGTCCAAGAGACTCTTCAAGAATATGGATAGTCCCGTGTTCCAAAGCGTGATTTTTGCGGACTTTCTTATTGAACAAGACACGAAAAAGCTGTGTCGGCCCGACGATAAGCCACATAAAAGAGCTGGCAGCAAACCCCAAAGGCAGGAGGACAATAAAAAAGACAAGAAAAAACAGCAGTGCCACCATACCGAGCCACGGTGCTATGAAAAACATCAGTAATAAAAAAAGAAAGGGCATGAATACCATCCTTTTTTAGCATAAAAATAAAAGGTGAGGCAGCATGATCGCCACCCCACCATCATATCGCACCTTGCTTCAGGATGACAGCCTGCTAATCGCGGTGTCCAAACATTCCACGGAGGAACAAAAGACGAGCCAACTGCGCAAAAGCCATAACTGCCGCGGCTACATAAGTTAAAGCAGCAGCGTTAAGAACCGCTTTAGCCCCTGTTATCTCATCAGAACCAAGAATGCCCGTATCGCCAAGAAGTTTCACCGCCCTGGTACTCGCATCAAATTCCACTGGAAGAGTAACAAGATGAAAAATGATCACCCCTACAAAAAGGAGGATGCCAATATCCATCAAAAGGGGACCTCGAAAAAGCAATCCCAAAAAGAACAGAGGGAAAGCCAGAGAAGAACCTACTCCCACCACGGGAACAACTGCATTGCGAAACTTAAGGGGAGCATAGTTTTTCTGATGCTGCACTGCATGGCCCACTTCATGGGCTGCCACGCCTATGGCTGCAATGCTCGTACTGTTAAATACCCCTTCGGATAAATGCAATGTTCTGTCCCTTGGGTCATAATGATCTGTTAAGTTTCCTGCCACTCTCTGAATAGGAACGTTATACATTCCAAACTGGTCAAGAAGGGCCCGCGCCGCCTGAGCGCCGGAGATACCCTTCCTTGAGAGAACTCGGCTATATTCAGAATAGGCGGTTTTCACCTTCATTTGCGCCCAAAAGGCCAGAATGACTGCTGGAATAAGCAGTACGAATGTTGGGTCAAAAAACAAGGGAAACATGCCATCACCTCCATCGTTCCGGCTTTTTGAATTATGTTACTTGAAAAAACATCAATTTACATCCGTATTTTACACGGTTAGGAGCGAAAGAGCAATATTGGTCAAATTATTTTTGACGGAAAAAATCTCTTATTGCTGAAGCTATATAAACTTGCTCATCCTCTGTTAATTCCGGGAAAATGGGAAGGGCGAGACTTTCACGGCTTAATCCCTCAGCTACAGGGAAATCTCCTTCTTTGTGGTTCAAAAAAGCGAAGCATTGTTGCAGGTGCAAACAAAGGGGATAATAGACACGGGTTGTAATACCCTTCGTTGCCAAATATTCAGAAAGCTCTTCCCTTTTCTGCATAACTCTTGGAACATACTGATGGTAAATATGGTAATTCCCGTCCAGTTCATAGGGAGGCTGAATTTTGTCCAGCAGGTCATATTCCGCAAAAAGTGTTTTATATCTGTCTGCGACCAGTCTTCTTTCTTCATTCCATTCATCAAGATGACGAAGTTTCACACGCAAAACTGCCGCTTGCAAAGCATCAAGACGGCTGTTGAGTCCGACTTCTTCATGTATATATGTGGTTCCGGCTCCATGCACCCTCAAAGTTTTCACCCTGGACGCAAGAGCTTCATTTGAAGAAACGACCATGCCGCCGTCGCCATACCCCCCGAGATTTTTCGTGGGGAAGAAAGAATAGCACCCCATTGTCCCCCAGGCACCAGCCCGCTTTATATCATTCGAGACCTTTCTCCAGGAACCGAAGGCCTGCGCAGCATCTTCAACAATGACAATTCCCCGCTCTTCAAGATCCTCAACAATCCCCTCCAGGGGAACCATCTGTCCAAAAAGGTGAACTGCGATGATCGCCCTGGTCTTAGGGGTAAGTTTTTCTCGAACCTGGTCCAAATCAAAGTTGTATGTGCAGGGGTCTATGTCTACAAATACAGGTTTGGCGCCAAGACGGGTGATACAACTGACTGTGGCAAAAAAGGAGTAGGGAGTCGTGATAACTTCGTCTCCTTCCTTTATGCCGAGAGCCATCAGAGCAAGATACAATGCATCGCTACCAGAAGCACAACTAATGGCTTGAGCTCCTTCAAGATAACTTGAAACTTCATCCTCAAAATTCTTGACTGAGGGGCCAAGAATAAAATACTGGCTCTCAAGAACTTCATTTAGTGCCACCTGTATTTCTTCTTTGATACGGGTATAGTTCCTTTTAAGATCAAGTGTCGGTATTTTTCTTTCCATAGTTGTTTTCCTCCTCATAGATACATTCTCCTGAATGGGCATTATGACAAAAAAAGCCTGTCTCCGCTATATATCTTCCCAATGCAACTCTATTTTTGGTAAAAAAAAGGGCTGGATGTTATCCAGCCCTGGCTTTCTGACCTCGCATATCATCATTATTATAAACCTATATTATAAATCTATGCTTCTTCTCTCGCTTTGCGCAAACCCATAATAGCTTCCTGGAGATGTCCCCGCAGAAGCTTGACACACTTTTCTGCATCATGATGTCGCAGAGCCACAAGGATTTCCCTGTGGGCATCAATACTTGGCATTGTTTCAAGCTGATAGAAGGGGTCATAGAAAACAATATAGGCATTAGTTCGGGCAAGTATGTTTTCTACATATTCTGCCAAAACTCTATTTCCACTTGCATCTGCAATAGCCTTATGGAATGCTTCGTTTACTTCAAGATATTTTTCGAGGTCTTTTTCTTCAATGGCACGGCCTTCCTCAATCATAGCTTCTTCTAGACGACGAAGGTGTCTATCTCCGATTCTTTCGGCAGCAAGCCTGATAGCCAAGGTTTCAAGCTGATCTCGTACCAAAAAAGTATCCTCGATCTCTCTGGCTGTCGGTGCCGCTAATCTCGCCCCACTATTGGGAATAATAATTACCAGCCCCTCACTAGCCAATCTTCGCAAGGCTTCCCGCACAGGGGTACGGCTGACCCCCATCTGAACAGCAATATTCACCTCCGGAAGTCTCTGTCCTGGCTTGAGCTGTTTTGTAATAATTTTGTGGCGCAATTCCTGATAGGCATAATCAGCAGAGGTCGTATATAACCTAGCTTCTCGCATTCAAAAATTCCTCCTTGATTAAAGTAGACAATTTTAATTGTATAACAGTCTGTCTTTTGCATAAATAACTTTAACATACGTTATACTGCTCTACAAGGTATAACGTGGTAAAATACCCTATAAAAATAAAAAAATAACTGAATTGAGCTCATTATACAGCATCCCTAATGCTGCATACAGCATATATCTGGAGGTTTTTTATGAGATTTGGTGTTTTATTGCTTTCAATCACTACCCTTGTTCTTTATGGCTACGCTCTTGCCGGACTTGGCGGCTTTCTTTGGGGTAAAGGAAACACTTTTTACATTTGTTTCGGATTGCTAGGGGGAACAGCTTCTGCTCTCCTGGCTCTGTGGCTATGGAAAAAATATCTGGACTCTCTTACCCAATAAGGGCCACGCTCAAAAATGGCGTAAAGGAAACAAAGAAGCGTTCCATGCCTTATCAAGACATCCGACAATACTCGTTATATGCTCACTGGGAACACCGCAAACAGACAAGCGAACCGCTTCAACCCGTTTACTATCTAAAGAAAAGATGTTCCCTGGAGTTACAAGAACCCCTTGTTTTCGAGCCTTTTGTGCAGCATCCCAGCCATCGAGCCCAGGCAAACGAAGCCAAAGATATATGCCACCTTCAGGCATTAAAAACTGCGCTTTAGGCAATTTCTCCATCAAAGCTCCTGTGAGGGCCTTCATGCGAGATTCAATGGCTCCCCGAGCCAGTTCCAGTGCGGATTCAAGCCCCTTGCCCTCGATAAATTTTTGCACTACAAGTTGATCAAGAGATGAGACTGGCCCCCATTTTCTCGCCTGGATACAAATAAAAGAATCCTCAAGTTGCTCTGGGACAAGAGAGTAGCCTATGCGTAAGCCGGGGAATAGCACTTGACTGAATGACCCGAGATACACTACTTTGTCCGCCCCATCCATTGCTTTCAGAGCAGAGATACTCGTGTCTCCATACCGTAATTCTCCGTATGCATCATCTTCCAGAATCCAGAACCCGTATCGAATGCTCCCTTGCAAAATCATCTGCCGCACAGCAACGGATATAGTTTGCCCCGTTGGATTCTGGAAACTGGGGACGAGATATAACACATCAGCTCCAGACAGGGATTCATACCATGTTTCAGCGATTTCTTCAAGGGGGGGAAGTATTCCTATGCTTAGCCCCTCAGACTGGGCAATGGCAATAGCGTCAGGATAGGTCAGCTCTTCTACCCACATTTTTTCAACACCACAGCGCCGTAATGCTCCTAATGAAAGGGCCAGACCATGGCGTCCCCCTGCCGTGACAAATACATCTTTCCAAAAAGCAGGTATACCCCTTGATGCGCCATGCTCCACTAAAACCTGCCTAAGTGTGTCCAGACCGGCAAGAGGAGCTTCGCAAAGAGCCTGGGGTCCCCAAAAGGCTAAAACATCTCTGGCAATTCTTGACAGTTCTGTTGCGGGGATAAGATCTGATGAGGGACGAACGCAATCTAAATCCCAATTTGTTTCGATTTTTTGTTCTCTGTTTTCATTACATGTTTTTCTTTGTGCCACATAGGTGCCACTTCTTCCCCGTTCCACCACATAGCCATAGTCGGCTAGAAGTCTATAGGCTTCAATTACAGTCACCCGTCCTACTCCAAGGTCTTTTGCCAGCTGCCGGGAACCCGGAAGTTTCAAGCCCGGAGGCAAGGCCTCCTTTTCTATCATTTTTTTAAGATGAAACGTTATCTGACGATAAAGGGGGATGTCTGAATCGTAATCAAGAGGAATCTCTATCATGTCAATCTTTCCCTTCACAAGGCTTATTGCTCTAAGAACTATTATACTTAATTTATAACAGCTCCATAATAGAAATGGGCCCCGACTCGGGGCCCATTTCTATTATTATATGTATTATATGCTTCGTACTATAGGATGGGCTACATTTGGGAAGAGGTCATAGATTAACTCATATTTTTTCTCTACGCTCCTTAAAGCTTCAAGGCTGATAACCCAAACATCCATAGGATGCGCAGGACCTATGAGACTTTCTCCCATGGGGGCAAGAAGACCATGCATTGATATTGCTTCTTTTTCTGTATCCACAACCCAGACTACCCAATTGAGGGAATCCTGATCTGCTGAATCAACATCTACATAGCCCGGAATATAGAGCCTACGCTGATTAAGCAGAAAGAGATGTATTTTCCCAATGATGTCTATATATTTTTTACAGCTTTGATCGAAAGGGGGAAGTGTGCGAAAACAATAGAATCTGTCCGCGTTCACAAGCCCCAAGACATCGTTAGGATGTTTAGGATGATGCATATAATAAGCAAAATCACAACGATTCAATAGTAAAAGATCCACATATAAAGATCCTTTTACAACTTCATTCTTACTATGCCAGCTCTCTATGGCTTCCAAAGAAGGAGGAGTCGAATCCCTTGCCTTCAGGCCCAAGATAGGAAAATCTTCTTTCATTCTTTCAACGGCAGGATGGCTATCATAGGTCCATGTTACATGGGGGGGATGATCTATATGGTATAGTTCTTCTTTCGGGAGGGCCGGCGCATATTCAAGATAAGTATCTACATGAAACTCCTTCACTCCCCATCGAGCTGTAAAGCTTTGATCGAGAAGATTTTTAAATTTTGTGCGCCATAAAAGGTAGGCCTGCCCGTAGCTATTATCGGGAGACTCTCCTGGAACGCTTTCACAAAAGGATTGGGAACAATACTCCTTAAAAACCTCCATCCCCCGTGGGGTCAGAGAATATATCGTCTCATTTCTTTTCAGAAGACCTTCGTCACAAAGCCTCTTAAGGCTCCCTGGGTCCTCTCCCATCAAAGCGACTGCCTCGTCATCCCAACAGGGATGATGACGATCAAAAAGCAACAGTACCATTGCGTCACCTGTCATTTTAAACGCCTCCTCCTTCTCTCTCTTTTTCAAACTCCTTTCATCATGTATGATGATGAAGCAAATAGAATGTTTCTAAAAGGAGTTTCTGCTATGCCCTTTACCCTTGAAGAAAAAGCCGACCTTCTAATATTTGACGTTGACGGTGTTCTTATCGACACGTCTTTATCTTTTCCCATGGTAGTAAAAGACAGCATTCAATGGATATGGCAAAATATTCTCAATTACACTATGGATGGCACAGGTTTTACTTTGGATCATTTTTATGCAGCAAAGCAACATGAGGCCTTCAACGACGATTATGACATAGCGTGGGCATTTCTCTGCGCTATCCTCTCACAAGAAACAAAAAATTTTAAAGATGCCGTACCTCCTGTTAATCAATGGGAAAGGCTTCTTATTAGGTGTGACGGAAATAATGTGACAGAATGGGTTATTAAAGAGTTTGGTGAAAGGATCTCTCGCAGTATGGTACGAAGAATCTGTGAGGAGTTTTATTTTGGATCTGAAGACGTTATGTCAATTACAGGAAGATCGCCTCTTTTCATAAAATCTTCAAAAGGATATTGGAAACGGGAAAAACCCCAGATCTCCTGTCACTGGAAAAAACTCCCCCTCCCTTCTGGTATTTATACGGGACGGTCAAAAGATGAAATGAACCTCGCTCTTTCCTTGCTTGGGTGGGAAGATTTTCCCAACGAACGTATTGTCACTCCTGAATCAGGAATAACAAAACCATCTCCGAAAGGAATTGAATTTCTTTGTAGCCTTTTTAACGCCTCCTATCCCTTATATTTCGGCGACGCAGAAAGCGATCGAAAAAGCCTTGAGTCCTTTGGGAAGGGTGTTTTTATAGCCATTGGTCCAACACTTCTAGGCCAGGAATTCACATTTAGCACTACCGCAGAGGCTCTTTCTTTTCTATTTGGTCAAAAAAGGTAGATTTAAGGCGAAGAGCCATTTCTGACATGTCTCTTGCATAACACCCTGTAAGGATCTCGCTTAAAGAAACTATAGAGGTACCACGTTTTTGTACGGCCATACCCGCTGCCATATTTGCAAAACGACATGCTTCCTCTATAGGAAAATCTCCGCCTAGCGCCAGGGAAATTGCCGCGACTACGGTGTCTCCTGCTCCCGAAACATCATAGACTTCCATAGAAAGAGCAGGCAAATGAAAGGTCTGTTGTGCACTGGCATAGGTCATACCATCACTGCCCTGGGTTACCAGAACGCCTTTAAGGGAAAGTTTTTCCCTCAGTTCACGAGCCCCCGCCTCTATAGCCTCCTGATCAACAAGCCCTCTCCCTATAAGTTTTCCAGCCTCGGCTACATTTGGAGTAATAAGGGTTGCTCCACGGAAACGGCGGCAGTGAGGAGGCTTGGGATCAGCTATAACCGGAACGCGATGCTCATCGCCCCAACGAATAATATTCCTTGCTAAAGTCGAGGTAACGGTCCCTTTTGCGTAATCTGAAAAAACAACAATTGAAGGCAAAGGCGAGATAGCATCAAGAAATCCTAGAATATCACCTTCCTCGTTTAAGGTCAGGGAAATCTTCTTTTCTCTGTCAATTCTTACGACCTGCTGATTCAGAGCTAAAACCCTCGTTTTTACCGTTGTTGGAACATGGGGTCTTATCAAAGAAGTCTTAACGTTAACTCCTTTTTCTTTAATAGCATCGAGCAGGATGTTGCCGGCATAATCCGCACCTATAGGGGACAGCAGGGTAACTTTCCCTCCCAATGCAACAATATTAACCGCTACATTGGCAGCTCCTCCTGCTCGGTACTCGTCTTTACCCACCACTACTATCGGTACTGGCGCTTCGGGGGAAAGACGGGAAACCCCTCCCCAAATATAGTGGTCAAGCATAGCATCTCCAATAACGACCACATGAACGTTCTTAAAAAGATTCGAAAGGATGTTTAACAATTCCATGTGTTTATCCTTCTCTCAACTGTCTCCTCAGCACTTTCCCCAAACTGTTGCGGGGGAAATCATCAACAAATTTATAGATACGAGGAACTTTATAATGAGCTAACTGCCCTTTGCAATATGACATAAGCTCTTTTATGGTAATATCAGGGTTACTACGTATAATATAGGCCTTCACTATTTGTCCGCTCACAGAATGGGATACGCCAACCACTGCGGCCTCCTTAACTCCTGGATAATTGGTAAGGATTTCCTCAACTTCCTGAGGGTAGACGTTGAATCCCCCTACGATAATAATGTCGCTTACTCTGTCAACAATAGTAACGTACCCTTCATCATCAATGCGTACGAGATCGCCCGTGTCAAACCAGCCGTTCTGAAATTTGAGAGCCGTGTTCTCAGGATCTCGAAAATACTCCCTAACTACTGAAGGTCCCTTCAGCCAAAGAATGCCTTCTTTTTTGCCAGGAACAGGATTGTTATTCTCATCTCGCAGTTCATACTCAAATCCCGGCAAAAAAGTGCCGACTGTTCCTATTTTACGGCGGAGCGAATCTGGGTTGACAGCAACTACAGGGGAACATTCTGTCAATCCATAGCCTTCCATCACATTTACACCAAAAATAGAACGAACCCTTTCATCAAGGGAAACAGGAAAACGATCTCCACCACTCACAATCGTAGAAATATGCCTTGGTACCTCTATTCTTCCTTTGGCAGCTGCCGCTACAAGCAACGCTATCATTGCAGGGACACCTATTATAAAATTCACTCCGGCAGCAGAAATGGCCTGTAAAGCCCTTTCTGGGGGCATAAAAGAAGGGATGACAACTTGCCTGGCCCCTTTAAGCAGAGGCAAAAGGCCGCTGGTAGAATATCCTAACGTGTGAAAGTTGGGCAACGCGTTCAGCATAACGCATTCTTCCGGCTTGAATGCTGAAAAATGCTGAGCTGCTGCTTCTATATTGCTATATATGTTCCCATGGGTTAGGGGAACAGCTTTCGGCAATCCGGTAGTTCCTGACGTATAAAAGAGGACGGCTACATCTTCATCACATGGAGTTTGGCATATGCCTGAAAAGGAGGGAAGTGTTCCAAGAAGATTTCCAGCAATCACCGGGACTGCTACTTTTTTTAAAGTTTCCATGCCAAGGGGGGTAACACCCTCAGAAACAACGATTACAAAAGGTTCTGCATGTGCGATGCTTCTGGCAAGGGATTGGGGCCCCGCTAACATGTTAAGAGGAACAACCGCCCCTTGTTGCCGCCAACAAGCTGCTGACAACGCTAAAAGAAGGGGGCAATTAGGGAGTAATGTGACGACTCTCTGCCCTGCTTTAAAACCAGCTTCAATCAGAACTTTTTCTATAGATTCTACAGTATCCTGAAAACGCTTTCTGCTCCACCATTCGCCATTCCACCAAATGTAATCTCTGTCTGGCGCTTCTCTACTGAAATCTTTTACAACATCACCGAGATTTTTCTCCATTATTTTCCCCCCAACCCTCAAAAGTCCTGCTTACTCTGAACCGCACTTTGAACTCTTGTAATTTTCAGAGTATGAGACGATACTGTGGTAATTAAGGTTAAAGGTATCTTTACTATTGCCACAGGGAAAGGATTTTATTTCAGCAAACCATTGATAACATACACACTGTACCTAAATCTAAAGGCTTTGAGATATACTATAAAAACCTTCCTTTTTGCAGATACCGACTTAGTGTATCATATAAGTCAAACGTAATATACATGATAGGACGGAGGTTGGTCTAGATGTCCGCACCATGGATCTACATTCATAACCTGGCTCAACACGAAGGGGAAAGTGTCACCATTAAGGGCTGGATGTACAATAAGCGCAGTTCAGGCAAAATTCATTTCCTCCAGTTGAGGGATGGAACTGGAACGGTACAAGGCGTTATGGTTAAAAGGGAGGTTTCTGAAGAGGCTTTTGAAAACGCCAAGCGACTCTGGCTCGAAGCATCTGTAGAGGTGGAAGGTACTGTTCGTCTGGATGAGCGGGCGCCATCAGGAGTAGAACTCACTGTTACAGGCCTGAAAGTTATTCAAAACCCTGATGAAGAATATCCCATCGGGAAAAAAGATCACGGTATCGACTTTCTTCTTGATAACCGTCATCTCTGGCTCAGAAGCAGCCGCCAGCAGGCTATTATGCGGATAAGAGAGAGAGTGATCTGGGCCGCAAGAGAATATCTTCATAATGAGGGCTTCATGCTGATTGACAGCCCCATTCTCACAGGTTCCATTGGCGAAGGAGCCTCAGGACTTTTTGAGCTTGATTACTTTGAGAATGACAAGGCCTATCTTGCCCAGACAGGGCAGCTTTATGCTGAAGCCGCCGCTGCTGCTTTCGGGAAAGTGTACTGTTTTGGCCCCACCTTTAGGGCTGAAAAATCTAAAACCAGACGCCATCTCACTGAATTCTGGATGCTTGAGCCGGAAGTGGCCTTTTATGACCACGATTTGAATATAAAGCTGCAGGAAAATCTTGTCGCCTATATTGTGGAACACGTTCTTCTCCACTGCAAAAATGAACTTGAATCTTTAGGGCGAGACCTCTCAAAACTAGAGAAGGTCAAACCTCCTTTCTATCGGATCACCTACGATAAAGCTATAGAAATGCTCCACGAACTGGGAAGTTCCACTCCATATGGCGATGACTTCGGTAACGAAGATGAAACTATTCTAACCCAGCAATTTGACAAGCCCATATTTGTAGAATGCTACCCTAAAAAGGTCAAGGCTTTTTATATGAAAGAACATCCCGAAAATCCGGACCTCGTTCTATGCGATGATCTCTTAGCTCCGGAAGGATATGGCGAAATTATAGGAGGTTCTCAGAGAGAAGACGATATGAAACGCCTTATTGCCAGAATTAAAGAAGAAGGGCTTAACGAAAAGTCCTATGACTGGTATCTCGATCTGCGCAAGTTTGGAACTTTCGTTCATAGTGGATTCGGTATGGGAATAGAGCGGGTCATAGCATGGATTTGCGGCCTCGAGCACATTCGGGAAGCAAGTCCATGGCCGAGGACAATCTATAGGATAAAACCGTAAATCCTCGGCGGTAATAGATCTTACTGATCTACGTTTTTTGATTTGATGGGATAAAGAAAAAATTATAATAACAAGCAGCTAAAAAAGCAAAAGCAGGGACAACGGAAAATGCCCCTGCTTTTATGTGCTTAAGAATCTAGAACTTAAAGGAAAACCCCTCTCATACGGACCGCGTCTGAAACACGCTGAATCGCTGCCATAAAGGCTGCTCGACGCATTTTGACATTTTTCTCCTGGGAGTAATCCCAAACTTTTGCAAAGTTGTCTTTCATGATACGGATCAGACGCTCGTTGTACTCTTCAATAGACCAGAAGAAACCGCTGAGATTCTGGGCCCACTCGAAGTAGGAACCGATAACTCCACCGGAATTGGCAAGGAAGTCGGGTACGATCAATACGCCTTTTTCATCGAGAATAGCATCGCCTTCTGGTGTAAGAGGCCCATTGGCTGCCTCTACAATGTACTTGGCCCTCACTTTATCAGCGTTATTAGCATTGATAACGCCTTCAAGAGCCGCAGGAATAAAGAGATCTACATCAAGGAAGAGAATGTCGGAAAGTCCCATCTTTTCAAGACCGGGCTGTTCATAGCCCTCAAGAAGTCTCTTCGGGTGAATGTTCTGAACATAGTTCATAGCCTTATCAACATCAATACCGTCTTTACAATAATAGGTTCCGGTAATATCGCTGATGCCTACGACTTTTCCACCAGCATCCTGCAGAGTCTTTGCAGAGTAGGTGCCAACATTTCCAAAACCCTGAATAGCAAAGGTAGCGCCCTTAACATCTTTTTTCAGGGCTTTAAAAAGCTCAAGTGCACAAGTAGCAACACCGTACCCTGTCGCTGCTGTTCGCCCTTTTGATCCCCAAAGTCCTATGGGCTTTCCCGTAAAAATAGCTGGCTCCAGGCGTCCTCTCATTTTACTGATCGTATCCATAAACCAGACCATCTCAGGCGCGCCTGTTCCCAGGTCAGGAGCTGGAACATCTGTCCAGGCATCGACAAAAGGCTCTATACGGGCGGCATAAGTTCTTGCCACACGCTCTTTCTCCCGTTTGGACATTTCAAGAGGATCGCAAGACACTCCACCCTTGCCTCCGCCATAAGGAATACCGGCGAGGGAGCATTTCCATGTCATCATCATTGACAACGCTTCACATTCATCAAGGCACACTTCAGGATGGAAACGAACTCCACCTTTAGCCGGCCCAATAGCTGTAGAATGCTGCACGCGGTAACCTTCAAAAACCTTGACTGTCCCATCGTCCATTTCAACAGGAATAGAAACAGCCAACTTTCTTTCGGAATGGCTCAGAATATCGATAAGCCCATCTTCAAGACCCATTTCTTCGGCTGCTGCATAAAAATTTTTCAGAGCGGTGTCAAGGAGTACATTAGAGGACGTACGCTTAACCACGGACATCTAACAAACACCTCCTGGTATGCTGACGGCTCACGCCGCTAATTGTGCTCCTTTCATTTTAAGGAGCATTCAGTTGATAATCATATCACGAATTCTCCAGACCAACCAATAAAAAACATCGTTTTCCTACAAATAATTCTTAATACCTAAAATAATTCTCACTAGTCTATAAAAAGAATAAAATATACTGTATTATTATTCATATTTCATCAAAAAAACAAGAGGCGGTCATTGAAAACCGTCTCTTGTTCTTGCTTATGTTCTTAGCGTTTAATGACAGCTGCAACTGCCGCAGCCTGAACCTTGCCCGAGGAGGGCGGATACTACAACAAGATTTGCCGCCCATAAAAAACCTTTCAGGTCAATAATAACCTCATCGTTCTTAAAGGCCATAAAATCAGGAATCCACAAAGTCACTCCCTCAGTCTCATAGGCAGAATACCCCTCTGTTACTGGTGCCTTGCCGCTCTCCACGAGAACGGCCCTAACTGCGGCTCAACCCCCACCTATAGTTCTCTCAACAAGATGGCCTTCTCCCATTTTTGATAGACGCTCAAATGCCTTGTCTGACACTGATATCTTTAGATTCCTCATATAATGCACCTCCATTTACCTTGCTAGAGAACATTATACCCCCTCAAGGTATGTTTGCCAACCCTTTGTACGAAGGAATTTTAAAAAAAGTCTATCTGGCGGCGCAGAAAATTCCCTTCTCTCTATATATGAGAGAGGGGGGTTTAATCTCCTAAAAGAAATCTTCCACGCGTGCAACAGGGGATGATCCAATCGAATGCGATGATACCATTGCTTATTTAAAGCAAAATCCCCATACTTCACGTCTCCTATGACTGGATACCCCGAGATGGCCAAATGTACCCGTATCTGATGGGAACGCCCAGTCAAAAGACTGACCTTGAGAAGAGAGCATTCGTCATCTCCCGCTATTTTCTCGTAATGGGTATGAGCTGGCAGGCCGTCAGGGCTCGCAGTAACAATGTTGTGGTCTCTGTCTTTCTGCAAGGGGGCTGTAATATCCCCCTCCAGAGGCGTCTGTCCCCGGACAGCCACAAGATAGGTTTTGTCCACATCGTTATCACGAAAAGCCCGCTGCAATTCCCTAAGGGACTGGCCGTGTAATGCTACCACTACAAGCCCCGTAGTATTGCGGTCAAGGCGATGGACTGCACAGGCTCTGAAATCACCTTCCGGTTCAACCTCTAGCCATACCCGCTCAATAAGACTCTCTTCTCCTGACTGGTCTGGCTGGATAATAAGCCCCGCCTCTTTGTTAAGGACCATAATGTAATGGTCTTTATACACTATTGAAAGGGCTCCTGTTCTTTTTGTTTTCACCGATTTCTCAATGAGCTCAGGCTCTTCCCACGGAACATAAACAGACTGCCCATCTTCCAGGCGGACGGAACAAGATGTTTTTCTCCCATCCACACGGACAAGCCCCTTGCGTATCCCCCTCATCATGGCACCCAGGGGAAGATTGGGCCATAAGGTGCGGATCACTTTATCCAGTCTTCGCCCCGCGTGATGCTCTGAAACTTTAAATGTATAGGACATCTATTCCAGCTCCCATTTCCAGAAACGGCGCTGAGCAGAGTAATTCCATTCTGAAATTTCTTTTCCCTCATCGATCTGATCCACCGCGTCGCGCCAGCAATAGAGCTTAAAGTCGAGTTCATCAGCCGCTGAAACGATCATGGCTTCAGGAGTCGCAGGAACCACAGGTGAGCCAAATTCCTTACAGCCGTGGTGACTGACAATAATATGCCCTAAAGCTGCAGCGTACTTTTCGTCCAGTCCAAAATCCTCTGCCAGACGAGAAAAACGATTATACCCCAGAACAATGTGGTCGATTACTGTTCCTTCCACTGTCATTTCAGGAGCTGGAGAGAGACGGTAAGAGTCAATTTTTCCTATGTCATGCAGAAGAGCTCCCGCTACCACAAGATCTCGATTCGCGCCATATCCAGAACTGGTACTGGCATCTACCATGCCGCAGGCCAGCCTGGCCACTCCCAGGGTATGTTCCAGTAACCCGGAAACATAGGCGTGGTGATGGGAAACAGCAGCAGGCCAATTTTCGAACTGCCTCCAGAAATCCCCACTGAAGACAAAGGCCAAGAAGTCTTTTATTGGCGGCTGGCAGCTTTCAACAAGGCCAAAAAACTCATTCTTCATTTCTTCAAGGGGAAATGGAGATCTCTGCACAAAAGTGTAAGGCGGATACTTGTTCTGATCCACATAATAAATGGCATTAAAGTTGTATTGAGGCTGCCCTCTAAATTCTGCGACTTGTCCCAGCAATCCTACTGTTTGCCCTTGAAGGTCAGACATGCATTCCCATGTGAGGGGATCTATCTTTTTTTTAGACTCTGCGGCTTCATGGGATCCTGTTTCATTCTGCCCCTCTGGGCGGCAATCCCACCATTCGGCATTGCCCCATATCTTTCCCTCGATGGTCCCCTCTTTATCCATCAAAGAGAGTTCCCAATAGGTCTTGTTATTCTTATCTTTTTTAGAAGCCAGCTTGCTCACTACGCCAAGACAATAAAATTTACTGTCTCGAGGCAATTTTTTAACAGCTCCCGTTCCTAAAACATTCTGTTTCTTAACAGTTTCAGTCATTTTCTTAAGGGTTTCTGCTTCAGCCACGAAATCACTTCCAATCTTTCTAAATCAGGCACCGTATTTATTCAATTTTAGACTGTGAGCCAGCATGAGTCCCATAAGTTTTTCTCCCTGCATATGGCCTATATTTCCTTGAGCACACGATTTTTCTCCAAATTCTGCCGCACCACTTCGACGGGCGTAAGGGCTCCAGAGCAAAAGAGGGACATCATGCCAGGAATGGCCCGCAAGAATGGCAGGAGTGCTGTGGTCTCCAGTAATAGCTAGCACGTCAGGCCGCAGATCGAGAATCTTGGGCAACAGGCGGTCGACATCTTCTATCACTCTTACCTTTTCAGAAAAGTTTCCATCTTCTCCGCGGCTGTCTGTATATTTCACATGGACGTAAAAAAAATTATAGTCGTCCCAATAGGTTCCTACCGCATGAAAAAGCTGCTCAAGGGTCTCTCCCGCATCTCTGACATCCATTCCTACGAGACTGGCAAGCCCTCTGTACATGGGATACGTTGCTAGTGCAACCGGTTTTATCTTGTAGAGTTCGCCAAGGGATGGAATATGTGGAGCTGAAGAAAATCCCCTCAAAAGACATCCATTGGCGGGGTGCTCATCATTTAGAACATCCCATACCTCCTTAATAAAGGCATTAATAATCTCCTCTGTTCGGCGTGCTTTTTCATTTTGTGCTACGGCCCACCGCATGGGAAGCCCTTCTTTTTGAGGGTCGGCGTCGTTGACTTCCTCACAGAGCCCTTCTCCTGAAAATACCACGACAAAACGATGTTCAAGGCCCGGGTAGAAGGTAACCTGAACATCATCTATGGACCGAATGGCGTCTTGAAGTTTTTTTACCACCTTAGCGCTCTCTTCTGTAGGAATACGCCCAGCCCGTCGATCTACAATAATACCTTCACTACCAACTGTACAGAAGTTTCCTCGGGCACATATATCCCCCGCCCCGACATGGGCTCCCACTCCAAGAGCTTCGAGGATTCCCCTTCCTATAGACCAGGAGAGAGGGTCGTAACCAAAAAGAGAAAGATGGCCTGGGCCGCTCCCCGGGGTAATACCTACATCCACCATAGAGAGAAGGCCTAACTCCGACTCCGCGGCAAGGCGATCCATAAGAGGGGTCTGAGCTTTTTCAAGTTCTGTCGACCCATCAGCCCCTTGGACTCCTCCCAAACCATCCATAACAAGCAGTACCATCTTTTTTTCGTTGTCTGTTGCAAGAGAATGCAATAAACTCATTCGAGAATGCATTTGAACACCTCCGGAACTCAAATTATATATTTTTATAGGAAATTCTTCACTACATCTTACCCTTTGGGAATGTGTTAACGTTTTTATACTCTTATGCTATCATTTAAATGAGGTTCTGCTTCATAATTTCTATTTTAAGGGGGACGTTGTTTCATGAGGTTTTCTAACAGAATTATGGCTATGCAGTCTTCTCCCATTAGAAGACTGATTCCATACGCCGATGAAGCAAAAGCAAAAGGGAAGAAAGTGTATCATTTGAATATTGGTCAGCCGGACATCAAAACTCCTCCCTCATTCCTCCAGGCTATTAAAGATTTCGCTCAGGAAGTTATCGCATACTCTACATCCCAGGGCAGCAACGAACTTCGCGATGCCATGAGGAGATACTATGAAGGCTACGATATTCATTTCGAGCGGGAGCATATCCTTGTGACAAACGGCGGAAGCGAAGCTATTATGTTTGCTGTAATGGCCACTTGTGACCCAGGAGAAGAGATTTTGATTCCCGAACCTTTCTATGCAAATTACAATGCTTTTTCAAAATGCGTCAATGTCAATATCGTTCCGATTACAACAAAGGCAGAAGAGGGCTTTCATCTTCCTCCCAAGGAAAAGATCGAAGCCGTTATCACTCCCAAAACTCGCTGCATTCTCATTTCTAACCCTGGAAACCCCACAGGAACCATCTACACTGCTGATGAAATGAGGATGTTGGCAGATCTCGCAAAAAAACACGATCTTTATATCATCGCCGATGAAGTGTACAGAGAGTTCGTCTATGATGGACTTAAGTACACAAGCTTCGGAAACCTTTCTGATGTGGAAGATAGGGTTATTATCATCGATTCTGTGTCAAAACGCTATAGTGCATGTGGTGCTCGTATTGGGTGTGTCGCATCTAAGAATGAAGAGCTTATGAAACAAATCCTGAAACTATGTCAAGGAAGGCTCTGTGTTCCCACTCTCGAGCAGGTAGGGGCTACGGCCCTTTACAACACCCCGGTTTCATATCTTGAAGAAGTGAATAAGGAATATCAGTCGAGAAGGGATACCCTTTATAAAGCCCTTCAGTCTATGCCTGGGGTTGTCTGCGAACAGCCAAAAGGCGCCTTCTACGTTGTTGTAAAAATGCCCGTCGATGATGCAGAAAAATTTGTTATCTGGATGCTTCAGAACTTTGACATCAACGGAGAAACCATGATGGCAGCTCCAGCAGAAGGATTTTATGCCACTCCTGGACTGGGCAAAAACGAAGCCCGCCTTGCCTATGTTCTTAAAAACGAAGACCTCGTAAAGGCCATGGATATACTCAAGGCGGCTCTTGAGGCCTACCCGGGGCGGGTAGAACCCGTATCGGCCCAATAATAGAAACGCAAAGAAATCTTTAAGTCTCTTACAAAGGCCCTTTCCGGAGGATACCCCGGAAAGGGCCTTTGTGGTAGCATATATTCTGGTTTATTCTGAACTGAAGGGAGCGCTTCACAATGCCGTTACGAGTTAAAGAGGCCCTGTCAAAAGACGTGGGGCGATGCATTGCCCGTATCGATCCTGAAGATATCAAAAGATATGGGCTTTCAGAGGGACAAATCATAGAACTGGAAGGGAAGCGGAAAACACCTGCCCGGCTGCTGGCTTGCGACTCTGGAGATATGGGACAAAAAGCTATTCAAATCGATGGGATAACCAGAGAGAATGCTCAAGTAGGACTTGATGAAAAGATTTCTATCCACAAGGTGGATCATCATTTTGCAGGGAGCATCACCCTCAGGCCCCTGACATCCACTCCCCTTCTGGAAAAAGAACGGGATTCGGTCTATCTCAGCAACCTCCTCGAGGGACTGCCAGTGATAGAAGGGGATCGTATACGGGCAAATCTTTATGGGACAAGGACATGTGATTTTCTTGTAACGGACACGACCCCTAAAGGAATTGTCCTAATAAGCAATGCCACCTATATAAACGTTGAAAAACAACTATCCCAGGAGCAAAAAACCTCACGGATCTCCTACGAAGATATTGGCGGGCTCGGCCCTCAGATTCAGCGTGTGCGTGAAATGATAGAATTGCCTCTACGCTTCCCCCAGGTCTTTGACAGGCTAGGCGTGCAGCCCCCAAAAGGGGTGCTGCTCTACGGCCCCCCTGGCACAGGGAAGACTGTTATCGCAAGAGCGGTAGCAAATGAAACTGACGTTTATTTCACCCACATTTCCGGGCCCGAAATTATCGGCAAGTTTTACGGTGAAAGTGAGGAGCGTCTGCGGAATGTCTTTGATGAAGCCCAAGCCCACGCTCCTGCGATTATTTTCATTGATGAAATAGACGCTATCGCCCCCAAGCGTGAAGAAATGGGTGGTGAAAAACAGGTAGAGCGGCGAGTTGTTGCCCAGCTCCTGGCTCTTATGGATGGATTGGAATCCCGTGGACAGGTTATTGTTATAGGGGCAACAAATATTCCCAACACCCTTGACCCTGCGTTGCGGCGCCCTGGCCGCTTTGACCGGGAAATTTCCATCCCCATCCCTGACCGCAATGGCCGCTTTGAGATTTTGCAAATTCATACAAGAGGGATGCCCCTGGCAGAAGATGTTGATCTCATGCGCCTGTCAGACATTACCCACGGTTTTGTAGGAGCCGACTTGGAAGCACTGGCTAAGGAAGCCGCCATGTCTTCTCTCAGAGAGCTTTTGCCATGTATCGACTATGAACAGGCCGTCATTCCCTACGAAAAGCTTCTCTCTATGAATGTCACTATGGAGAATTTTCTCGACGCACTGAAAGAAGTGGAACCATCCGCTATCCGCGAAGTGTTTGTGGAGGTTCCAGACGTAACCTGGAGTGATATCGGCGGTCTTGAAGCTATTAAAGAGGAGCTTATCGAAGCAGTGCAGTGGCCTCTTAAATATAACAGCGTATACGAAAAATTTAATATCACTCCTCCCCAGGGCATATTGCTGCACGGGCCTTCCGGTACAGGAAAAACCCTGCTGGTAAGGGCCCTGGCTCACGAAAGCGGTGTGAATTTTATACCGGTAAAGGGGCCTGCTCTAATGTCAAAATATGTGGGGGAAAGCGAACGGGCCATAAGGGAAGTGTTTAAAAAGGCGAAGCAGGCGTCTCCTTCTATTCTCTATTTTGATGAAATAGAATCTCTCGTCCCCATTCGTGGGCGGGATAGCGGGGCTGGCGCCAGCTTTACAGAGCGGGTCATCAGTCAATTCCTTGCGGAGATGAGCGGCATTGAAGAGCTTAAGGGCGTTACAGTTCTCGCTACCACAAATAGGATAGACCTTATTGACCCAGCCCTTCTGAGCAGCGGCCGGTTCGATGTGGTGCTTGAGCTTCCCATGCCTGACGCAAAAGCCAGACTAGAGATCTTCCAGATACATCTACAGAAAAAACCTCTAGCGGAGGACGTACATCTCGAAGAGCTTGTCCGGTCCACTGAGGGACACTCCGGAGGGGATATACATTTTATCTGCCGCAAGGCTTCCGCCCTTGCAATTCGCGACTTCCTAAAAATTGGAGAAAAAGGGGCGCCATGTATAGAAAAGCATCATTTTGAAATCGCTCTATCCCTTCTGAAAAGCAACCGCAGTCTGCAATAAATAAAGGAAAGGGACTTTAGTGAAGTACACCACCAAAGCCCCTCTCCTTACTTTTTAGTAGAGCATTCTGTAAACAAAAAGATTTCCCATCACTTTACGTACATAGTTTCTCGTCTCATTATAGGGAATATCTTCCATCCATTCATCAAAGGGGCGCTCTTCCCCCTCTTTTATCCATCGTCCTACAGCCCCGCCTCCAGCGTTATAGGCTGCAATAGCCCATTCAAGTCGTCGGAAACGTTTTTGCAATCGCCCCAGATGGGAAGCACCAAGCAAAATATTAGTTTCAGGCTGCCAAAGATCCACTTTTTCCATCCCCAGGAGTTTCGCCTCTTCTTTGCCTGTAGCTGGCATAAGCTGCATAAGGCCAATGGCCCCAACCCAGCTGTTTACATCTGCATCAAAAGCGCTTTCCTGTTTCATCACTGACCAGATCAAATTCGGCTCCACACCAAATCGTTCTGCTGACTGGAGAACGTGGCCGCGATAAGGGCGAGGATATAAAAAACAGATGCCTTTTTTAGGCAAGGGATTTTTCTTTAAAAGGGCAGAAGCCAATGTCGATGCCGCACTGTAGGCTCCAGGCTCATCTTCAAGCCATTCTGAGAGAATAGCAGCCCGATAATAGGCGGAACTACTTCCTTCTTTCAGAAGTCTCAATCTCGCGTAAAAAACGAACCCCCATTCTTCAAGCTCGCACTTTTCTCTCTCGAGCTCTGACGGGGTTTCTCCAGTAAAGGATGGCCCCCCTGGTGAAGCGAGGAAACTGTATATTGAGAGAGGGTAATCCGAAATAAGCGTATGAAAAAGTTCCTCTGCCTTGCCTTTTTGCTCAAGCTTCTCATACCCTCTGGCAGTCCAATATAAAAGCCGTTCTCTCATGGTGCCGTTGCTCAGTGAAAGGAAGTGCTCCCATATGCGAAGGGCTTCCCGTGTGTTGCCTTTTTTCCAGGCTTGCCAAGCATCGTCCCAAAGAATGGCCTGGGTCCCTTCCGTCATTGCATACTTATCAATGAGTTCTTTTTTAAGAAACTCCTTCTGTTCTTCAGGTACAAGGGTGTAAAGAGAGTAAAGAGCCTTTGGCCGCACTGTAGAATTTCCTCTATCAGCTATGCGCTGCAATGATTCAAGAGTTTTCTCCCTTTCCCCCTGGCCAGCCAGAATTCCCAGACGCCGAACAGAAGATTCTCCATAGCTTTTACCATTCAGAGCCAGCCATTCCCACAATTTCAATGCCTCTTCATACCGCTCAAGGCGGTAAAGGGAAACTGCCCTATAGTAACGGGACTTGAGGCCATCGGCTGAGTCTAGAGGAACCTCTAAAAAAAGGGGGATGGCTTTGGCATATTCTCCCCGCAAATAGGCTGCATACCCAAGGGCGTTTGCGACAGGCCCGCCATAAGGTCTCGGACTCTTTCCAAGGCAGGACAAAGCCTGGCTATTCATAGGTTCAAATTTTAATAGCTGCAGGGCATAGGCCAAATTATCACCTGCCGTCCGTAACAGCTCGTTAAGGGTCTGAATCGTCTGTGCCTGGTTTGTAGCTTTTGTTAGCATTGTTTCAAGCCAACACCTTCGAGTTTCATTATCATCAGAAAGGCGGGAAAGTGCATAGGCTACATAGAAACCCAGTTCTTCCGGAACCTTGTTAAGAAGCCCCTGAGCTCTCTCATATGCTTTCTGTTTTTCACCAGTCCTCTCAAGGGCGAGAACAATCATCATATCCCGATAGGGAACTAATGCGGAGGGGAAATCCGCTTCATCTATTTTCTGAAGAAGAGCAAGGGCCTCCCCCCATCGCTTCTGCAGCCATAGAGCATTCGCCCCTAAGGTCAGTTCTCTTGGAGAAAGGGCCGCATGATCAAGTTTGAGAAATTCGTCTATGGTCTTCCATTCTCTCTTCCAGAAAGCCTCTTCCACAGAAGGGGGCTGAGATGTATCTGGGGAACCAACTGCCATTCCTGCACTTACTGATAGAAAAAGCAATACTATTGCCAGAACATGAAGTTTTCTTATCAACACGTCAATCCTCCTTCCAATCAAGATGGTGGTTTTTCATTATAAATGATGAAAGAACCTCTATCGAAGTAATATTACGTATTTGGCCATAAAAATTTTTATGCAATGTCGAGCTTATCAAATCCTTACAGATGAATTCTATTAGAATTTCGCTATTACAAAAGTTCTATACTTTTACCTATTGGAAGCTCCCTCCTCTCTATGTTAGCATTGACAAAGAAAGAGGGTGACCCTATGAGAAAACACCTTGCCATAAAAATTCTTTCACTCTTTATCGCACTATTGCTTATTGTCGGATCTGCCCATGCAGCCCTATCACCACAAAAGGCAAACCTCGCCTGGGAGCGCATATCTAAGGCTGCTGGGCTCAAGACCGATCCTATTACTATAGAAGACAAAAAAGAACCTAATGCCTGGGTTCGTTTTTCTGGAGACAGTTACTCTGTACATGTTACAACGGGCTTGCTGAAAATTCTCGACACTGAAGACCAGATCGCCGGGATTCTTGCCCATGAAACAGGACATATCAAGCTTAATCATTATGGGAGCACCGTAGGAAGGAACTTGCTCTGGAGTCTTCTTTACAAAAGCCTTAAAGGAAATCAAAGCAACGAACTTTTGGCTGGTCTTGGCATAACTCTTGCCGAGTCGGGATTTAGCCGTGAACAGGAAGTTGAAGCTGATGATTATGGTATTAAATTATCGGTAGAGGCTGGTTATAGTGCCTGGGGACTGGTACAGGCCCTTGAAAAAATGAAAGAAGCGGGATACGAAACATCCCCTAGCGGCTTCAACTCACACCCCCCAACAGAACGCCGCCTGGAACATGCCAGGGCTACTGCCCGAGCCTATAGTCAGAAATAGGGGCGCAATATGTATATTTTATTTCTGGCTAAGGAACATTCTTTTTCCTCGTTCAGTGATATAATTGTTTTGTACTGTCTTGTTTTTTCTTACTTATAACAATGTAGTTTACAATTTATAGCCTTTTACTTCATTGTTTTCAGAATTGATGGACTTTATTAACAAGCCAATGGGGAGGCGATATTGTTGAGTAAGGTTTGGGAAGAAAATTTTAGCTACAACGCTAAGAACGTGAGGCCTTCACCTGTAAGAGAAATGCTTGCGGTTATTAAGCAACCAGGCATGATTTCCTTTGCTGGTGGAATGCCGGCACCAGAAATATTCCCCGTGGACGAATTTTACGAAGGTGTCCATATTTTAAAAGAAGATGGTAAAAATCTTCTTCAATACGGCACCACTGAAGGTTACCCCCCACTGAAAGAGTTTCTCGCAGAATGGACATCACCTCGCATGGGGAAAGTAGCCGCTTTAGACGAAATGCTTATCACCACGGGCTCTCAGCAGGCTCTTGATCTTTTTTCATGGGCAATAATCGACAGAGGAGACTTCGTTATAACGGAAGATCCTACGTATCTTGCCGCGCTATCTACATTCTATAACCATGGGGCGGAATTCCTGGGAGTTCCCTGTGACGGGGAAGGAATGCAAGTGGATCTTCTACCTGAGATCATTGAAAAGGCCCGCAAAGAGGGGAAAAAGGTAAAATTCATTTATACCATTGTTAACTTCCAGAATCCTGGCGGTTCTACTATGACTCTGGAAAGACGAAAGAAACTTGTTGAGATTTCACACAAGTACTCCATTCCCATCTTTGAAGACGATCCGTACGGGTACGTACGATTTGATGGCGAGCATTTGCCTTCTATATTCTCCCTTGACGATGCTGGCGGAGTGATTTATGCCGGCTCTTTCTCGAAGATCCTCTCTCCAGGGAGCCGTATTGGATGGGTTACGGGTTCGAAAGAAATAATTAGAAAGATGACCGTTTTCAAACAAACAGCGGATTTATGCACCAGTACCATTGCCCAGGCCCTTGTAGCCGAATATTGCAGAAACGGTCATCTTGATAAGCATATTCCCGTCATTATCGACAATTATCGCGTTAAAAGAGATGCCATGCAGGAAAGCTTTAAACGCCATTTAGAACCCCTCGGCGTTTCATGGGTTAAGCCGGAAGGTGGCTTCTTCTATTGGCTGAATTTCCCTCAAATCAATACGAAGGATCTTTTCAAAAAAGCGATTGAGAAAAAGGTTGCTTTTGTCATTGGGGAACCCTTCTGCACGAAGCCAGGAAGCGGCATTCATAATGCACGCCTCTGCTACACCTTCCCCTCGCCGGAAGTAACGGAGGAAGGGGTCAAACGTTTAGCTGAAGCAGTGCAAGAGCTTGCTCAAATAGCAACGGTATAAGCTAAGCAGGGGGCGCTAATTAAAGCGCCCCCTTTTGCTCTGTTTACACCTTCGCTTCGAATGAAATGGTCGACGAAGGAATTTTCTGCTTCGGCAAAACCATAAAGAAACTTTTTAGTTTTATTTAAGAGCCGCTTCTCAGAAGCAGCTCTTTTTGTTGTAAGATACTGGCATGGGAGAAATTTCTACCCAAAGCAGGGAGGAGACATCCATGTCAGAAGATATTATTGCCGCTATTTCAACAGCCTGGGGGGAAGCCGGCATTGCCATAGTCAGGCTCTCGGGATTTAATTCACGAGAACTTGCTGATGAGGTAGTGCATGGCATTCGACCTTTGTCAGAAACTCCCCCGCGCGTTTTACGGAATGGATATCTCCTTGATGAAAAGAAAGAACCTATAGATCAGGTTCTTTTCTCGTGGTTTAGGGCCCCTAAAAGTTACACAGGGGAAGAGATGGTTGAAATATCAACTCATGGCGGAACGCTGGTCGCTCAAAAATGCCTGGAGTCCCTTATCGGGAAGGGGGCAAGATTGGCCGAGCCAGGGGAATTTACCCGTCGCGCTTTTCTGAACGGGAAAATTGACCTCTCACAAGCTGAAGCGGTATTAGGCATAATCAGGTCTAAAAGCGAAGAAGCCCTTCGCGCAGCGACACGTACCCTAAGAGGGGAACTTTCCAGCTTTGCAAAGGATATTTATAATGAGATGCTCACAATCTCGTCTTCTATCGAAGTTGGCCTTGATTTTCCCGAAGAAGATATCCCTTTTATAGAAAACGAAGGAGTCGAGTCTGCTCTTTACACTTTGAAACAAGGGCTGGAAGACTTACTGGATCGGTGTAATACTGGTTTTCTCCTTCGGGAAGGAATTCGCGTTGCCCTGGTAGGCCGACCTAACGTGGGAAAATCTTCTCTTCTTAATGCCTTACTCAAGGAATCCAGGGCTATTGTTACAGCCATACCTGGAACTACGAGAGATTTGATCGAAGAAGTTCTTACATACCGCGGCATCCCTATTCGATTGGTTGATACTGCGGGCATTGGCGCCCCTGGAGATGAAATAGAGGCTATGGGAATAGCTCGAGCTGAAAAAGCTATGATGGAGGCTGACGTAAGAATCTGGGTTATTGACGGAAGTGAACCTTTAACCCCTGCAGATCTCGCCCTTGTTCAAAAAATATCGGCAACCAACCATATCGTAACCATTAACAAGGCCGATCTTCCACTCGTTATTTCAGAAGAAATGATAAACGGGCTATTGCCTCAGAGTCCTGTCTTCGTCATCTCGGCAGAAAAAAGAGAAGGAATAGAGGCTTTAAAAGATGCTATTGTCACTAATATTGCCGGTGGGGGAACATTGACATCGGGCCTCAATGCTTCTTCCCGTCAAGTAGAGGAGATTCGCAAAGCTATCCAGGCTCTTGGCCAGGGAATATCTGCCCTTAACGAAGGGATGGGACAAGATGTAGTCGCCGCATGCCTTTATGACGGGCGAACCTGTATGGAGCGACTGCTGGGCCTTTCTGTCGATGACGCCCTTTTGGAAACTATTTTCAGCCAGTTTTGTGTGGGAAAATAGAGCATTATTAAAAAGGGGGCGAAAATGATGGAAAAAAGAGCGAAAACTGAGTATCCGATACACGAACTTCTTTGCAGTCGGTGGAGCCCAAGAGCATTTACAAAGCAGATTCCGAGTAAAGATCAACTTCTATCTCTTTTCGAAGCTGCCCGGTGGGCTCCGTCATGTTACAATGATCAACCCTGGTTTTTCATTATAGCTACAAAGGAAAACATTAAAGAATTTGAGGTCATGCTTTCATGCCTCGTAGAACAGAATCAGGTTTGGGCCCAACATGTTCCTGTCCTTGTAATTGGCATAGCAAGAACGGTCTTTGCACTCAATGGAAAAATAAACCACTATGCCTTCCACGATCTTGGGATGGCCATACAGAACATGGCCCTTCAAGCAACGGCTATGGGGTTAGCTGTTCATCCCATGGCGGGATTTTCCAAATCATGTATACGAAAAACCTATAACATACCGGAAGAATACGATCCCATGACCGCAATAGCGATAGGATATCCTGGAACCCCTGACGAGCTGCCTGAGCTACTAAAACAAGAAGAGCTGGAACCCCGGGAACGGAAAAGGGTTCGTGAATTTGTTTTTACCCGGGCGTGGGGGAAAAAATTTACAGATTAGCCATTACAAACACAAGGAACCTGGTTTGACAACCAGGTTCCTTGTGTTTGTACGTTAAGAACGTTTTTGAATCCATTGGGGCATATCTTCTCCCAGGGCTGGGATACTTAAAAAATCTCCTGACTGGCGAGTCAATTTAAACTTTTTCTCTATTTCCTTAACAACATTTTTCTTTTCATCCATGATCTCTACATGGATGGTGTGGGATTTCCCAACAACAAAAAGAACATCCCGTCCGCCGGCTTTCAGAAAGACTGGCTTTCTTGCCGTGCTTATATTAACTCTTACCCATGGATACGGAGCCAGGTCTTTCCCGTCCATGGTTATGGCTTTGTTATCTATAAGCAAATTGTACCCTTTTCCAGCGTTATAAAGAAATATAGAAAAAATTACAAAAAATATGATCAATCCCACGTTTACTGTCATTCGCCTCATCATAATGCCTCCTGTCTACGCACTGTTAGGCATTTCCACGCAAAGCCCGCCGTGCCCGCTCTTTATCCCGCTGCCGGCGCCATGCATGAAGCACAAGAGCTATTGCAATAATTCCATAGGAAACAAAGACTCTAAAGTACTCACCTAACTGCGCCTCGCCAATGAGATACTTGCCAGCCATAGGCGAAACTACAAACATGAGATGGAAAAGCACAACCCCTAGAAAAACATTGGGAATGGTAGCTTTCGTAACACTCGCTCCTCCAACAAGAAGGGCAGCGATAGCAAACATCCCAGCCTGCTCATGACTGTTATAGGTATTCATGGTACCTATGTTCTGTAAGAAGAGTATCTGTCCGTAACAAGCGAGAACAGTGGATATAACTATAGAAATGATGCGGGTCCGCTCCACAGGGATACCTGCAGAATCGGCAACTTCCATATCCTGCCCCACTGCCCGCATATCCTGCCCCAACTTTGTTTTGCGGAACCATACCACAAAGATACAAAAGACAGCGATGACTAAAAATGTCGCAACAGGAATAGAGACGCCTCCTATGGTGAGTGGAATAAAATTATCGAGGCATTTTCGTATGTTTTCAAGATTGGTTACATTGCGAATGCCGAATCCTCTTGATAGAACAAGATCAGGGCTCTTAATAGGAAAGACACTTCCAAAACCATATAGGACAATAAGCTGGTAGACGCCATTCATGAAAAATCCCAGTATAAAAGATGTTACCATTTCGCGCCCCTTAGCCTTGTTCAGAATCACACCGCACATCCATCCAAGGAAGATAGCCAGCGGAGTTGATATGATCATGGCCAAAAGCATTCCGGGAATGCCCACCACGTTCCAGTCTGTAATAAGAATGAGCCCTATTTCTCCAGCCATCGCCCCTAACACCATACCAAAATTCAGCCCCATGCCTGCCATAATTGGAATAAGAAGGGAAAGGACAAGAAAAGAGTCTCGGGCTAGGCGCACAAGCATCTCCTGTACCAAATATTGGGGTGAGAACCGCGATATTGGAATAGCAACTGCGCTTAGAGCTATGAATATGATTGGAACGGCGTTGCTAATAAGAAAATGGATCAAATTATCCTGAAAAGACGTTTTTTTTGTCATCATGATTTCACTTTCACCGCCCTCGTGAGAGCATACAGAATCATACCGTTGGATACTATGATCCGTATGACTTCTGACATGTCAGTCTCAATGAGGCTATTAATGACCGATGGAGTCATGGTCAGAATGCCTTGAAACAAGATTGTACCAACAACAACATTGAAGATAGACGCTTTGTTTACCGATGCTCCCCCTATGAGAATAGCGGCTACCGCGGGGAAAGCCATGTAAAAAGGCCCCATATACAGCTGTATGAAGCCAAAACTCTGTTCATATATGATGATCCCAATTGCGCCAAGAACAGTAGAGAGGATGACTGAAAGGGTCCTCATTTTATTCACATCCACCCCAGCCGCTTTTGCATATTCAGGATTCGACCCTACAGTGGTCATAGCCGTTCCAACTCTCGTCTTCATGAATAGCCACATTACAAAACACAGAAGTGCGAAAAAGAGAATCATACCTGTGGGGCAATAGAAAAAGTTACCTAACTTAAAAGAAAGTATGTCACTAATGGCTCTGTTCCAGTAGCCATCCACGGAAATAGTGGTTCTCAACCCAGTTCCCGCATACCCCCACACCATGTTCGGGCTTTTATATGGAAGGACAAGCCACATGATACACATAAAAGCAACAGAGGAAAAACCAACGTAGGTAGCGATCATCATTTCGCCACCCTTGACTCTATTGAGCAGCTGTCCATAGAGCCAGCCAAGTACAACCGCTATGGGAGCAGCGATGGCCATGGCTGTGAGCACTCCCATAAGACCTGTTATGCCTATTTCGATACTTGTTACTGCTCCTAAAAGACCGGCAATGATCCCTAGAGGCAAACCGAAATTAAGCCCGCATCCTGCCTGGATCATGGGAACCATGGCCAAAACCATGACCCCATTCATGCCAAAACGGACAAGGGTATCACTGATGGACGTATCTACGCGAACCCTGACAAAGGGTGCCATGACAAAAAGGCCGATGAGGAAAAGGCCTATAATAACTCTGGGCCAACCGGCTTTTTCTACAAAATTTCGTAAGCTATTCATCATACACTCACCTTTTCTGCCCCGTTTTTGATTTCACCAAGCATCAGCAGACCAAACTCTGTAGAGGGGCATGTTGCAGGACGGGTTCCTGCAATTTTCCCTTCATTGACAATAGCAATTCTGTCACATATGGAACGCAGCTCTTCAAGCTCCGAAGAAATCATAACAATTGTTGTTCCCCGTTTTTGGTTATATTCCCTCAAGGTATCAAGAACTACTCTCTTAGCCCCTACATCTATGCCTCGAGTGGGCTCTGAAACAAATAGCAATTTCGGATGGAGAGCAAAGGCCTTTGCTAAACACACCTTCTGCTGATTTCCTCCAGAAAGCTCCTGAACCCGCTGATAATCCCCAGTACATTTAATTTCTAGAGTATCAATATATTTTTTAGTGACTTCCCTGATTGCTTCCTCATCTCGAATCTTAAATAAACCACCTAAAACTGGCTTTAAATATTTTTGCTGCATCTGGAGTGCCGTAAAAATAACATTCCATGAGATGGGTTCTTCAAGAAGGAGTCCCACTCCTCGACGGTCTTCCGATACAGAAGCTATGCCTACAGATAACGGGGATCGGGGATCATTCAATATTATTGGAGTTTCATCAAAGGTGACAGTTCCCCCTGATGGATACATCCCCATAATACCATTGGCTATTCCTAATTTTCCCTGGCCGGCCAATCCTCCGATTCCAAATATTTCCCCTTCTTTTACCGTGAAAGATACGTCACGCACCGTTTCTCCGGGCATATCCACCCAAAGATGCTCTACCTTGAGGATATTACCCGCAAGGGACCTCTCTGTCTCATCCCTGGCAAAGGCTGCCTCAATGCTTCTACCAACCATATGGGTTGCTATTTCCATAACATTCGTTTTGGCCGGCGTTGTTTCATGAACAACCTGCCCATCCCGCAAAACCACTATCTTATCGCAGACATCAATCACTTCATGAAGTCTGTGGGAGATAAAAACAATAGCAATGCCAAGGGCTGCCAACTTGCGCATGGATGCAAGTAGTATCTCGGCCTCTGATTCCGTCAATACAGCCGTTGGCTCATCAAGGACAAGAAGCTGTGTTTTTTTCTTATCGATTTCCCTGGCAATCTCCGTAAATTGCTTATGCCCTACAGGCATTTCTGAAACAAGGGTATCAGGACTTATCACAACATTGAGCTTTTCAATGGCATTTTCTCCCCGTTGTCTCATTTCTTCAGTATTAAGAGTGCGAAGTCTGTCTCCGAAGGATTCCACAAGAAAGTTGTACTGAGTAGATTCTCTGTTTAGAACGATGTTTTCTGCTGCAGTAAATCCTGGAATAAGGGAAAACTCCTGATGGACCATTCCTATTCCCGCATCAAGAGCATCAAAGGGACTTTTAAATTGAGCTTCCTGGCCGTTAATAAAAAACTTGCCTTCGTAACCACCTGTTTCCTGTATTACAGGCATCCCGAAAAGGATGTTCATTAAAGTGGATTTCCCCGCACCATTTTCTCCAACAAGTCCAAGGATTTGTCCCTTCTCGAGGGTGAAACTTACATCTTTTAACACTCTGTTGCCAAAATACGCTTTACCGATATTTTCCATCTTCAATAAGGGTTCAGATAGAGCCATTGCTGTCACCTCTTCACGTCTAAGCCTTCTATTAGAAAATCTCCCCGGAAATAGGAGCAGATATAAAGGGGAGGAAAGTTTCCTCCCCTGAAAAGGCTTGTATCTTTGTTGCTATGCTGTTTCTACGGGGCCCATTATTTAATGGAGAAATATTTCTCCGGTACCTCTACTTCAGTCATTCCAAGGTAACCAAGGCCAAACACGTAAGTATCCTGATAGACAAGGATATGGTTGTTTTTCACTACGCCAGTAGCAATATCGGTGTAAAGGCTTCCGTTCCACTTAGCCCCTGGAGTATATTTTCCGTAACATTCGAAAAGTGCTTCCATATTTTCAACCTCTACAGCACCTTCCAGTACTCTCCTGGCAAATTCGCCAAGGGCAGCAGTGGTAGTATAGCCATAAGAGTATGCCCATGTCCCCATTCTCTTTGCTCCGCCTTTAGCGTCAACTGCCTCTTCCACTCTCTTGAGAATTGCGGGCCAGTCACCCTTCACATCAGATAGTTCAATGCCAAGAGCGCCAGGATATCCCATCAAAGGTGAAGGAAGATCCGCTTCTACAAAATATCCGCCCTCTTCTGCGATCCTCTTCAGCAAGGGTTCTGTATGAGCGTCATTTGTACAGAAGAATGCCGTATCTTTCCCATACTTCTCAAGCCAGGCGGGAACTTTCTCAAGAATAAACTGCTGTGCACCTGCAACTCCCACGTCGCTTGTCGGGTCTGGAGCCGTTTCAAAATGGAAGCCTATGCCAAGATCGTTGCATGCCTCTTCCATAATGTTACGACGGCGAGAAAGAAGCTCATAGCTCATGTGACGAGGGAAGGAAATATGAACAAATTCTTTTGCTCCCATTTTCTTCGCCGCATCTACAATAAGATATCCACGAGCTATATTGTCACAGTTGATGACAAGGTCTGCCGCTGATTCGATAACCCCTGGATCTTCGTGAGCCTCGCCAGCGAAAAGAAGGATATCAGAGCGTTTTTCACGAACTCTTCTGAAGGCCTCTGTTGTTCCTGGAATCGCCTGGTTCACGATGATAGCTTTCATCAGAGGATCGTCTGCCAACCCTGAAATCTGGGCAATAGTGGTTTCCATTTCAACCATGAAATTGTCCGGATAGGTAATGTGCTGGATCATACCGCCATCGCTGACACTGCCGTATTCTTCGATAAGCCGCTCTGCCCCCCGAAGGTCATCTTCGGACTGTGAAACTGTACCAGTGCAAATGCCAATATGGAATGCAGCTTTTTCTGCTGGAGCTTCTGCTGGCTTTTCAGCAGGTGCAGGTGCTTCTGCAGGTTTCTCTTCAGCCGGCTGTTCCGCTGGAGCTTCTGCTGGTGCCTCAGCTGGCTTCTCCGCTGGTGCCGGCTCCGCAGGCTGTTCAGCCTGGGGCTGTGGAGCAGGTGCCTGTTCCTGAGGTTTGTTCCCCATCATCATCCAACCACCTACAGCAACTAAAAGAACAATAACTAAAACGATAAGTTTCTGTTTGTTCATGACGTTACCCCCCACTTTAGATATAAGTCTATACTTTTATTTGAAGACTTCACCATGCCTATTCTATGAATAAAGCATAGAAAAGACAAGAGAATTCTTATCTAAAGTGATCATTTCTTTACCAAAGTAAACAAATTAAATAAAAAATAAACGGGAGGACATTTTTGTCCTCCCGTGGGAAAGGGGAAATTTATTTTTAATGGCACGGCCAGGCCATTCCTCATATGACTCCTCAATTTCTCTTATGACCTCAACCAAACCCATCACTTGGAGTTTTTGCAATAGTTCGCTCCTGATTCACTTTGACAGGATCTGGCTTGTCTTTTTTGTTCTTTAAGTATATTATACACAAAATAAAACACATAACATGGTTCAATAAAACAGTAATAACAAATTTATTAGATACTTTATTGTATTTTTACACAAAGACATAACGAGTAGAACTAAAATTAGGGAGGAACTAAGTGATGCTTGAAAAAATTGCACAAAAAATCGCTTCTTCTACCGCCGAGCTTATAAATATAGACTTGATTATTACTGATGAAAAAGGAATCATTATCGGGGCTAGCGATCCTAGCAGGAAGGGGTCTCTTCATGAACCTTCCCTTGAAGCAATCCAAACAGGAAAGATTTCCATCCAGAGAGAGAACGAAGTTACACATTTAACGGGCGTGAAACCTGGGGTAACTTTACCTATCGAATTTACTGGGAAAAGAATTGGAACCATAGCCCTCACAGGTTCCCCAGCAAGAGTTACCCAATTTGGCCTGCTTGTAAAAAAGCATACAGAGCTGATATTAAGCGAAAAGTTGTTCTCTGAAGTTTTCTTTATTCGAAGCCGGGCTATCCAAACCCTTATGGAGCAAATCGCCTCTTTTAACCCCGAGCGCGATGATGAATCATCATTGTATGTTTCAGCACGCGGACTTGGGTTTGAGCTTCAAATTCCAAGAATTGCCGTAGCAGCGGAATTACTCTATTCCCGACCGGCAGACAAGGTTACAGACGTGGGAACTGCCCCCTATACCCAGATGGACGTGCTCATGGCCATAAGAACAGCCTTTAACCGACCTCAAGACATTTCAACCATGATGGATTCTGACCGCTATGAGATATTAAGGGCCGCTAACTCTTTGCTCAATGAAAAGGAAGTCGTGGAAAGAACTCGAAAAGAATGTGAAGTGCTACAAGGCCTTCTCCAGGAGAAAGGGCTACATATTGTCATTGGCATTGGATCTCTTGCTCAAAACCTGTCAAGGCTCCCAGCTTCCCATCGCGACGCCTGGAAAGCCGTTACTATAGGGAAAAATATTTATCAAAAACCGGGGATCTATTCTATCGGAGACATGATGCTTGAAGATCTCCTGACTACAGCGAGCCGCGATGTTGCCGAACGTTACAGAAATTCCCATTTAGCTCCTTTGAGGAAAGCTTCCGACAGTCAGGAGCTCATTCATACCTTTCGGGTCTGGTGCGAGCACCGTTTTAGCCCAAGCGCTGCTGCTCAAGCTCTCAACATCCATAAAAACACGCTCAACTACAGGATCAATAAAATTGAGTCTATCTGCGGGCTTGATTCTCAGAATTTCAAAGAGATATTTTCTCTTTATACAGCAATCATTATCCACGAACTTTCTGATAGGGGTGACAGTCAGCTCTTTTTGCGATAATTAACGATACTTACTCCTGTCAAAACCAGTCCCCCGCCAATGATACTAGACAGAAGAAGGGGTTCTCCAAGGAATATCCAAGCCACAGCTACAGCTACAATAGGACTGATATAGAGAAATACCCCAACTTCTGAGGCGGGAAGTAATTTTAAAGCATCGTACCAAAAAACATAGGCAAGAGCGGAACAAAAGACTCCAAGAAAAAGTGTGCTTCCCCAGCCCGCCATATCCAGCTTTGAAATTTCTCTGACACCCTGAAACAGAAAGGGGATCGACGAAAAAAACCAGCCGGATAAAATGACATAGAACATGGCCAAGGCTGGGGGAATGGTTTTAAGCGCCTTTCTGGAAAAAACAGAGAAAAGAGCCCAGGTGAAAGCAGAACAAACCACGAGCAATTCCCCGAAACTGTAATTGCCCTCTTTCAGAAAGGCTAAATTCCCTTTTGAAAGAATAAAAAGCACACCAAAGGCAGCCATGATAATTCCCAAAGATTGTCTTTGGACGAGTTTTTCTTTAAGTAAAAAAGCACTGAGCAATGCGATGATAACGGGGGTGCAGGCTATGATAAGCGCGGATATTCCAGCAGCTGCTGTGCGAAGGCCCCATGCTTGGATGTAATTATGCAGAAAAACCCCAAAGAAACCCAGAAAGCACAGCTCTGTCATTTGATGGAGGGGAAGGAGCTGGAGCCTCTTTTTCAGAAAAAGGACTAGCCCAAGTACAGCTGCCCCAATTCCAAAACGAAGCCACAAAACAGCTACTGGAGAAACCCGAGATACAGCTATTTTAGTAGCTGTATAAGACCCTCCCCAAAATAGAACCGCAAGAAGCACCTTAAGTCGCGGATGGGTAGAAGATGTCACTTATAGAACTCCTGTCCCTCCTAATAGAAGGAGTTTAGTTTTTTTGCAAAGCGCTTATCCAGCTCATGGCGATAGGAGTATATTTTATTCACATATTTCACATTTTTCCCCCCATAGTATTTCAGCAGCGCCCGTCCCAAATCTCCATTGGAAGAACTGAGATAACATGAAAATATATATGTTCCCACTAAAATGTTATTTTTAGGTTTCATCATTTCTGTGAGGGTCCTAATATGGGAGAATGCCTTTCCGATGTTATGCCTGTGCACTTTCCAATTGATCTGCATGAGGCCATAGGCTACCCGGGATTTTGCGCTGTCTCGCACTCTTGATTCTTTGATAATTATTGCCGCTATGAGAAATGGGTCAACACCGAAAGTATGGGCTGCTTCTAAAACATAGTGCGCGTAGCTTTCAGCCCGTTCTGACTCAAGATGTTTGTTCTTTTCCTGAAAAAACTCAGCAATGGCTTCTTTGCGAACTTGATGTTCCGCCTCTTTCTGCCGTCTTTTCTGAACGACAACGGTTCTCTCCTTTTCTCTTTGGAAATTTTCATGGTGGGCGTGTATTTCAGAAGGAAGGGTCAGATATTGCCCCTCAGCCCAGGAAGGAGATGCCCCTCTTACTTCCATACAGAAAAGTGTAAGAGCGAGAAAGAAAGTTACCCTCAGGAAACGCCAAGCCATTATCAACTCCCCTTTCCTCTTTAAGCCTTTATTCAAAGGTCTTAAAGGTTCAAGTTGAACCTTGTTTTTATAGGCCGTAATTAGATTTAATGATTGGAGGTATTTTAATTGATATTCAAAATCTTATCAACCGTCATCATGCCAAGTCCTTCTGTGAAGGATCCCGTACACGGGCGGTACCACAAAGAGCGCGAGGGTTCCTCCAGCGAGTAGACCCCCTATTACTACAATGGCCATAGGGGCGCGGTAAGGGCCTCCTGCCCCCTCTCCTAAAGCCAACGGAATCATGGCAATAATAGATGTCAAATCAGCCATAACGATAGGGCGCAATCGCACAGAGCAGGCTTCACGAATTGCTTCTCTGGGAGAAACCCCTTCTTTTCTCTTTTTTTCAGCGTAATCTATGATTACAATGGCATTGTTCACCACAAGGCCTACAAGCATAACTACACCAAGCAAACCATAGAGAGAAATAGCAGTGTTTGTGATGTACAGAAACGGGAGAACACCAATTGCGGAAAGAGGCAAGGTGACCATAATAATAAAGGCATAGATGTAGGATTCAAGGATAGCGGCAATCATCAGGAAAGTGAGTACAATAGCCATGGCAAAAGCCACAAAAAGGTAATAAAAATTTTCTTTAATATCTTCTACCTCGCCTGCATAGGAAAAACGATAGCCTCTGGGTAAGGTTACTTCTTTGAGTTTTACCTGTATTTCTTCAAAAGCGGAACCTACACTTCGACCGTTCACATCCCCTTCTATGGTAATAGCACGTGTCCGATCAGAACGGAGAATACTTGTTGGGCCCACTCCGTGAGTAAACTCTGACATTGATGAAAGAGGAACGAAACCTGCGGACGTAGCAACAGGAAATTCCTCCACATCGCTCATTTGGGATATGTGGCCGGGATCAAGGAGGGTCAAAATATCATATTCCCTTCCTTCTAATCTAAAAACACCTGCTTTTTTCCCTGTAATATAGTTGCGCACCGTATCGGCAACATCTTTTACTGAAACCCCTAAAATCCCCAGGCGCCAAGGTTCCGGGATAACTTGAAATTCAGGACGTCCCAACCGCCAGTTTGTATCTACATCAACTACTCCCCGGACACTTCGCATTGTAGCAACAACTTGACTGGCAATTTTATTGAGTTCTTCGATGTTTTCCCCTGAAACAAGAATCTGGATCGGTTTGCCAGGAGACCCTCCGCCACTTACAGAGGCTGTGATACTCGCGTTTACATCTGGAATCATTTTGAAATATTCCCGCAGCTGCTCAGCTAAAGCAAAGGAAGTGGGGCGCCTTGGATCGTCAGAAAGGATGATTCTGAGGCGGCTTTGATTCACTCCTACATCTGCTCGACTGCCTCCCACCGCTACTTCTATTGCCGCCACTCCAGGTAAAGAGCGAACATGTTTCTCCACAGCTTCCGTCACTTCTTCTGTGTAAGAGAGAGACGAAGCAGAAGATAGTTCCATGGATATTTCCATGAGTCCGCGATCAACCCGAGGAATAAATTCTGTTCCCAACATAGGAAGAAGAAAGAGAGATGCTATAAAAGCAAAAAGGAAGAGAGCAAGGGTCAGATAACGGCTATCAATAGCTTTCCTTACAAGAATATCATGGGCTTTATCAAACTTATCGTACATCCACGACCACCAGGCTGTTGCTTTCTGACTGAAAACTGAAGGTTTTGAACCATATCTGATTCGCGCCGCAACCATAGGAGTTAACGTCATGGCCACCCAAAGTGAAAAAATTGTAGCAAAGACAATAGTCAAAGCGAAATCACGCAAAAACTGTCCCGCTATGCCTTTCATGAAAACTACAGGGATAAACACTCCTAAATTTGTAGCCGTGGTAGAAAAAACAGAAAGGGCAATATCTGCCGTCCCCTTTTCAGATGCTTCAAAAGGTCCTTCTCCCATTTCCCTGTACCGATAGATATTCTCAAGAACTAGAATAGAGTTGTTAACGAGAATTCCGACAGAAATGGCAATGCCGAGAGTGCTCATCATATTCATCGTTATGCCTGAGACAAACATGGGAATAAATGTTGAGATAATCGCAGTGGGCATTGCCACAGCAACAACAAAGGTGAGAGAAATGCGTTGCAAAAACAGGAAAAGAACGAGGCCCGTAAGAAGAATACCCACGACCATGTCGCGAAAAACATTTCGTATTGATTCTCTGACAAAAGTTGAGATGTCATCTGTAATTGTAACTTCAAACCCCTCTGGCAAAAGAAGTTTAATATCTTCCAGTTCTTCTTTGATTCTATCGCTCACTTCAACAATATTGCTTCCTGGAGTGGCAATGCAATCGAGAAGGATAGCCTCTTTTCCCTCATATCTAGCGTACCCTCTTCTCTCTTCCGTGGTATCTGCCACTTTGCCGATGTCACCAAGACGTATGGAAGTGGATCCATGCAGCGGAATTCGTATATTCTCCAGCTCTAAGGGGTCTTCCACTTCTCCTAGAACGCGGACGGAGAGCTCTTTACGTCCCTGAACTATGTGGCCCGAAGGATCATTGAAATTATTTCTTTGCAAAACCTGAATAATCTTGTCTGGAGAGATCTGATATTGATGTAATTCCACCGGATCAAGATAAACATGGATCTCCCTTTTTAACCCGCCAATAATCTCAGCCCTTGCCAACCCTTGTAATTGGGTCAGTCTACGCTGAATTCTGTCTTCCACAATATCAAAAGCATATTCCGGGGGGAGATTTGATGAAATAGCGATAGTCATGAAGGGGAAGGCGTTAATATCAAATTTTTCCGTAATGGGATCCTTAGAATCTTCTGGCAAAGTTCCGCTTATTGCTTTTACGCGATTGGAAACATCCATAGTGGCTTCTGAAATATTGATATCATACTCAAATTCCACTACGACAAAGGAAATCCCTTCTAAAGAATAGCTGCGGATACGTTTGACTCCTTCAACCTGAGAAACAGCATCCTCTATTGGCTTGCTCACTAAAAGTTCAATTTCAGAGGGCCCTGCCCCTAAGTAGGTTGTCGTAACAGAGATGACCGGTATGTCTACGTCGGGAACAAGGGCTATCCCGAGATTTAAATAACTATACACTCCCAAGACAATAGCCATAAGGACGGTAACACTTGTAAATACTGGCCGACAAATAAATACTCGCAAAAATTTCATGCCAAACACCCCATGTACCTAGGGCTTTTGCCCTTTCTGAATGACCACTACCGTCGCTCCGTCATATACTCGGTCTACTCCCTCTCTAACTAACACTTCTCCTTCATCAAGCTCTCCACGAACCTCCAATAGGCCATCCTGACTCTTCCCTGGATTAATTTTTCTTCGAAAAGCCTTATCTTCGATAATGACAAAAACGTACGCTTCGTTTCTTTCCCTCCGTAACAAATCATCGGGAATTACAATAGCATTTCTTCTCGAATCCATACGAATCTGAACCTCTACAAAGGTACCGGGATAAAGATTCAGCGTGCGTTCGAGAGATATCACTCCTTTATACATTCCTGTTTCAGCCTGGGCCTCTGGGTCAATGCGCTTTATTACTCCTCGGGTTACTGTTTCACTATAAAGAACTCTGCAAGGAACGCCAACATCAATGTGGAGGGCATCGGAAGAAGCGATCATGACTTCCAGTTCCAGGTCCTCCAGACTGGCTAGACGGAAAAGTTCCATTCCAGGCTCCGCAATTTCCCCTACATGAATGTTCTTTGAGAGAACCACTCCCTTTGTCGACGAGCGGATCGCTGTTCGCTGGAATACTGTTCTCGCCTCTTGCAGACGGGCTTTTCTCTCATTAAGAAGGGCAACAGCCTGCTCTACTTCTTGTTTTGATATGCCGCCAGCCTGGTAAAGATGCTTCTTCCTTTCGAGATCTCGCCGGGCATTCTCGAACTCAGTCTGTTGAGAGGTCAATACCGATGTCTGAGTGACCTTCTCAAGCTCGCAGAGAATATCCCCTGGAATGACCATATCTCCCACATCTACATGGACAGATGACACAAACTCCCGAACATAGGCTGTTATAGACTGCTCCGAAGCAGCCTTGATCTTGCCATAATAGGTTTTCCAATAACCCCAGTAGGCTCGTTCCACTACATAGGAAGTAACAGGAATTCCAGCTGCCGCTATCTCTTCTTTCATAGAGGTCTGGCTTTTTTGCTCTTCTCTCTTCTGACTGAAGAAAAAAATACACCCTATTCCTAATAAAATGATAACAAGCAGAAGAAACATCACTTCTTTGCGTGTTTTCATGGCTGCCCCTCATTTTCATTGTCCTGTTTCGACAATCCTGCCGTGAGAGGACAATATAATCCTGCCGCTTTCTTTAGATTCGCCAATGCCTGATGCGTTTTCCGAACAGAAGCCAAAAACTCTGGACATAAAGGATGCTAGAAAGTATAATATTCTAATAATTTAAAATCTGTCAAGACGCAATACATGATACCCCGATATCTAAAACTGAAGGTTTCGAATTTGATTGACAAAACGAAAAACTTCTGCATAATAGTAAGATACAAGAAAGGGTAGTGAAGATGTGGCCCCCTTTTGAAGGAGGCCATTTTTTTATGCCCTATGAGAAACAGGAGGCACTTTTATATTCATGGAACAAAACAATTTTGAGCAATACGAGTTACGGGCAGAACTCCTAAAAGCCCTCGCGGAAAAGGGATTTTCAACACCAACCCCTGTGCAAGATCGGGTTCTGTCTGAAAAGATTTTTGAAAAGGATATTATTGTCAGAGCTAAGACGGGATCTGGGAAAACTCTCGCATTTCTTCTCCCTCTACTGCAAAAAATCACGGCGGGAGAAAGGGAATCTAAGGTTCTCATTCTTTCTCCTACAAGAGAACTCTCCCAGCAAATATGGAAAGAAGCCAAATGGTTTGGAAACTATATTAATGTATCTGCCGCCTCCCTCGTTGGTGGAATGGATATGTCTCAGCAGATACGCTCTCTTCGAGATGGTTCCGCCGTTGTAACGGGAACGCCTGGTCGTGTCCTTGACCATATCAGAAGGGGTACTCTTGATACGTCTGGCATAAAAATAGTCGTTCTCGACGAAGGGGATCATATGCTTGATCTGGGATTCAAGGAGGAGCTGGAAGCAATTCTAGATAGCCTTCCAAACTGTCAGAGAGTATGGCTTTTTTCAGCAACTATGCCGGCGGAAATTAAGAATCTGGCAAAACGATATCTTAAAACCCCTGTCTTTATTTCTCTTACAGAAGAAGGGGAGGCTCATGAGGATATTACTCATGAAGTATATTTGGTACCCACACGGCACAAGGAAGAAGGCCTTATTAATGTACTCTTGTGGGAAAAGCCCTCACGAGCTATTGTTTTTTGTCACACCAGGGCTGAAACGGTAGAGCTGACTCGACGGCTTCATGATGAGAACTTCCAGGCCATGTGCCTTCATGGAGAGATGAGCCAAAGGGAGAGGAATATGGCCCTCTCACAATTTAGAAGTGGACGGACTCCCCTCCTTGTAGCAACGAATGTTGCAGCCAGAGGTCTTGATGTGGAAGGGGTTTCTCATGTTATACAAATGGGATTGCCTGATAATCGTGAAACGTTTGTCCATAGGAGCGGCAGAACTGGACGAGCCGGGCATGAAGGGCGCAACCTGCTTGTCCTTTCTCCAAAAGAAGCAACGGGCTTCAAGAGCATGGTGAAAACATCCACCATTCCAATTACATGGAAGAATGTTCCTGATCCTAAAGATATCCGCAAGAAACAGCGCATTAGCTATGAAGAAAGAGTCTTTGCCGCTGAGCATTATGAAACCCCAGAGAATCTAGAGTGGGCAGATTCTCTGCTGGAGTGCAACGAGAGCAGAGCTATGATCGCTCGGCTTCTGGGATTGCTTTTCTCCAGAAAGAATGCCGGATACGAATTAACTGCCGATCTCGAACAAGATTTGAAACGGGGACGCACACCCCGAAGAAGCAGAAGCAAAGAAAGCGGAAGCGCGGGATCATCTCTTCAGACCACCATTAGGATCGAACGTGGCAGAGACCAGGGTTGGGATGTTGGCAAAATCTTGAGGGTCATTTGCTCCACGTTGAACATTGACAAGTCGGGAGTGGGTGCTATTCGTTTACAAAATGACCATGCCCAGGTGGAATTGCTCCCGTCTATAGAAAAAGATTTTGAGCGTTTTGGCCATCGTCTTATTGAACGAGGACTAATAACCGAAGGAAGAAAATCATATAAAGCGGTAGAAAAACGTGGGAAAAAGCCTTTCCGTCAGCGGAAGAAAAGATAATAAAAAAGCGGAGCCTTGAAAGCTCCGCTTTTCTTTATTATCTTCTTATTCTCTAATACCCTAAAACTACAGCTTCTGAACGTTGGCAGCCTGTGGCCCCTTTTCTCCTTGAGTAACATCGAAGGAAACTCTCTGATTCTCAGCCAATGTTTTAAAGCCGTCACCCATGATTGCACTATAATGGACAAAGACGTCTTTTCCCTCATCTGTCGTAATAAAACCATACCCCTTGCTATCGTTGAACCATTTCACTGTGCCCTGAGCCATAAAAAAGAATCCTCCTAATGAAGAATATGGAGCCGTCTATACAAACACGGCTCCTAGACGATACCTGATCGAGTAAATACTGTCAAGCAATATTTAAGATTTTGCGCTACTCAGCTGGGCTCTACTCCTATTCTTCCTGGCAAAACTCATCTATAGATATTTTCCCCTTTTGTTTCAGGAACAAATAACGCACATACAAAACTCAGAAGGACTGCCGCAAAACATGGGAATAACACCCGCTGAAATAAGAGAGGACCCTGAAGAAGGTTTCCATAACGATCAAGGATTTTTCCTAACAATGTTGTAAAAAGACCGATGGAAAGAAAACACGCCGTATTCATAAGGGAAATAGCAATACCTGTGAAGTTAGAAGGAGTTACTTCTCTAGCAAGAGCCCATGATACAACGTAACCTGTCGCAGTAAAGCCCATTATAAAAAAAAGAGGTTTGAGTATTGCAAGTGGCGGTTGACCTCCATTGTAAAAGACAAGGATTGCCCATGTTGCGACATTCAGGGAGGCAAGAAAAAGCATGGGCCATTTACGCCTCCCCATCCTATCTGAAAACCATCCTGAAAAAAGGCTGCCTACCATCAGCCCTATTAATATGACTGCAATATAAGAAGAAGCGCTAGTAGTAGGAAGACCATATACCGATTCCATATAAGCAACTCCCCAGGCACTTGTAAAAGACAGACTGGCTCCTTGATTGAAGGAAAAGAAAAAAATCACTGGCCACAGATGGCGCACACGCACCACTTGTTTAAATCCTTCTTTTAGGCTAATTTTCCCCCCAATGCTCTTGTCTGAAGATTCGTTGCGCTTCCTCTCTGATTCGTTAATAGAGGGGAACCCCATATCCTGAGGGCTATTGCGAACAAAAAGATAGCAAACACCAGCAAGGAAAACTGAAAAAACTCCTATGGCAGCAAACGTCGTCCGCCACGTAAGAAAAGCTACAGCTAAAGCAAGAGGTGTCTGGGCCAAAAGCCCCCCTCCATTACCAATAAGGGATGTCATTCCAGAGAGCGTTGCAAATTCTCGCTCACGAAACCATTGTGATTGAACTTTCAAAATAGAAACAAATACTGTGGCAACACCAATACCCACTAGGAAACGCCCCAAGAAAAGCACGGACGCAGTAGGGGCATACCCAAAAAATAGCGCTCCTACTCCAGCGATGAGGGTACCGACGGAAATAGTTATTCTTGCACCAAGAGAGTCTACCAGGAGGCCAACGGGGATTTGCATCATCATGTAGGCATAAAAGTAAAGGGATGCCAGGGTTCCAAAAGCCGCTCCGCTTAAACCGAAAGCTTCGACTAAATCGTTACGCACTACCCCAGCGGCAAGCCGATGAAAGAATACAACCACATAGGATAAGACCATTACTCCCCATACAATCCATCTGTAGCGTAAGCCTCTTTCCATCTCCTCATCTTTTCCCACATAAAGCACCTCCCTAACAACAAGCATCCCTTCTTTAATCTCTAAAAAACAGTACCATAGCATAAAGACAAGAATACTTCTAGCTTCTCATACATGATATAATTTCTGCCGCAGAATAGATAAAAAGGTGAAGAAAATGATTCAACTTGTAAATATTACTCATTTTTACGGGGAACAAGGGCTCTATAACTCTCTGAATTGGTCTATTACACACGGAAGTAAAACAGGCCTCATTGGGAGTAACGGCACTGGAAAAACAACTCTCTTTAAAATCATTATGGGACTGGTAGAACCCCGTGAAGGAAATGTTTACTTTCCCAAAGGCATCCGTATTGGGTATCTCCCCCAGGATCTCGTAGAGATAGAAGACACAGTCCTCCTTCACTATCTTAAAAAACAGGCCGGGATAGCCCTTGTGGAAAAAGAGCTGAGAGCTACAGAAGAGGATATAGCCAGAGCTGCTAAAAACGAGGAAGAGTATCATTCTTTGCTCAAAAGGCATGATCACCTCTCACATCGTTATGAACAGCTAGGGGGTTACGAATTTGCCGCCATGGCACAAAAGGTAATGAAGGGGCTTGGCTTCTCTGATGGCGATGGCCAGAGGTACACAAGTACGTTTTCAGGGGGCTGGAAAATGCGTATTTCTCTAGCAGCCATGCTACTTTCTTCACCTGATATCCTTCTGCTCGATGAGCCCACCAACCACCTCGACACTGAAAGCATGGAGTGGCTTGAGGATTGGCTTTTAAATTTTAATGGCACTCTCATCGCCATTTCTCACGACAGACATTTTCTCGACAAAATCTGCACATCAACTGCGGAGCTTTCACAAGGCGCCATCTCTCTGTATAAAGGGAATTTTTCGTGGTTTCTGGAAGAAAAGGCCCGGCGAAACGAAGAAAGAGAACGTATAGCCCGTAAACAACGTACCGAAATGGATAAAAACCTCGCTTTCATCGAACGTTTCCGATATAAGGCAACAAAAGCGACACAAGTTCAGAGCCGTATTAAAAAACTCGAAAGGATGAGCCTTGTAGACACTGATAGCTCAGAAAAGGCGGTCGCTATCCATTTTCCCCAATGCCCTAGAAGCGGCCAAGAAGTTATTTCTGTCAAGGATGTCAAAAAAACATATGGTGACAACCTCATTTTCAAGGACATTTCTTTTTCTGTCCACAGAGGAGAAAAAATCGCTCTCGTCGGCGTGAACGGTGCCGGGAAATCTACTCTTTCAAGACTCATCAGTCAGTCAGAAGTTCCTACAGAGGGAAATATTTCTTACGGCTATAATGTAAAGATGGGTTTTTTCTCCCAGGAAAGCGCTCAAAACCTCAACTACAATCGAACTATCTGGGAGGAAATTTCCAATACTGGCTATCTCGGAACAGATACAGAAAAGAGAGGTCTTCTTGGAGCTTTTCTTTTTTCCGGTGATGATATTTATAAATTAATATCTGTTCTGTCCGGTGGAGAAAAATCCCGGGTAGCTCTCCTTAAGCTTCTTCTGGAAGAAACAAACCTGCTCATTCTTGACGAGCCGACGAACCACCTTGATATGCGAACTCGAGATATATTTCAGCAAGCATTAACAGAATATCATGGTACTATTATTATCGTATCTCATGATCGGTATTTCCTCGACAAACTTGTATCACGAGTTATTGAGATACGGGAAGGGAAAATTCTTGAGTATCCAGGAAACTATTCTTATTTCATCCAGAAAAGAGCAGAAAGGCTCGAAACTGAAAAACTATCCCTCACCGAAGAATCCAGCAGAGAGAATGCTACTCCCTCTAAAAATGATGAAAAAGAAAGAAGGCGGCAAGAGGCCGAAGTAAGAAACCTTCTATACAGAGAAAAGCAGAAAATCATGAAAGATCTCACACCTCTGGAGACAATAATTGAAGAGCTGGAAGAAGAAAAGCTGCAGATTGAAACCTCTCTTTGCGACCCCTCATTTTTAGAAAACACTCTTGAGGTTCAGAAAATTATGATGCGGCATAACGAAATTATGGGGCTGCTCGTTACGTACATGAAAGAATGGGAAATGCTCATGGAACAAATTGAAACTGTGGAAGAAAAAGTGAAACAAAAGAGCTCATCATGAAAAAGGATCAAGACCCTTTTAAAAAATTAGCACCTTATTACGATCTTTTTATGATTAAAGCTGGTCTTTACAAAACAAATACCATACTTAAAATGGTTCCCCTTGAGCCGGAACAAAGAATACTGGATCTGGGAGGAGGAACCGGCTATTTAGCCCGCAAACTCCTCGGAGAAAAAAGGGAAATACACGTACTTGACACAAGCCCTCATATGACCCGCTTTTTACAAAATACTCCAGTTATAACTACACTTGGAGATGGACGAGCAACTCCCTACAAAGAAGATTTTTTTCATGGGGTTATTCTTTCAGACACCTATCATCACATAGAAGAGCAAAACATGTTGCTTCAGGAAATAGACAGAATACTTGCTCCCGGCGGTTTTTTGCTCATTCACGATTTTGACAAGAACTCAATTCTTACCGCATTGATAGGTTGCCTTGAAAAACTATTCATTTCTCCTGTGTTTTATACTACCCCCCAGCATCTTAAAGAAAAGATCTTAAAAAGGAACTACGTTCTTGACAAAGAAACCTATGGCTTGTACTGGTTTATCCACGTCTACAAAAAACTGACCCTTTAATGATAAAATGACTGTCGGTCTATTTAAATTAACTCTCTAGGAGGGTACTTTATGATGAAACGTTCCCTTATATGTCTTGTTTCAATCATACTTATATTCTTCTCAAATCCTCTTTGGGGGGGACAAGCGGAAATCATGACCCCTAGCCAAAGGCTCCAGCACCATTTCATAAAAGAACTGGACCCCGAAAAAATGACAATAATTTTTGACGAAGAACCAGATGAAAGTGGATATATCCGCGATATATATATGAATTTGGAAGGGGCCATCATTGGTGGTGTTCGAATTGACAATCTCTCTCTTCGAGCCATGGGTGTACAGCTCACCCCCATGAGAGACTGGGGAGAAAAAGGGCCGGAAGCAGACTACATTATGAACATTCTCGCTAAAGGCATTATTGATGAGGATGACATCAACAGGAACCTGATCCAAAAAGAGTTTGGAAACGATGATCACTGGCACAACATACAGTTGGACATCCATCCTGAAGGCATTTACGCCAAAGGATACTATCTTGTCCGCTTGTTATTCAAGCTTGACATCCTTATCGAAATAGAAAGCCGGCTCAAAATAGTGGATTTTCAGCAAATATGGCTTGATAACTATAAGGTTCGGGTTAACAGAGTGGATGTACCTGAGTTCATAACAGAAAAGGCTGTCTCTCAAATACAGCCCCTTTTGGACCTCAGCAAGTTCGTGTTTCCGTTGAAACTAACGTCAATCTCTTATAGTGACACATCTATAACTTTGTCAAGCGCTAAAGAACCTGAACCTTTTGAGGGGGTTGTTTACAAATATGAAAAAGAATCTTCAACTCCCATAGTTTGCTCAAACTCCGGTAAACAGTGAATGCCATAATGTACTGCGCCCCAGAGCCCATTATCGACATTTTTAAGCAACAACACCGGGATAGTGTTGAGAAAGGCGCTATGGGAAGAGGAAAAAGTGAATTCTTTCTTGAAAATATCGTTATCAACGATCCATGGATTGGAGATAGCCACGCCGCCAGAGATAAAAAGTCCTCTGGAAGGGGTTACGGTTAAAGCAAAATCCCTGCAGGCTCTGGCATAAAATGTAGCAAATAGCATGGCAGTAAGAGATGACGGACTTATCTTTTCCGCTACTTCCAGAGGGGTTAAAGAGTGTCCCGTTAAGAACTCATAAAGAAGGGACAGGCCTTTTCCGGAAACCACCATTTCTTTTGTGATGTAAGAGGCCGAAGTCCTTTTCCTGAGAAAAACCTCGAAAGACTGCTCTTCTTTGAGAAAAGCAAAGGTTGTGTGGCCCCCCTCAGATGGCAGGGGGGCATATTTCTGAAAAGCATATGGAACAAGCACGCCGCATCCTAGACCTGTTCCTGCCCCTATCACTGCAACATGTCCTTCCGGATCCATCTGTCCTTCATTGACTGTGAAATAGTCCCCCTTATGGAGGGTTAAGCAACCATAGGCTTGGGCAATAAAATCATTTACTACCAAAAGAGGGGCTTGACTATAAGCTCGTCGAAGAGAGGCTATTGGTATGGGCCAGGTCACATTGGTCAAAGCGATGTCATCTTGTTTTCTTACAGGGCCAGGAAGAGCAAGCACACTAAACAGCACTTCATCAAAGGAAAATCTGCCGTCTTCCATACGAATCTCTTCTAAAATTTCAAAGAAAGACGCATATCTGGCCGTTGCCTTTCGAATAATCTTTTCGAGAAAGACCTTCTTATCCCTTACGGAAAAAAGTGCAAAACGACTTGTAGTTCCGCCAATATCCGCAGTTAGAATATGCACTATCTCCCTCCTCACTGAGGAAAAAAACGAGCCAGGTAAACATTCAACCAGGCAATCAAAATAACAAAGAGAAAAACGAAACAGAGCAATTTCAACTTGTTTTTCATGGAATTGCCTTTTTTCGTTTCTCAGAAATAGCCCCTTCTATAAACCCCTTGAGACTGTTGTCAATAAAATACCTTTCTCTTCGTTGCATTTCAGTGGAGAACTCAAAAAACCCCTTGAGATTTGCATCCTTGTCCAAAACTATATCTATTAGTTCTTCCCGTGTTCCTGAATGTTTTTCTACAAAATTTCTCCATAATCTCATCTGTTCAAGAGCTTTCAACAAAAATCTCTTCCCATCCCGAACCCAACCATAATGGGCGTAACATAACATGGAGAAAGAGCTCTTTATCAAAAATTCAATGGACTCCTCAGCACTGTGAAAGAAAAAACGAGGCGGGGTTGCAGGGCGCATATAGAAAGTTTTCCCTTCTACATCTCCTATATACGTTCCTGCGGCTTCTCCCGCGAAAAGGATCGGGAAGTCTTCTTCCAAATCATAAAAAATCGCCTGATGGTGGGCAGCATGACCTGGGGTCATGAAAAATCTTACTCCTTCCACATCTCCAGGATCTGCAAAGGCATCTTCAGAAATAGCCTCCATCTCCCCATAGACTTCCACCATGTCCCGTAATGTTTCGAGACTTGCAGCCAGAAGCTTTGAAGGGTCTACAAGATGTTTGATGCCATTGGAAGGAGCAACTATTTTCGCTTTTGGAAAAGTGTCCATGAAATCTCCCATCCCTCCGGCATGATCCATATGAACATGAGTGAGCAGTACATAATCTATGGAAGGGGTTCCCAACTCTTCTAAAGCCCCATAGAGCCGGGGCAGAGTTGAGGCCGGGCCCGGATCGATCAAGAGGGTTCGATTTCTTGTCTGATCCCTAATAAGCCATGCCGATATGAATTTCTCAAAACCTGGACGTGCAATGGGCAGATCAATAAGATATAGAGAACCTCCCTCAAATTCCGCAGCGAGATGGGGGAACTTTGATTGGTAGAAACTGTGAATATTCAACATTATTTTTTCCTCCAAGAGCTTTCTTTTTAAACTAAAATTATGTATCTTCTTATACTCGACATGGTTTTGTACATTGCCTAGTGTAGAGAGAATTTAATAAGGCTGTCAAGAAAAAGTCCTCTTACATTCCTTGTATGAAAGGTATTAAAACGTTACCATTAGTATAGCGTAGTATAAAAAAATTTATTTGGAGGTGCTGCAGTGGAAACATCCCATCACTACGAGTTTGATCTCGAAAGATTTATGACGAGAGAAAAATTCGAACGAATTAAGGCTTTTGCGGCAGATAAGGAAACACCTTGCCTCATCATCGATCTTGATGTTATCGAGAAACAATATGATTCATTAAAGAAAGGCATGCCCTTTGCAAAAATCTACTATGCCGTAAAGGCTAATCCGCTCGATGACGTGGTGAAACTGCTCGTTGAAAAGGGAAGCTGTTTTGATATCGCATCGGTATACGAACTCAACCAGGTTCTAGCTCTCGGAGCCACACCAGACCGCATTAGTTACGGCAACACTATAAAGAAGGCTAAAGATATCGCCTACGCATACGAAAAAGGGGTTCGTCTTTTTGCTACCGACTCGGAAAGCGACTTATACAAGCTGGCAAAACATGCTCCCGGTTCAAAGGTCTTTTTTAGAATCCTAACAGACGGAAGCGGAGCCGACTGGCCCCTATCACGAAAATTTGGCGCCCATCCTGATACTCTCTACAAGCTTATTCTAATGTCTAAAGAGCTCGGCCTTGAACCCTATGGAGTTTCTTTTCACGTAGGGTCCCAGCAACGGGATTTAGGGCAGTGGGATCATGCTATTTCAACATGTAAATATCTTTTTGACTCTGTAGCTGAAAAAGGAATTCGCCTCAAGATGATCAACCTTGGCGGGGGATTTCCTTCTCAGTACATTTATCCTACAGTCGGGGCAGAAGTTTACGGAACAGAAATAACGCGATACCTAAAAGAAGATTTTGGAGAAAATTTGCCGGAAATCATTCTTGAACCTGGCCGATATATGGCAGGAGACGCAGGGGTCATGGTCACCGAAGTTGTTCTTATCTCAAGAAAGTCTGAATTTGGTCAATATCGGTGGATTTACCTTGATGCGGGAAAGTTCGGAGGACTTATTGAAACTCTTGATGAGTCCATTAAATATCCTATCTATGTAGAGAAAAAAGGGATAGTACAAGAAGCGATCATTGCAGGCCCCACATGCGATAGCATGGACATCCTCTACGAACAATACAAATATGAACTACCTCTGACCCTGGAAGAGGGAGACCGTGTTTACATCCTTACAACGGGGGCCTATACACAGAGTTATTCATCAGTGTATTTTAATGGATTTCCTCCCCTTGCGGCATATATTTTGCCACGGGAGGAATAAATAGCTAAAGCTAAAGGAGATGAGAAGCATTGGAACGTAGGGCGAAGCGATACAATGAACTCTGGGTGACAGAAGAACAAACTTCTAATATGAAGTTAAGTCTTCGTATCAATCAGATTTTGATAAACAAAAAATCAGAGTATCAGGATATTCTGCTTGTAGAAACATTTGAATATGGCCGGATGCTTATTCTTGATGGCGCCATTCAGATAGCCGAAAGAGACGAATTCTGCTACTCAGAAATGATGGCCCATATTGTTCTCTGTGCTCATCCCAGCCCTAAGCGAGTTCTTATTGTTGGCGGCGGCGATGGCGGTGTGCTTCGTGAAGTACTACGACATAAAGAGGTAGAAAAAGCTACTTTGATTGATATTGACAAAGAGGTAATTAATGCTTCTAAAAAATACCTCCCCACTATAAGCTGCGCTATGGACGATCCCAGGGCTGATGTTCAATCCATGGATGCTCTGGCCTATATAAGCTCTGTATCAAATGAATTTGATGTAGCTATTATAGATAGCACTGACCCTGTGGATTTTGCGGCAGGGCTATTTGAAGCTGATTTTTACAGCGATGTAAAAAGAGCATTGAAAGAGGACGGCATGATGTTGGCCCAGACAGAATCTCCTTTCTCTGACTCCAATGTCGTTGTGGGAGCTTTTCAGGAGATAAAAAAAGTCTACCCCATCACTTCCCTCTGCTGGGGAGCTATGCCAACTTATCCAACGGGAATATGGACCTATACAATCGGCTCAAAAAAACTGGATCCTTCTGTTCCTCGTTGCCCAGCTCCGGAAGGGACAAAATATTACACTACAGAAATACACAAGGCAGCATTTGTCCTTCCGCCTTTTTTAAAAAAACTACTTGATAAGGCATAAAAAACAACAGCCCCCGTTTTACTGCGGGGGCTGTTACATTATTGACTAAAAGGAAATAACGCCGATAGTGTTTAGGAAAATAATTACAAGAAGAGCTGGTGAAACATAACGAATTACGAAATTGAAAAAAGAAACGTACGTATCATTTTGAAGGCTTCCATGATTGGATAATTCACAAGCAACGTCATCTTTTTTAGCAAAATATCCCACAAAAATAGCGATGAGTAGACCGCCCAAAGGCATAATAATGTTTGAAGACAGATGGTCAAAGAAATCGAAGAAGCCCCGTCCCCATAGCTTATATCCACCAAGCAAGCTTGAGCTATCCACAGATAAGGCGGCTGTGACACCAACTAGGCCGATAAAGAGGCAATTAAGAAACGTTGCTTTTTTCCTCGAAATGTTAAACTCCTCGGTCCAGAAAGCCACGGGAACTTCCATAAGGGAGAGTAATGCCGTTGTTGCGGCAAAAGAAGTCAGAAGGAAAAAGGCTGCAAGTAAAAAAGCGCCCAGTGGCATTTTGGAAAAAACAAGAGGAATAGTCATGAAAAGCAGCCCTGGCCCCGCGGAAGGCTCCATCCCAAAAGAAAAAACGGTGGGAAATATGGCTATTCCCGCCAACATAGAGACAAGGGTATCAGAAAAGGCGATCTTGCCAGCGGTCTTAAACAGATGGACATCTTCTGTGAAATAAGAACCATAGGTAATCATAACTCCCATAGCCAGCGAAAGCTTAAAGAAAGCCAGCCCCAAAGCACTCAATACAACTGCAGGTGTAATCTGAGAGAAGTCTATATGAAACAGAAATCGAATGCCTTCCCCTGCTCCTGGCAACGTAAGAGCACGAATATCACAAATAATAATGAGCATAAAAAGCAATGGCATGAGGGTTTTTGTAATTCTTTCTATACCAGACCTGACCCCCATAGAGATTCCTGTCCCCACAACACAAAGAACTATCACCTGCCAAAAAATGGGAGAAAGAACATCTTTTGAAAAGAATGATTTACCGGCAGTCCCTACGCCTATAACCTGCCCAAAGAGTTCTTCTACCGTATTGGCCGTCACTGATGCGAAAGATCCGGTAAAAGCCTTGAAACAGTAAAAATAGACCCATCCAGCCACGCACGTATAGAAAAACATAATCAAGTATGACGCCAAAACTCCCATTACTCCAATTCCTTTCCAGGCAGAACCAGGCTTAAGGCTTTCAAAAGCTCCAACTGCGTTGCGGCGAGTATAGCGTCCTACATACCACTCACAGAGCAAAACTGGAATTCCTACGAAAAGGACACAAATGAAATAAACAAATAAAAAAGCTCCACCACCGTTAGCACCTGTTAAATAGGGGAATTTCCAGATATTACCCAATCCAACTGCAGAACCCAGTGCGGCTAAAAAAACAGCCAGCCCAGACGAAAAACCTTCTCTGGGCGATGTTGATTTTTCCACTTTTACCACTCCCTTGAAATGATGATGTCAGGCAAAGCGCCATAATAAAACGTATTCATAATAAAAGTCCTTGTATACTGCGTACTTAGCCGCAAAAAGGAAATTGTATCGAATTTTAAATCATGGGTTCTTCTGAGTCAACATCTAAAAAGCTTTCTTTGACATTCCCCTAAAGATTTATCATACTTGCAGAGTAAACTTTTGAGTAATGAGGTGAACTGCTTATGGGAATAATGAGGGCAGGCGGCCCTATAATGTGGGTTATATTCGTTCTTTCTATAATCGCTTTGGGAGTCTTTATTGAGCGAGTACTGTTTTTTCGACGGTCTTCAACTGATCCAGAAAAGCTTGAACTGGCGCTTAGCGAGGCCCTTTATGAAAATGACGCAGAGAAAGCAACTCAAATAGCAAAGTCTGGAGATTCTTCTCTTCACCGTCTTTTTATTGCTGCTGTAGCTCACTGGCAAGTTGATACAGAAGCATTCAAACTTCTTCTCGAACAACAGATTCGAAGAGAGCTCTTCCGATGGATAAAGGGGCTTACTCTCCTGGGCACTATTTCCCGAGTGGCTCCCCTCCTGGGGCTGTTGGGAACGGTACTAGGCATGGTAGAAATCTTTCGCGGCCTTCCTCAGGCAAGCCAATCCCCCATGATCGCCCTTTCCGGAGGAATATGGCAGGCCCTTTTAACGACCGTTGCGGGACTGAGCATTGCCGTACCAACAGTATTGGCTTATACATATCTAAATGCCAAGATCGATGATCAGGAGGAAACCCTCTACCGGGGGGCTGATTTTTTAATAAGGGAAAAGCTTACGGCAGGAACGAAAGCTCCTCACGGAAAGGACAAATAATAATGGCCTCCCGTCCCACGCGAAGCAAACTCCCAGAGATTGACATAACACCTCTTGTTGACATTCTATTTATCCTTATCATCTTTTTCGTGCTGACGACTACTTTTGGCCAAAGCCAGCTGCAGGTTCAACTTCCGCAAGGCAAGGCGGATGCTCTAGAATCAGATCAGGACATCTATATTACCCTTAAAATCGATGGCACCCTTCTCTGGGAGAATGAGCCCATATCTGAAGAGAAACTTGCTCTTCGAGCTATAGAGGCAGAAAAAAACAACAGGACCATTCTATTGGCTGCTGACCGTGAGGTCCCTTATGGAACTGTTGCCGCCTTTTTAAGCCGCCTCCATGAAAAAGGGCTCATACAAATAGCCCTTATGCTACAGGAGGAGTAATAATTGAAGCGTTTCATGCTCCCCTTTATTTGCAGTTTTTTTCTTCATATATGCTTATTGATAGGCCTCTCAGTGCTCGCCACAGGGGCAACTGCGCCCTTTGCCCCTCCTCAAAAGACAATGACCCTTAGGCTGGTAAGTGTCCCCTTTCCAAAGTCCGAAAGACCTAAAGACAATAGCAGTCTTTACGATACACCCAGGGAAAACTACAAAGAAGAAACAAAGCCGACTCAAAAAACAGAAACAAAAATAAAGGAAGAAAAACCAGCAAAATCTATTCCTAAAGCAAAAACAAAACCGTCAGAACTCTCAGAAAAAAAAGATGTTTCTCAGAAAAAAACTACTACTCAGCGCCAGACGCCTGTAAAACAAAAATCAGCAAATGTGCTTAATGCCGCTGCCAACGAAACTCAAGGTTCAACAGCGAAAAAAATGAGTATGAATAAAAGTAGAGCGCCCCTTCCTCAGCATCAGGAAAGCAATCTCGCCATCGAACCAGTTGACGTGGCATCTCTTTCTATAAAGAAGAGGGAAAAGCCGCTCTATCCCCTATTAAGCCGGCGGAAGGGGGAAGAGGGAAAGGGCATATTTATAGCTATTGTAGAGAAAGGAAAGGTTATAACAATAGAAACGGAACAAAGCTGCGGTTATGACCGTTTAGATAAAGCTGCCTATCGCGCCCTTAAGACGTGGCTTTTCTCTGAAGATTTCACAGGAAAAGTTCGCATCCCTGTTATTTTTTCCTTAAAAGATTGAAAACTAAAGATAATACGAAAGAAGGGCGAGAGCTTCCTCTAGAGAAGCTGCATGAGCTACTTGCCCACTGGGAAAGGAAAGAACCCACAAAGGGTCAGGGTCTACGGTTACTTTTATAGAGGCATGCCATGATTGAATACTTCTTTCTAATTCTGAAAGGAGTTTATACCCCTTTCTTTCCAGAGCCCTGCCTGTCCATATGACCGCAACAGGATCTCCCTCGATCCATATACCCATACCTGGCGTTTCCTTTAACTTCCATCCGCCTTTTTCTTTGTCAAATCTGATGGTTTCTGATGAGAATACTTCCTCTATAACGCCGGACAGCACCAGATCCTCCGGAATCCCAACAGTAAAAGAATGACTGGGGGACATGACCCAGATGCGATCAGCAAAACGCAAGGCTAAATCTATGTCGTGCACCGACATAAGAACTCCTTTGTTCATCTTCCAGGCATACTGCCTCAAAAGAGAAAGAAGTTCCACTTTTCGGGGCAAATCAAGAAATGCCGTAGGCTCGTCAAGGAGCAAAATAGGGGTATCCTGGGCAAGGGCCCTCGCTATAAGGACACGTTGACTTTCTCCATCGCTCAGCTTTGCAAAATCGCGCCCTGACAAATGCCAGGCATTCACCTCTACAAGAGCCTTCTCCACTGCTTTTATATCCCTGTCTTCAAGTTCTCCCTTCCAGTTTGTATAGGGGTGCCGTCCAAGGGCGACTAATTCAAAGACAGAGAAACCCTGGATCGCGGGCCGGCCAGATATGACGAAACTCAGCAATTGTGCCCGCTTCTTATGAGAAAGTTCTGCCAGAGAAGATTCCAAAACCCTTATTTCCCCACCTAAAGGGTTTTGGGTTCCTGCCAGGGTTTTCAGCAATGTTGTTTTACCAACACCGTTGGGACCAATAAGACAAACCAACTCTCCTTCATAAAGGGATGTTGCGATAGGACCAGCGACAAGAGTTGTTCCTTTTTTCGGACCATACCCTATAGAGAGGTCTTGGGTTGCGAGTAGGGGCCGCTTCAAACTCATGATACTTTTGCTCCATATGGGCTTCGAAGTATAACCCAGACAACAACAGGAGCCCCCACAAGGGACGTAACGGCATTAAGAGGCAATACAAGAGCACTTCCAGGCAAATGGGCAAAAAAATCTGCGGCAAGGGCGAGGACTCCCCCACTTAGAGCACTGGCAGGAATAAGAAGACGATGATCCCCGCTTTTCAAGAAGTGTCTGCATAAATGGGGAACTGCCATTCCAAGAAAAGCAATGGGACCGCAGAAGGCAGTTACGGTTCCAGCAAGAATGGCTGTAACAAAAACCAATGCCAGGCGTATATGGCGTACAGATACTCCCATAGTTGAAGCATAAGATTCCCCTAGCAAAAGGGCATTCAACGGTTTGGCGAGAAAAAACATCGCCATTACACCTGACAAAGAAACTGGCACGAAAAGAGAGAGCTGTTGCCATGTTACGGAAGAAAAACTACCGAAACTCCATAAAACAAACTGTTGTATTTGTTCAGGGGAGCTAAAATGAATCAAAACGCTCACAAGGGCGCTAACACCGTACCCGAACATAAGACCTAATATTAAAAGTGTTATGTTATTTTTGAGCCGTCCTGCAATACCTATCATTACGAAAAGGACAAGAGAACTTCCAAGCCATGAAGATGCCGCTAGGCCTAAGCTTGCTAAAGCCCCGGTAAGGAGGGTCGCTAATGCTACGCCTAAACTGGCTCCCGCGTTGATGCCAAGGACAAATGGGCCAGCAAGGGGATTCTGAAAAAGGGTCTGCATTCCCAACCCGGCTACAGATAATGCGCTGCCTGCTGCCAGGGAAGTAAGAATACGGGGCAAACGTAATTCAAGAACAATAATCCTCCACCCATTTTCTATACCACCATGGTTAAAGATCACATTCCATAGCTCGTAAAAAGGGATAGAAACCGACCCTAAAGAAAGGGACAAAGCAGCAAAAAAAATTCCCAGAAAAGACACTGCTATAAAAAAAATGAAAGGATAGCGTCTCATTTGCCTGTTCCCTCCTCTAAGAGACGATAGAAATAAAGCTCATGATTTGGAAGCAGGGTTGGATGGAAAATAGAGATAAGATCTGCAAGTATCAGATCAGGACGCATGACGCCCTGTTGGTAATAGTCGTTAGCTCCTGCCCCATTAATCCTGGCATTATTATTGTAAACTTTTTTCTCTCGAAAAGGGCGAAATGCTGTATAACGGGAATCCTGCCCCCTCCCCTCGTCAAGGTTCCGCCAGGTCGTGGGGTTAATCCAAAAATCGCTATTCAGCGCCCGTTCCAGCACCTTTTCAAAATCTATGGGGATACTCCCGGGAAGATCCACTTCCGACCACAAATATTCACCGCCAGCATCTCGGATGAGAAGGGCAGGCCAGCTTCGCCCCCCTGAAACATACCACATACCGCCTATAGCTGCGTTAACCATAACAGTGGGGCGGGCCTCTGCCTTATTTGCAAGCTCTTTCAGGCAATTATATCGCTCTGATACTCCTCTAAAAAAAATCTCAGCTTTTTTTTCTTCTCCTAGAAAAAGCGCAACGAACTTGATCCACTCTGCCATGCCAAGGGGCGTTTCTTCCAGATAATCAGAGGCAATGACAATAGGAACTCCTAGCGCGGCCAATCTTTCTGCTGCTTCTTTTTCCGTTGCAGTGTAGGTATAGACAAACACTACATCCGGCTGGAGGGAAAGAATCTTCTCAACGTCGATACGAAGCCCTGATCCGGCATCTGATGCCACATCGAGGAGGTTCAAGTTTCTGATGTCCTCGGAATAAACATAGCGCTTCCCCCCCACACCAACGAGAGAACTCTTATCCGTAAGTCTTTCTATAAAAGGAAGCATCGTCATGGAAGTCGTAATAATCCGCTTGACTGGTATATATATGACCGGCAAATCCTTATGGGCTTCAGGCACAGATCCTCCCTTTGACAACAATAGATAGGACTGGGAATCCGCGGCATCTGAGCACGGTCTGTCTACTGTAACCACATAATAACCATTTCCGCACTCTACTCTGAAGCCATGGGCATATTGCAAAGAAACTTCTGGAAAGGGATGGGGAGATCCCCACACAGAAGGGGTAATGACGAAAAAAAATAAAAATAAGAGAGAAATTCTTTTTATCATATTTATCCTCACACTCAGGGCCTTCAAAAAAGATTTTACTATACGGTTTACATCGGCTGTAAATCAAAAAACACTTGACTAGCAATCAATTATGGCTATGATATCTGATAAAATCAAATAAGAAAGTCTGTTTTCCGGTATAGGGAATCTGGTGCAAAGCCAGAACGGCCCCGCCACTGTAACAGCGACGAACTCGCAAAGCCACTGGAATTTCCGGGAAGGCGCGAGGGAGGATGAACTGGAGTCAGGAGACCGATCGGAAAGCTTGGTGGTTCATTATCATGCGAGGGCGTGATATGATAACTCTTCTTTTTGCCCTTCTGTGTGGCGAGGAAAGGTTGTCGTATCAATCCTTTCCTCGCCACTTATTTTTTATTTCATTTAGGAGGGACTACAGTGATTCAGAAAAAGAGACTCATCATGTTGTCTATGGTTTTGTTGCTAGCATTTTTTGCAACAAGCGCAACAGGGACAGAAAAAGTCCACGAGGTTCCTGAGGAACTAGTAACGGGAAGCCGTTTGGCTACAAGTCTGGAAGAAGTGCCCGCGCCAACCTACGTTATTACCCGCGGCCAGATAGATCAAAGCGGCTCAAAGGATCTGGCAACTGTTCTTGAAAAGCATGTACCAGGAATGTTTGTAAAGCAAAAATCTGGCTTTTCAAACGCTTCTCAGGTTACAATCCGTGGTTTTTTAACGGAAATACTGGTTCTCGTTGACGGTATCCCTTATTACAGATCCTCTCATGGCGCTGGAGCTGCAACCGTTGATTTCAGAAGCTTTCCGATCAGCAATATCGAGGAGATACACGTTGTAAAAGGTGCGGGTTCTGCTGTTTACGGTTCTATGGCTGCGGGAGGCGTTATTAACATCATTACCAAGAAAGGCGCTCAGGGCGGCTTTTTGGAAGGAGAAATCGGCCCTAATGACTGGCGACGCTATGCTATTCAAGGAAATGCCGCTGATAACGGTCTAAATGCGGGACTCTGGTACTCTCGAAAAGAAGAAGGCAGACACCGTCTTTTAAAAGATACGTTCTCCATGGAAGATTTTTATGCTCTTAAGTATCGAGAGGACGCTTACGGTTTCACTTTTAGCGGGAAAAACTGGTTTTTAAAAAGTGAAATCGGAGAATATAAAAATGAATATGAAACTCCCGGCTGGTTTACACCCGTGGATATAAATAGTGAAAAGGGGCAATATCAAAGATACGCCCTCCGCTATGCCGGCAGCAATTACTACATTCTTATGGGATACGATGACCAGCGATATTATATTTTGCAAAATCCTGATAATTACTATAAGGATCGGGCTTTCACCACAGAATTCGCAAAACAGAAACAATGGGGAGAAACTTTGGCTTCATGGGGACTGTTTTTTAGAAGAGAAGAATCAACATTCCGTGGTTCCTCTTTTGATCCGGAAGTGGAACAGAACCGAACAAATTACGCTCCCTTCGCAGAGTTTTCCCGCCCCATCGGCGATTTTATAGGAACCCTTGGGCTAAGATACGAAATCTGGCGCCAGGATGATGCGGAAAACCACAATGAGCTCATGCCTAAATTGACCCTTCAGTACCCTCTGGACAATGGAAGCACATGGTATCTGTCTGCGGGACGTTTCTTCGCCATGCCAAGCATTTACGAACTCTACGCCAAAGGGCCGTGGGGAACTGTTGGAAATCCAAACCTCAAGCCAGAAAAGGGTTGGAGCTATGACCTCGGCATAAAAGGGGCTGACCACTCCGGCAGCTGGAACCTTGGACTTTTTTACTCCGACATGGAAGACAAGATTATTTGGCGAAACAGCACCTACGAAAACGTTGATCAGTTCAAATCCTATGGATTGGAAGCCTTAAGGAGATGGGACATCACGTCGAAGTGGACTCTGAGCCTTAGCGGCACCTGGATGAAGGCTCAGGAAAAATCAAATGACGAATGGGTTAACAGCTACGGGTTCCCCGAATGGCTTTTAAAAACTTCTGCTGAATATCATTCTGGTCCATGGACTGCCGGGGTCGATTTCTCTTATCTGGCTAACCGCAACGGCTACCCCTCCGGCGATGATTATTTCCAGACCGATGTTTTTGCGGAGTGGCGCTCTGGAGATCATACCCTTCGCCTAAGCTGCTACAATCTCTTCGATGAAGAATTTATGTACGATTCCGCTGGCTGGGAATATTACGGCCCTGAACGAAGTATTTACATCACATGGAAGTATAGTTTTTAAAGAAAAATTAAAGATAAAGAGGGGCGGCTAAAAAATGCCGCCCCTCTTTATCCATTCTTTTATCAGGCTCGCTCAATAATAATAGGGTCCCCATTCTTCACTGTTTTTAAAATTTCCAGGTTTCCTTTGATCTTTCCCACAACTGTCACTGCGCTGGCTGGCCTGATTTCGTCCCCTTTACTGGCAGGAGTTGGACCAAAAAAAATGCAGAATGCACTTCCAGTAGGCCAAAAAGCGATGTCCCCGGCTTCTACTACCTCTTTTCCATCCTCTAAGTCTGCAATAAGGGGGATCATGAAATAAATTTCTTCTCCCCACGTGTTTGCCCTACTTTTTATAGGTAATATTTTTAAGATACGAGAAGCAGTCACAGAATTATTTAAGGCAGCGTTGATTTCAATTTCTCCTGTTCGAATTCGTATGTCCATCACCCATCGGCTCCTTCCCTTTTCTCTGTTCTTGTTCCTGGCATAACCGGCACAAAACGGCAATAATCATGCCACGTATCGATCCATTGATTTTTCTTTTTTAACAAAACTACCAAACGCTGTAACCCAACATCCACACTCAATGGCACTACAAGACGCCCTCCTATTGAAAGTTGATCCCTCCATGCCTCTTCTACTCTATCTGCCGCCGCTGTTACAATAATTCCATTATAGGGAGCTTCCTGGGCATACCCCTCCCTGCCGTCAGCAGTAACAACAACTACTTCATAACCAGCTTTACTTAACACATTTCTCGCCTTTTTTGCAAGAGATGAAATGCGTTCTATTGAGAAAACTTTTGCTCCAATCTCAGCTAAAACTGCAGCCTGGTAACCGGATCCTGTTCCTATTTCGAGAATCTTCATACCTGGAGAAACCTGAAGAAGCTCTGTCATTAATGCCACCATGTAAGGCTGTGAAATAGTCTGACTTTCCCCAATTGGAAGAGGTGCGTCAACATAGGCAAGGGACTGATACTCTTCGGCAACAAAAAGATGCCTTGGAACCTTCTTCATAGCCTGAAGAACTCTTTCATCCTCCACCCCTCTGCTCTCTATTTGGGTTTTTACCATTAGCCACGCAAAGTCTTGCCATTTTTCCAAATCCATATTGCACCCCCTGCCATACTTGAAGCTATATAATACCTATGAAAGAAAGGTACTATATTCTCGAGGAGACTATCTATGTACAAGAAACCGCTATCCATCCTTTTCAGAGAAAGAAGAGAGCAGCCAGCAAAAAAGGCTGCTTCCTCATCGATTATTATAGACTATTTAACAAAACACCTAGCATCTTTTGGACGAGGTATGGGGTATGATCTCAAAAATATTGCTTGAATGGTTCTACTGCCACAAGCGAAACCTTCCATGGCGCCATTCCTACAATCCCTATGAGGTTTGGATTTCAGAGATAATGTTGCAGCAGACTCAAATAGATAGAGTGATACCCTTCTTCAACCACTGGATGGAACGGTTTCCGAACCTTGCAGAACTCACTGAAGCATCAGAGGAAGAAATTTTAAAGTTGTGGGAGGGGTTAGGATATTATTCTCGAGCCAGAAATATTCTAAAAGCCGCAAAACAGCTTGTGCATATGGGGTATTCTACAGTTCCTCCAGATGAAGCCGTGCTACGAAAACTGCCAGGCATTGGCGCATATACCGCAGGAGCTATTCTGAGCATTGCCTATAATCTGCCCTTTCCAGCTGTAGACGGAAATGTACGAAGGGTTTTCGCTCGACTTTTCAATATAGATATGCCGGTTATAAGTGGGATGGGGCTGGATCTTCTAAACAATTATGTATTATCCACACTCCCTTCTGAAAATGCTCGGGACTTCAACCAGTCCGTAATGGAACTAGGCGCTCTTGTATGCATTCCACGGTCGCCGCGATGTCCTCTTTGCCCCTTGCAGAAATTCTGCCAGGCTTTCCAAGAAGGGGAACAAAATAATCGACCTATTACAAATAAAAAAGCTGGAATTCAAAAAAAGAAGGCTGTGGCAGGGATTTTCTATTGCGATAAATTTATATTATTGAGACAAAGGGAAACAGACGGTTCCTGGGGTGGCCTATGGGAATTCCCATGGGGTTTTGAACATGATGATCTAGCTGCAGAGGAAGTACTTATGAAAGAAATAGACAAAGTACTGGGAACAGCTTCTTTTACACTCCGGAGCCTCGGAAGGGTTCGCCACTCTATTATGAACACTCAGATTGATCTCAATGGCTATGTGGCATCCCTGCCGTCTCTTGTTCACGTTGAAACCCCTTTCAAATGGGTGATGCCAAAAGAGCTCAGCAAGCTGCCTCTTCAGGGAGGAAGCGCGAAACTGCTTCACCTTTTCATTAAAAAAAGCAGGCCCTCCTCTATTAAAGGCCTGCCACATGAAGATATCTAAAGTTCTAAGGAGAAATCTCTTTCGTCAAAAAAAATGTTTTCCCCATTTTCAAAGCGAACCTTGATGCCTTTTAAATGTTCCCCTTTGGGTCCAACTTGTTTTTTTATTTTCTCTTCCTGTAAAGATGGCCTGAAGATTGCCCGCAAAATTCCAATCCAGGGACAATCCTTTCTATCTTTTGGCAAACGGACCTGTATAAAAAAATGGTTCTTGTTTACATGTACCTTAATGTCTTTTTTATTCCCTGGTTTTCCATCAAACCCTGGAAAGTGAAGAGCTATATTCAGCATCGCACCTTCCGGGAGGTCCGCATCTCCTCTAATATGAAGCTTGGACCCCTTTACTGCTATCTCTCGAATCTCAAAAAGAGAGAAATCGCTTGCGTCCGCAGCACTTACGCCTAATGCCGCAAAAATAGCCATACATATCGCCAATATTAACAAAGGTCTTTTCATAATCCTCACCTCTTCAGAACCTTTTTCTTATTTCACTCCCACGAGTGAAAATTGTTTCGATTTCTATTATTTTACACCAAATCTTTGTCAGGATGCTGCATTCTGCGCCAACGTAACAATTTCTCTCCCGTAAAGAGAGCAAGCGCCACCCATACACAAACAAAAGTAAGCAACTGTACTCGATCAAACGGCTCTTTATAAACAAAGAAGCCCAGCAGAAATGACAATGTGGGAGCCAAATACTCCATAATACCCAACATACTTAATGGAAGCCGCCTCGCTCCATATGCAAAACATATCAGAGGCAGTGATGTTACAATTCCGCTACTTAATAGCCATATCTTCTGCTGTGCCGTTTCCCCTGCCAGGAACGGTTCTTCCGGAAGTCCAACAAAAAGATAGAATAACGCGGGAAAAACCAAAAGAAGGGTTTCTATGAAAAGTCCGGGAAAAGACTCTACCTCGGCCACTTTTCGGATAAGGGCATATAAGGCGAAAGACACGGCAATGCTAAGGGCCGCAAAGGGGACCCTGCCTACTAAAATAACCTGATACAAGATAGCTAGACCAGCGAGAACAATAGCACTCCACTGTAAAGTGCTCAGCTTCTCCCGTAGAAAAAGAACAGCAAACAACACGCTTACAAGGGGGTTGATAAAATAACCCAGACTTGTTTCGATCACCTTCCCCGAATTGACTGCCCAGATATAAATAAACCAGTTCACCCCTATGGCAAGGCCACTCAACAACAGGAGCCCCAGTGTCTTTCGTGTTTTTATGGCTTTAACGACGCTTCCCCAGCGACGTTGAACAGTCAAAACCATGGCGACAAATAACAAAGACCAAACGATCCTGTGACATAGAATCTGGAGGGGCTGTAAGTTATCCAGCTGTTTCCAGTAGGCAGGAAGCAACCCCCACGCGCCAAAAGCCGCGAGCGCTGCCAAAAACCCCTTTTCAAATTCTGTTTTTCCCATATCTTTTCACTCCCTGGCCAGACTATTCTCTCGACTCTTTAACAAATCTGCTATACTGTGCTTGAAATGAGTGATTACAGTCTGTACTTAAAAAGTCTTCATAACAAAACTATTCTAGGGATTAACCCTCCTGTTTTTGACTTCGCCTATTTCGATTTTTGGGCTAAGCCATTAGGTCTTTTGTACATTTTAGAAACCCTCCGAGAACAAAAAAACTCTGTCTATCTTATCGATTGCATCTATGAAGGACGAGAAACGCCAAAGACCTTTGGCCGTTACAAGCCTTTGCGACGCAAGGTTGAAAAACCGGCTTGCTATAGTCATATCCCCAGAAAATATTACCACTTTGGAATGGAAGAAGAAGATTTCCTGGAAAGGCTTAAAAAAACTCCCACACCTGATGTTATTCTGCTTACTTCGGGGATGACCTACTGGTATCCCGGAATCCAGTGGTGCCTTGACCGTGTCAAAAGAATATTTCCACACACTCCCGTGCTGCTAGGAGGCTTTTATGCCCAGCTCTGCCCGGAGCATGCCCGAACCATCGGAGCCAATGGAGTTCAAACCGCCCCCCTCTGTCTGGAAAGCCCCTATCCTGCTCTAGATTTATACAACCAGCCTGAATATGGAGTCATTATGACTTCCTGGGGATGCCCTTTACACTGTCAATATTGCGCTTCCAAACTGCTTTGGCCCTGCTTCCGACAAAGAGAGGTAGAAGAGATTATACACGAAATATCTTTTCAGGAAAGGATTCCTACTGTTCGTGATATGGCCTTTTATGACGATGCGCTTCTTATCAATAAAGAATTCCATTTTTATCCGCTGTGTGGAAGATTGCGGAAATCTTTTTCACACCTTCGTTTTCACACGCCTAACGGATTACATGTTAGAGAAATTGATGAGAAATGTGCCAGGGTTTTATTTGATACTGGTTTTAAAACAATACGACTGAGCCTGGAAAGCACTGACCCCATCATACAAAAAGCAAGTTCAGAAAAAGTTTCAGAACACCAATACGTCAAAGCTGTAACCCATCTTCTAAGGGCAGGATATTCCCAAGAAGACATTGAAACATATATTCTCATTGGCCTGCCTGGGCAGCGCTTCGAAAGTGTAAAAAATGCCATTGAATTTGTTCATTCCCTTGGCGCTGTAGCAAAAACGGCAGAATACTCCCCTATCCCCGGTACTATGATGTTTGAGGCAAGCGCTCAAAAGCACCCCCAGTTAACAACTGAACCTCTTCTTCAAAACAACACCGCTTATTGTGGCTACATATCAAAAGAAATTTCTCCGGAAGAGCTTCAGATATTAAAAAATATGGCTCACCATATACACAACCCTCTAGAGACAGGAGGAAAAAACATTGTTTAAGTTCGCAAAGAAAAAACAACCCCTAATGCAAATGAGGTATGGTCCTTATATTGGACTTTGCGCTTTCTGTTTTCTATTCATCATTTTTCCTTTTATCATATCTTCTCCTAGAGAGATTTTTAGCGGCCTTTGGTCTATTATTTTAGACCCTGATTACCTCATTAGTGATTATGTTGGCGTTGGCGGCCTGGGCGCCGCTTTCTTCAATAGCGGCTTATTGACCTTATCAATGACAGGGATACTCTTTTTATCTGGCACCCAGATAACGGGCATTTCTATTTCTGCTCTCCTCACTGTTGCCGGATTTGCCCTCTTCGGGAAAAACATATTAAATGTCTGGCCCATTCTTGCTGGCGTCTATCTTTTTGCCAAATATAGAAAAGAGCCTTTCTCAAGGTACATTTATATAGCGCTTTTTGGGACAGCCCTTTCCCCCCTCGTCAGCTTGATGCTCTTTGGAAATCTCCTCCCCTTTGGGCCTTTCAACCTCTTTGCGGGCATTCTCGTTGGTCTCTCTATTGGCATGATACTTCCCCCCCTATCTACGGCATTTCTTCGTTTCCATCAGGGATATAGCCTCTATAACGTAGGTTTTGTAACTGGAACCATTGGCACCGTATACGTTTCTCTCTTGAAGTCTTTCGGACTTCTTGTAGAATCTCGAATGATATGGACCACAGGCAACAACCTGCTTTTAGCGATTTTTCTTTACATATCTTTCGCAGCTCTTGTGCTTTTCTCCCTTTTTCTACCGCGTTGGAACAAATTTAAGTGGATTATGGGGTATAGTGGAAGAGCCGTTTCGGATTTCGTCATTTTGGAAGGATGGGGAGCTACCCTTTTCAACATGGGCATTATGGGCGTGATCACCACATCATACATCCTTTTTATTGGCGGGGATCTCAACGGCCCGACCATCGGCGGGATTCTTACTGTTGTTGGCTTTAGCGCTTTTGGTAAGCACCCGCGAAACATAATCCCAGTAATTCTTGGCATCATGTTAGGAGCAATAACAAAACGTTGGGGCCTTGCGGAACCTTCAATACAACTTGCAGCCCTCTTTGGAACCACCCTTGCTCCAATAAGTGGTGAATTCGGATGGAAATACGGCCTTATTGCCGGATTTGTCCATTCATCTGTTGTCTTAAATGTGGGAATGCTCCATTCGGGGTTTAATCTTTATAATAACGGTTTTTCAGGAGGCTTAGTTGCTGCTTTTCTGCTCCCTTTAATCGAAACTTTTGCCAGAGGAGGGAATAATAGATGAAACATGAGCGGATACGAGTGACAAAAATGGCTGGAGAATTGATTAACGATTTTCTTACCTTTCTCAAATGTAACAAGATAAGCCTGGTCATACAGGAAGATCCCGATGCCTTTCGTATCGAAATCTCAGGGACATATAATCATCTCACTGATGAGCGACTCGAACGGCTAAAAAATTTACTTTGTCAGCCTCGCAATTACGAATTGGAAGAAATGTATTGGAGTCTGTCGGGAGAAAGCGATACCGATGCCGAGCTTCACCTGGTAGGCATCATGACTGACGAAGTAACAATCGAAAGGGATGAAGAAAATAGGCGGCTGACTATCCATCTGGTCCGAAAGAAGTAGCACCGGCAAAACGAGTTATTTCGGCAACTTTATTCCGCCGTTATTCCTGACTGCATGTTTGCCGATCAACAGAGTCAGATCTACCAACACCGCTGGTAGACTCAACCCTGCTGATGTAGCCAGATACTTTGGCTCCCAAACAGGGTCGAATTTTTCTTTGAATTGGCGGAGTCCTTTAAAGTTGTAGAAATGCTCACCATGACGGTAGAGCTGTGTTCCCAATCGATGCCATAGCGGCGCTAGGGTACGATCTTCTAAACCGGAGAATGGCGCACCTCCGAGATTGAACCACTGATATTGCTTTTCTTTACCCCAAAGCAGTAGTTGCGTGATAAGAAAGTCCATTGTGCCGGGCGGAGCATCGGGCAGATGACGAATTAGATCGGGAGAAAGCTCTTCGTCACCACCTAACCAGAGATTAGCGAAGGCTACGATTTTGCCTTCGTGCCGTACTGCAGCGATCGAGAGCCGTGACAAGTAGTCTTCATTAAAGAAACCAAGAGAAAACCCCTTCTCTTGTCCATGCTTAAGGGTAAGCCAGGCATCAGAGATGGTTTTAAGGTAAGGAATAAGCAGAGCAACTTGTTCAGCGGGCACTACTTCAAAACTGCAACCAGCTTTAACGGCTCGATTGACATCTTGACGTAACGATTTGCGTTTACTGCCTTCTAAAGAGAAATCTTTAAGAGGCACACGTGCTTCTTCTCCAAGATTGACAAGGAACAAGCCCATGTCCACGTACAGAGGAAGATTAGCCCCATCAACCTGGTAAAACACACAACGCATACCGTATCGATCACATAGTTCTCGAAACTGCCATGCTAGTTCTTCCTGTTGCCTATCGGCAGCCACTGGATCACCCATTGCAATTAAGCTTCCGCCCTGCACACCATACATGATAAAACCGTTTCGCTGGGGATTGAACAGCAACTGCTTATCGCCCAACAGTGCCAGGTGTGCATAGGTATGGGGGAAACCACCCGCAATACGCTGTGCTATATCCAGCTCGTACTTACCCGGCCACAACGGCACAATGCGTGTTGGTCGCAACAGCCACACGACAGAAAACGCCAGTACCACCAATACACTAGCCAGAGCGGCACGCAGAAAACGCGGCACATCGCCAGTCAACGAAACTTGCCACCATAATTCGTTACGATAGGGAACATGTCTAAACGCAAAGAGTCCGAGAGCAATCGACGCTCCCACTGCCAATCCTACTGCCGCTAGCCAAGAAGAACTGGTGCGAGGCTCTAGCAGCCTCGCACGCCTGTAGAAGCAACTTCTGCAGGGCAACAAGGCCATCAGCACTATACCCTGCGTCAGGGCAACTTCCCAATGCAACCCACGCAGCAGAGATAGCACCATTCCAGCACCAAGTAGTGTTATCCCTAGGCCATAGGCCACATTAATCCTGCGATAGAGTGCTATCGCAAGGAATAACAGCAGCGTCCCTACCACACTGCCCAATAAGTGTGAAATTTCAATTGCCGTAAGGGGTAACCAATCGTGCAAAAGATGCAGTCGCGTGTAACTCGTTGGCAAAACTCCAGCGAAAAGCATTGACAGCCCCGCGACAAACACCAGCACTGCCATCGCCAATGGCACAACTGGCCTTGCGAATCGCTGGTATACGCTATAGGCCATCCCCAATGACCGACGGTGCCGTAACAACTCTAATCCCCCCAAAGATAGCCCGGCGATGGCTAGCGGCAGTAAGTAGTAGATTGCCCTGAACAAAACGAGGGCTCTAAGTATAGCCTGATGCTCTACCTGCGCACTAAGCATCACTAACAGTACCGTCTCAAACACACCTAGTCCGCCGGGAACATTGCTGACTATGCCAGCAAATTGTGCCAGCAGAAACACCGCAAGAAACGTGATAAACGGTACATCAGTGATATAGATCAGCAATACATAGAGAACCAGCGCTACCAAAAACCAGTCTAACGAACCGATAAGTATTTGTATCACAGCCAACCTGATCGACGGCAATTGAAACGACCATCTCCAAATGTGGATAATCTTTCTCCACCATAGGCACATCCCAAGGTATCCCGCTACCAGTGCCATAAGAGCAAACCCCCAAAGGGAGATAGAATCAACAAACAGCGGCAGATTAACATTGGAGGGAATGGGGTGTATGAGGAGAACGGAGCCGGTAAGTGTCGCCAACCCCAACCAGACACAGCTGCTCGAAAAGAGGATAAGTGAAAGAATTTGTTTGTTTGAGAGTCCCCAAGCACCATATATACGAACCCTCACAGTTCCGGCCCCTAGAAGGGTGCCAAGATTGTTGTTGAATGCATAGCCAAGAAATGAAGTGAAGCTTATCTGCATAAACCCCAGCCGATGATCAAGATAACGAAGTCCAAGATCATCGTAGCCGATCATCAGTATATAGCTCAGGGCAGTCAGTACAACTGCCCCAACCAAATGCCAGCGCCCTATCCGCCGCAATTGTATAAATACATCGTGAAGGCGCACGCCCTCCAATTCGTGGGCTATTACAACTAACGCCGCTACAAAGATAATTCCTTTAAACACCGAGGCCACGAAACGTAACCAGCTCAATCTTCTAACTTGGCTCTTTTTCTTGTTCATTGTTCACTCGGTTCGGGCATCAAATCGTACCGCCTCCAAAGAGTAAAGGTCTGTTCAGGCAGGAGGAAATCAAAGGACTCGGAAAGCTCGTATCCGGCCATTTCCATGGTTTTCTGAATGGTCTCAAGTGGAGTGAAGTGCTTAAATAAATTTACAAAACCAATGCCTCGCGCTGGCGCATGATCAATAATCGCAACAATTCCATTAGGTTTAAGCGTCCTTTTAATAATGCGAAAATAATGCTCCGGATCAGGCAAATGATGAAAAACATCCCTTGCGAAAATCAAGTCTAAAGCCCCCCTCGGGTAAAGGGACATCATCGTTTTCCACCAGAACGGTTATAACGTTGTCCACCCCAGTTTTTTCTGCCTGGCGTTTTACGAACTCTAAATACTCAAGCTTGGTATCAACAGTATATACAACCCCTCTTTTACCAACCCTCTTCGCGAAGGCGAGGGTAAAAAATCCTCCCCCGGAGCCTATATCAGCTATTTTCTCTCCTTCATAGAGACGAAGGCTTTCAATGATTCGCACGGCTCCTCTTTTAGGCGAAGAGGCTTCCCGGTTAAGCATCTTAAGAAAAAGATTTGTTAACATTTGATCCTCCTGAGCCGAAATATGAGATTATTGTGATTATACAATAACTTCATTTACCGCTTTCTTTTATAAAATCAAACCGCCGTTAACTTGGCAATTTGACCTCTTAACAAAAAATGTCATAATCTGTGAGTTCAGTAAATCATAAACAACAGGAGGAATTAAAATGTCCGGAACCATACGCAAAGACATAAAAGTCGGTCTTAGAGTAAACATCGTACAGAAGCAACACCAGAAAACAGGACAGTTGACAGAAGGAATAGTCAAATACCTGCTGACGAAAAGCCCCACCCATCCCCACGGCATAAAGGTGCGCCTGGAAAGCGGCATCATCGGAAGGGTTCAGGAGATATTGGAATAGCTTGCTGCAAGAATGGATTATTACTGCTGGAGGGGCAGGAATACTGCGTAGTAGACAAGCAACAACCCCGATAAAACACCAAAGGCTATGCCTACATTAACAAGATGCTCTTCTTAAATCAATATCAACTTGCATTTGACATTGACATAATAACATTGAGTCCTGGCACAAAGTTTGCAATAAGGACATAAGATAAGAGAGCTGAGAAATTAACCATAAACACTTCTTCCCCTGTTCTCTTATGGCGTAATCCGCGAATCGGTAGGAATTAACTATAGTAACAAAAGAGCCACTTCGGATATCCGAAGTGGCTCTTTTAAAACTGGCTCCTCGGGCAGGACTCGAACCTGCAACCTAGTGGTTAACAGCCACCCGCTCTGCCGATTGAGCTACCGAGGAACGTTAAACTTTTTTATCATAGTGGAGGCGGCACCCGGATTCGAACCGGGGATAAAGGATTTGCAGTCCTCTGCCTTACCACTTGGCTATGCCGCCATTATAGAACTTTCAATGGAGCGGAAGACGGGATTTGAACCCGCGACCCCAACCTTGGCAAGGTTGTGCTCTACCCCTGAGCTACTTCCGCGTAACTTAACCGAGATGGTGGCGGGACCCAGAATTGAACTGGGGACACGCGGATTTTCAGTCCGCTGCTCTACCGACTGAGCTATCCCGCCCTGTCCCTATTAAAATGGCGGGGCCGACGAGACTCGAACTCGCGACCTTCGGCGTGACAGGCCGACGCTCTAACCGACTGAGCTACGACCCCACCATAAATCTATCAAAATACAAAAACGATTTATTGCTGATTGGTGGGCGGAACAGGGTTCGAACCTGTGACCCCTTGCGTGTAAGGCAAGTGTTCTTCCGCTGAACTATCCGCCCCGTTCGCCACTCGACCAACGCGAAGGATAGTATATCGTCCATTCTTGCACTCGTCAACCCCTTGGCACAAGGAATTTTTCAACATTATGTCCAAGAAGATCGCTTATGTCTTTTCCCATTTCAAGAACACCCTTTATAGCCCTTTCATACCTTCCAAAAGACAATATAGGGAAGTCTGACCCGTAAAACAATTTTTCTAGCACGTCAGCGCTCTTCATGGCCTGAAGAATGTGGGGGGTGTATAACCACGGTAAAGCTGCCGTGTCGTATCTTGCATTTCTCAAGTAACGTTTCATTTCGGGCATTAACTCGTAAAGCCATAAACCTCCTCCAAAATGAGCAAAAACAACCTTCGCTTCCGGGTGATTCATACAAAACTGAGCCCCTTCTCTGGGACCCACATTTCCCTTGCCAGGATAATCATGACCTACAGGTTCTGCGGTATGGAATAATAAAACCATACCCGCCTCTTGTGTCGTTCCTACCAAACGCCATGTCTGACGAACATCGTCTATGTCAAAACCCTGCCCCCCGGGGAAAAGTTCTCCCACCCCAATAAGACCCTCTTCCGCACAGCGCGCTATTTCTTCATCAGCTCCCAGACTCAGAGGAGGAACTACAGCGAGGCCCTGAAAGCGGTTTGGATGCTTCTTTACGGCCTCTATAACATAATTGTTACAATGTCTGCATAACCCAAGGTCCTTAAAGGCAAAACCAAATATCCACGACTTCTCAATGCCATCCTTGTCCATTTGTTCTATTACATCTTCATAGGTGGCCCACTTGTGAATCTTGCCATGACAAAGTAACTTAAAATAACCCTCTCGTTCAGATATCTTTTCAAAATCTCTTATCACATCTGGTGGATATACATGAACATGGGTATCAATAATCATGCCTCTACACCTCTTTCAACAAACTTCCGACGAACTTCTGTCACATAGCAGTGAGCTGCTCGCGTTGGCTCTGGAAGCCTGTAACGAACACATGCTTTTAAAACAAGCAGAGCAGCCTTCTCTATAGAAATCCTATGCCCCGGGCTTATAAAAAGGGGCTTTACAGCTCTTCTTGAGCGCAATACAACTCCAACTTGCTCGCTATTGAAATAAAGAGGGGAAACACTGCCTTTTTCAATTGCTGGCTCCTCATACTCCCCAACAAGGCGGCTTTTTGCTACACCAATAGTAACAGAGTTTGTAAGAACTCCAAAGTGAGACGCTAAGCCTATTTTTCGAGGGTGGGCTATACCCGCCCCATCAAACATCCAGAGGTCTGGAGCAGATTGAAGTTTATTTAATGCTTCAATGAGAACAGGAAGTTCGCGATAGGAAAGAAGTCCGGTTAAATAGGGAAATGAAACGGGACATATGGCATGAACAAACTCTATGGGCTGAAATGTTTCCCACTCCATTGTTACAATCCCTGCAATAGCCCAAGCTTCCTTTCCCCTTCTGCTGTAAGCAACATCTACACCGGCTACTATCTTAAGAAGAATCTCTTCATCTTCTATACAAACGTTTTGCGCTAATTTACGTTGCTCCGCTATGGCAGCCTTATAGGATTGCGGTATTTTAAACTCCAAAAAAACCCCTCCCCCATGAACAAAAAAGGCTGCCCTTTTTGGGACAGCCCTTTGTTGTTTATACGCGGCTCAAGGCTACTTAACTTCGACTTCTGCTCCAGCTTCTTCAAGTTTGGCCTTAATTTCGTCGGCCTCTTCTTTGCTGACTGCTTCTTTGACAGGTTTGGGAGCATTGTCAACAAGCTCTTTGGCTTCTTTCAGGCCAAGTCCGGTAAGTTCGCGAACAACTTTAATGGTTGCGATTTTGTTGGAACCGGGGCCCTTAAGAACCACGTCAAACTCTGTCTTCTCTTCTTCAGCTGCAACTGCTGCGCCTGCGCCGGGCATCATCATGGGCATAGCCATGGCAGGAGCGGAAGCAGAAACCCCAAATTTGTCCTCAAGAGCCTTCACAAGTTCAGAAAGCTCAAGTACTGTCATACCTTCAATAGCCTGGATAATTTCTTCGTGAGTCATTTCTATTGTTCCTCCTTAAATTAAAACTTTTGTCAAGTTTAGGTTTTCCCAAATCTTTCGGGTTATGCTGCTGCTAGGCAGCCTGCTCTTTTTTCTCCTTGATCTGAGAGAGGCATGTGGCAAACCCTCTGATGGAACCGGAAAGCACGGTAACCAGTCCTGACAGAGGAGCAGCAATGGTACTGACCACCTGAGCAATAAGAACTTCCCTGGAAGGAAGATCCGCCAAAGCACCAACCTGTGCCGCATCAAGTATGCTGGTACCCATTATGCCACCCTTCATAACAAAGGCCTTATTAGACTTATCTCTTGAAAATTCCGCAAAAACCTTCGCCACTGCAACTGGATCATCATATACAACTGTATAAACATTCGGCCCTGCCATAATATCCTCAGGAACAGGCATATCTTTTTCCTGAAGGGCTATTTTAAACAGCGTGTTTTTAGCAACTTTCATCTCGCCGCCAGCCTGACGTACTTTAGCGCGGAGCTCTGTAATTTTCGCTACGGTGAGCCCTCGATATTCAGCTACAAAAACAGCTTCACTTTTATCAAGCATTTCTTTCAATTCATTAACTCGCTCATACTTTACATTTGCAGGCATGAGTTCACCTCCTCCCAAAAAAAATCTCCCAACCATCAAGGCCGGGAGATAAGTACACAAAGAAAGCAGCTTATACGGCTACTCTATGGGTCTTTCTCCAAACCTCGGTGGGTGATATGAATTCATTAGGCGTTAAACGCGCCCACTGTCTCTGGTTTGTCAGGTGCTTATTGTAGCATATTTTGTTTTTTTATGCTTCTGCTACTTCTTTAGAAGCTGCAACAGGATCTATCTTTATTCCTACACCCATTGTTGGCGCAATGTAAAAGCTTCTTACGTAGGTTCCCTTTGCCGATGCTGGACGTGCTTTCAAAATCGCTCGATAAAGGACCTTCAGATTTTCAAAAAGTTTTTCAGCTTCAAAACTTTTCTTTCCTACCATGTTGTGAATGATAGCAGTTTTATCAACGCGGAATTCTACACGACCCGCTTTGATTTCCTTTATAGCGTCAGCCACATCAAAGGTGACGGTGCCCGCTTTTGCGCTTGGCATAAGTCCTCGGGGACCAAGGATCTTTCCAAGGCGTCCTACGCTCTTCATCATATCTGGGGTCGCGATAACCGCATCAAAATCGAGCCAGCCAGTGCTTATTTTCTGAATCAGGTCATCTCCGCCGACGATGTCCGCACCTGCGTCCTCTGCTTCTTTTACCTTTTCCCCTACGGCCAAGACCAGAACTCTCTTCGTGATTCCCGTACCATGGGGAAGTACGATGGTTCCACGAACTTGCTGGTCCGCATGGCGGGGATCAACGCCGAGACGGATGTGAACTTCCAGACTCTCATCGAACTTCGCTGTAGCAACTTCCTTGTAAAGGTCTACTGCTTCACGAAGCCCATAAAGCTTTGTGCTGTCTACCTTCGCCGCTATCTCACTGTATCTTTTACTTTTCTTTGCCATGACAAATTCCCTCCTTGTGGTCATAACGGGCTTTGCAGACCCTGCCACTGAATAACCCTGAGAGCTCTACTAAATTAATCGACGATATCAATACCCATGGAACGAGCCGTACCTTCAATCATGCGCATGGCTGCTTCCACGTCGTTAGCATTCAAATCTTCTTTTTTAAGCTCTGCTATTTCTCTTACCTTTTCACGGCTTACTTTACCCACCTTAACCTTGTTAGGCTCACCTGAAGCCCTGTCAAGACCAGCAGCTTTTTTCAAGAGAACACTTGCTGGAGGTGTCTTAAGGATAAAGGTGAAACTCCGGTCAGCATATACTGTCAATACTGCAGGAATAATCATCCCCGCCTGATCTGATGTTTTGGCGTTAAACTGCTTGCAAAATTCCATAATGTTCACGCCATGCTGACCAAGTGCTGGTCCTACAGGAGGCGCAGGAGTAGCCTTTCCGGCGGGCAGCTGCAACTTGATCTGCGCAATAACTTTTTTTGCCATTACTACTTATCTCCTCTCATCACGGCAAAGCACTCCCCTCTCCCACTATGAGGAAGAGGAGTGCCCGCTTTTAGATTCATTTATCTCTAGAGCTTATCAAGCTCCGTATAGTCTGTTTCCACTACAGTTTCACGGCCAAAAACTGTAATTGTAAACTTGACCTTTCCCTTCTCTGGAACGATTTCAACAACAGGACCAACCTGACCTTCAAAGGGGCCGCTTTTAACTTTAACAATATCCCCAGGTTTTAGATTCATCTCAATCTTGGGCTTCGCATGGTCCTTGCCGATTTTGCTCATAATTTCTTTTATTTCTTTTTCGGAAAGAGGAATGGGATGATTTCCTGCCCCTACAAAACCTGTTACACCGGGAGTGTGACGCACAACATACCAGGACTGATCATTCAGCTTCATCTCTACAAGCACGTAGCTTGGGTAAAGCTTACGGGTGACTTTTTTGCTTTTGCCATCTTTGACAAAAACACGTTCCTCCACAGGCACTAAAACACTAAATATCTCTTCTTCCATGCCCATAGTGGCGATCCTCTGTTCAAGATTCGCCTTCACTCTATTTTCGTACCCTGCATATGTCTGTACTATATACCAGCGCCGTTCGCTGCTACTCTCCATCACACAAAGGGGGTCTCTTTTGGCCCCCTCACCTCCCCACGCAATCTATTTAACCCCATCAAATAATCCATGCAGAACAAAGCCTAACTAATGATCTTCGTAAAGATACCGGTCAAAGCCAGGTCAACAATACCAAGATATGCGGCAACGAAAAGTGTAAAAGCAATTACCACAAGGGTAGAGTACCACACTTGTTTTTTTCCTGGCCATGTCACTTTTTTAAGTTCGGCTTTTGCTTCACGCACGAAGCTGAGGATCTTATCCATACCTCGGCCTCCTATCTTTAGGCAAAAAAAAATGGCAGGCCCGGCAGGACTCGAACCTGCAACCCCCGGTTTTGGAGACCAGTGCTCTGCCAATTGAGCTACGGACCTGCGAGCAGTGAGTATTTTACACTACTTAGTTTCTTTATGCAAGGTGTGTTTATCGCACCATTTGCAGTATTTGCTGAGTTCCAGTTTTTTGGCCTGCTTTTTCTTATTGACTGTTGTTGAGTAGTTTCTTCTCTTACATTCAGTGCACTGCAGACCCACTATATCTGCCATAATACTTCCCCTCTTCCAGTTTACCCAAGAATCTCGGTGACAACGCCAGCACCCACTGTGTGACCACCTTCACGGACTGCGAAACGAAGTCCCGCTTCCATGGCGATAGGTACAATAAGGTCAA
>NZ_MPPC01000017.1:0-151972 GCF_001896635.1 Aminobacterium sp. EBM-42
AAGTGAAGATATTGCCCGGCTTGCAGGAGTACGCTTTGTGAATATCTCCGAACCTAGCAGAGGACTTGTCCTAAATGCTGCACAGGTAAAAAGCATGACAGGTGGTGACACCATCAATGCAAGGTTTCTACATGAGAATTCTTTTGACTTTTCACCAAAGTTTAAGCTGTATATCAACACCAATTATCTGCCCGTTATTACGGATATGACGCTGTTTTCCAGTGGCAGAGTGGTAATTATCCCTTTTGAACGACACTTTGATGAAAGCGAGCAGGATAAAAACCTAAAACGTGAATTTGCCAAACCGAAGAATCAGAGTGCTATCCTCAACTGGCTAATTGAAGGCTATCAGTTGTTAAAGAAGGAAGGCTTGACTTTACCTGATTCCGTTAAGACAGCAACGGAGGCTTATAAGCGTGACAGCGATAAAATAGCATTATTTTTCGAGGATGTCTTGGAAGAAAGTCCTAACAGTGAGGTGCGGACATCCGAAGTGTATGCCCGGTATCAGCGTTGGTGCAGTGCCAATGGCTGTTATTCGGAAAATGCAAGAAACTTCAAACAAGCATTAACAGCTATCGCCCGTGTAGAACGGAAACGACCACGTTCTGGTGGTGGAATGACCACAATGCTTATCGGCTATAAACTGACTGAAGAAGAATTTTTTCTTATTTAAACACAGTGTAGCAGCTTGTAGCAAGAAAAACAGGTTATATAAAAAATCACTCTCGTAAGGGGCCCTTTTTGTAGACTTAATTTTTATATTCCATTTCCAGCTTTAAGAGAAAGGATTTTATGTGGAGTCCTCCTCCATACCCAACAAGTTTGCCATTAGCACCGATAACGCGGTGGCAGGGGATAAAAATAGGAATGGGGTTACGATTGTTGGCAAGACCGACTGCCCGTGAGGCCTTTTTGTTTCCGATACTTTCAGCTATTTCCTTATAGCTTCGTGTTTCACCGTAGGGTATGGCACATAAACTTTTCCACACACGAATCATAAATTCAGTGCCGACTGGTGCAAGGGGGAGAGTAAATTCTTTTCGTTTCCCCTCCATATATTCCTTAAGTTGTTTTCCAGCCTCTTTAAGAATTTTAGTTTCATGGATTGTCATGTCTTTAAGAATATCTTTACTTTGAAAGCAGAGGCGGGTTATTACATCGTTTTCTTCAGCTATGGCTATTTCTCCTATAGGGGTTTGGTAAAAAAACAGATGTCTCATTTTTAAAATCACTCCTCTTGGTGAGGGTTTTGTTCCCTTTTCATATTATCAGAAAGATCATATTTTTACTTGAGTTCAGTGACATCTCCAGTGGCTTTATGGGGAGGCAAATTTGTTTAATTGACAATCCATTGTTTTTTTGTTGTTATGGATAGTATCAAAGGAAAAGGGAGAGTGTTTTATGAATAGTTTTATTGATTTGTCCATGCCAGTCATTAAAAGCGTAGCTTTGGCTATTTTAGCGGTGTTAATTGGATTAAAGGTTATTCATTGGATTACCAAAACAGTAGAAAAGATTATTGAAAGATCATCTCTTGATAAGACTTTGAAGCCATTTATTGTTTCTCTTGTCAATGCCTTATTGAAGGTTCTTTTGGTCATATCAATTATTAGTATTCTTGGAATAGATACCACATCCTTTGTAGCTGTTATTGCGGCAGCAGGTTTTGCCGTAGGTTTGGCTTTTCAGGGCTCTTTGTCTAATTTTGCGGGAGGAGTATTGCTTTTGGCCTTGAGGCCTTTTAAGGTGGGGGACTATATAGAAGCAAGCGGATTCAGTGGAACTGTCCAGGCTATACAGATTCTCTATACAGAACTTGTCACCGTTGATAATAAGGTGATTTTCATTCCCAACGGAAGCCTTTCAAATGCCAGCATCGTAAACTACTCTGTTAAGAGCACTCGCCGTGTGGATTTCAAGTTTGGCGTCGGGCATAAGGCAGATTCTCATAAGGTTATTGAGGTGTTGCAGGGAGTTGTGGGGAACCACGCGTTAATTTTAAAAGAGCCAGAAACCTTTGTGAGAATGTCAGAGCATGGGGAAAGCGCAATTTTCTTCACGGTCCGAGTTTGGGTAAACGCCCAGGATTACTGGACCGTCTATTTCGATATCATTGAAACAGTGAAGAGACGTTTTGATGAGGAGAGCATATCAATACCATATCCTCAAATGGACGTGCATTTAAAGCAGCAGTAAGTTATTGATTTCGGCCAAGAGAAGCTTCACCTTTGTCTTCCACCAGCTTGGGACGTAGCTTTAGTGGTGTTGCAAGGAGCAGATACAGCAGAGATAGGAAAAATATTTCATTTCGTTATAAATCTTATTTATTATCTATATTTATCGAATAGCTCAAGTGATATAATCCTTTTTATGTTTTGGAAAGGAGGTTTGTAACGATGAGCAAGGCGCAAGAAATTATCGATAAAATAGAAAAAACTGCGAAAGATCCAAACGTTTCCAATGCTGTCATTGACGGATTGCTCAATGAAATGGTGTCTCTTCTCAATAAGGAGCCTGAGGCATGGGATCTGTGCACAGACAGGGTTCGTTTTTTGCTGAATGAACGTTTCTGCTATACAGGCCCCTCTTCTTACGGATCATATCGTTAAATTCAAGCCCCCCTTGGGGGGCTTATTCTTTTTGCCAACGTCGACTTTCATCTCAAGGCACATGCTTTGAGAGCTAAAAAAGACCCAGCAAGCACGAGAATCCCCCCCAGATATTGAAGAATGGTCAGGTACTCCTTAAAGATTAATAGAGATAAAACTACAGTTACAAGGGGTTCTGCCATGCTGAGAATGGCCGCTATTGACGGGGTTGTTAGTTTCACCCCAAGAAAAAACGCGAGGAAACCAGAAAGGGAAACAAGAGAAATAATGCAAAATAGCAGCCATGTAGAAGTAGTGTGAGGAAGAATAAGATTATGAGTTGCTTTTCCTACTATAAAAAAAGACACGGCTGAAAAGAAACAGACAAAGGCAACAACTACTTGATATGGTGTCTTTTTCATGAGAGAGTTTCCATAAAGGATATAGGATGTGTAAGAAAGAGCAGCAAAACCTGCTAAAAGAACACCTTTCATACTAACCGAAGCGTCAATCTTTCCAGAAAGAAATATAAGACCCACAGTAGAAAGCGTAATAGAAAGAATAATCTTTGTTGTAAGAGGTTCTTTATTGACATACAAGGATCCAATAGCAACAAGAGCTGGATAAGAGTAAAAAATAAGCGCTGCCATGGATGCCGGGATATACTGAAAACTAGAGAAGTAGCTAAAACTTGTGAGAGTGAAAAGAATACCGCCAAGTACAAAAAGCTGTAAAAAGTTCTTCTTGCCCACCATTACTACCTGATGGCCCTTCTGAAAATAAAGCAGGCAGAAAAGAGCAATTGATGCGATGATAAATCGCATGAAGTGAAAAGTCATGACGGTAATGCCTTTTTTATAGGCAGATACTGCTAGAATAGGGATAAAGCCAAACAAAAAAGCTGATAAAAGTGCCGCTGCTGCCCCCTTATAATGATCAGGCAATTTCGATTGTTGAGTATTTGTGGCATTATTCATCTCATCAGCCTCTTATCTTCCATAATATTTTTAGAATATACAAATTTGATAAAATAAACAAGTTTAATTTACATTGATTTTTTCAGTGTTAAAATTTGTTTGAAGAAGGTGGTGGAGAGATGAGTACACTGCATAGCGACCAGATAAGGGAATTTTGTAAATATGAGAGGGGTATGTGGCTTAAGAATTCATATAGAGAGGGGCGCTAGTAATGAAGAATAAGTTTTTTAAGGGAGCAATATTTTTTGTATTGTTTGTAACCTTTATTTTTTGTTATGCCCAAGAAGGGATCTCAAAAGTTACACCCCCAGTAAAATCGGCTCATATAGAGTACGAACTCTCAGGACAGACAGTGGGGAAAAAGACGGTTTTCTTTGATAGTTATGGGAAAAATTATTATGAATTACGAGATGAGGAAACAACTATTTCTTTTGGTGGGACAAAAGAGGTAACGCAAAACAAAACACTTTTTATCCGTACTGATAGCTATACATATAACATTGACCTTTTGACGAACACGGGGACAAGGATGAAAAATAGCGATATGGAAAAAATGGCAGCTATGTATTCAGGTGCCATGACCCCCGAGCAAATGAAAGAAAAAGGGGAGGAAATGTTTAAGGAAATGGGCGGGAAAATCCTGGGAAAAGAGAAGTTACTCGGGTATGAATGCGTGGTAGCAGAGGTTTCAGGCGTGAGAACGTGGGTATATGAGGAACACATCACCTTAAAGTCTGCGATGAGCTTGGGAACTATGGAACAGAAAGAGGAGGCCACTCTTTTCGAGGTGAATCCTTCCATTCCTTCATCCCAGTTTACCCCCCCTGGAAACATAGAGTACGAGGATATAGATTTGAGTTCCATGGGAATGCCTCCTGGGGTGAGCATGCAGCCGCAAGATTGATAATGGTTAAGAAAGCAGCACCCAGACAACGTGGGATATGGAGCATAAATCTAAACTGGAGGACTAGGCAATGAAGATTAAAAACCTTATTCTGTTGACATTTTTCCTTTGCTTTTTCGCAGCGGCCAACAATCCAGCCCTGAGTGGAGAAAAGACTTATGCTCATGAGCCTCCAGACAGGATTGTCGTGGAAAAAAGAAAATTTGTTCTCACCCTCTACAGAGAAGGGAAAGAAGTATTGTCTTTTCCCGTAGCAGTGGGGCGAAATAAGGGTAATAAACAGCGAGTCGGAGATTTGCGAACTCCCGTGGGAACTTTTATGGTAGAAAGAATTCATGACTCAAGCCATTGGGTTCACGATTTCAAGGATGGGAAGGGACCCATTAAGGGGGCATATGGCCCATGGTTTATCCGGTTGAAGACCGGCTGGTCAGGCATAGGCATTCACGGAACCCATGATCCGGGTTCTATTGGACAAAGGGCAACGGAAGGATGCGTTCGGCTAAGAAATGATCATCTTGAACTTTTAGTTAAGCATGTAGAGCCGGGTTTGGTTGTTGTTATTGAGGAATAAAGCCTTTGTTTTTTATTGTTGAATGACAGTTAATTATTAACCTCTTGACATGGCAGCAAACGGTTAGAATTAACAAGGAGGGATTGGGGAAGAGCGTGAAGAGGAGGGAAAGAAAATGATCACAACAACTGATGCTTTTCTAAAGAAGTTTCCGAAAGCCCATATTGGTATTTTAATCATTAAAGAAGTCAGTAACGGGTCATGTCATGATTGCCTTAACCGCGTGAGAGAGAACCTGGAAGAAGATTTACGAAGCAAATTTAGTATGATGTCTCGGGCAGAATTGCGAAATCAACCAGTACTTCGTGTCTATGACCAGTATTTTAAGTTGTATGGTCAGAATTATCCTGTGCTTTACCAGATTGAGTCTGTAGCAATAAAGGGGAGAAGTATCCCCATTGTCAATTGTCTCGTTACCGCTATGTTTATAGCTGAGTTAAAAAATATGCTGCTTACGGCAGGGCATGATTTCGACAAAGTTGAGTTTCCCATAGTTGCAGATATTGGAGATGGTGATAGATACTACACGTTAATAAATGATACGGAGAAACTCGTTTGTGATAACGATATGCTTATCTGTGACGATAAAGGTGTCATATCAAGTGTCATTTATGGCCCTGATAAGCGCACAGCCATTACTGCTGAAACGCAAAACGTTCTTTTTGTAGTGTATGCGCCGGAGAATATAGATAAACAGGACACCTTATCCCACTTGGAAGATATAAAAAATAATGTACTTCTTTTTTCTCCGAGAGCAAAAATCGATTTCATGGCTGTTTCCCCATAATAGTGGAGGGCGCAGTCAGTGGATTCATTGCAAATCAAAGAGGTTCACCTCTCACACAGGCTTTTTATTTTGATAGAGGAAAAATTCAGGGTTCATTCGCAACTGAGCCTTCTCAGCATCAATTTTGATATTTAAAAAACACTAGTAAAGTAGTAGGAATTATGGTAGCATGTCAAAAATACACAGTGCATATTTCTATTACTAGAGGAGGAGTGAAAAAATGAACCACGGGACTTTTGAAAAAGGAGAAAAATTTGAAGCGGGAAAAATGGTTGAGGTTCAAGAGGGCGCGATTGTCAGCCGTACTCTTATAGACTATCCTACAGGAACAGTGACCCTCTTCGCATTTCATAGAGGACAAGGTCTTAGCGAGCACACTGCTCCCTACGATGCGTTGGTACAGGTACTCGAGGGGAAAGCGGAAATAAGCCTTGCTGGAACACCACAAATAGTTGAGAAGGGGGAATGGCTTATTATGCCAGCAAATGTTCCCCATGGGCTGAGGGCTATTGAAGATTTTAAAATGGCCCTAGTAATGATCCGTTCGTAATCTAAAAGAGGCTAGACTTAATAAGGTCAGCCTCTTTTTCATAAATATAAGCATATTCCACGATGATAAGACGGGTTCCTTTTTGTATAAATAGACGGCATGTACCCTATATAAAGATAATAAAGATTATTTTTGAAGGAGCTTGGGATGAAAAAGTACGTCTTTTTGGTTTTGACAGCTTTTCTTTGTATGTGCCATTCTACTGAAGGATTAAGTGAAGAAAAAATAATATTCACTACCCCTCTCAGTCTTGAACAGTGTCTTGCCATAGCGGAGGTACACCACCCGAATCTTAAAGCATCCAGGGCTAAAATTGATGTAGCTGACAGCCAGATGGGGCAAGTTGCTTCAAAAGAACGCCCTCAGGTTGATGTTTCGAGCAGCTACAGCCGTCAGGAGTCTTCTGCTGCTCGGGATGGCGATACTTATTCTACAAGTGCTGGAATTTCACAGTTAATTACAGACGCTGGGAAGACGAAGGCGGAAAAAAGCATCGCTCGTTTGAAGAAAGAGAGTGCTTCTCAAAACTATAAAACCATTGAGTGTCAAGTTCAATATAATGTTAAAAAAACCTATTTTGATGCCCTGGAGGCACAGAAAGATCTCGAAGTAGCCGAAGAAACTTTGAATCTTTATACTCTTCTTCTCACCCAGGCCCAGGCCTTTTATGACGTGGGCTCTGTTCCAAAATATGATGTGACTACTGCGGAAGTGGAACAAAGCAAGGCTAGGCTTGGGGTGGTGACTGCGAAAACAGCAATAAAAAAAGCGAGGGCAGAGCTCAATAATGCCATGGGGGTTACAGAAGCACCGGAATATGTACTCAAAGATGTAGAGGAGCGTGTTTCGTTCTCTATACCTTTCGACGAAGTTTTAAAAACAGCGTTAAGGAAAAGGGCAGACCTTCTGGCCAGTGAGATAGGTGTTAAGGCAGCCAAGGAGAGCATTCGCCTGGCTGCGAAAGGAAATGCACCAGAGGTAAGAGCATCGGGAAAATACGCCATTGGCGGCAGTCATCCTACCGAAGATGATAACTGGTCTGTTGGAGTTACACTTCAGATCCCCCTTTACGATGGAGGACTTGAGGGGGAGAAAATAAACCAGGCCAGGGCGGAGTTGGTTGTGGCCGAAGGGGAGGAAGAGTCTCTTCGATCTGATGTTCGTAAAGAAGTGGAACAGGCTTATATGGAGTTTATCGACTCTGATGAGGTTTTGGCAGTTGCGCAAAAAACGGTGCAGCAGGCAGAAGAGAATCTGACGATTGCGCAAAACAGATATAAAGTAGGCGTAGGCTCTCCAATTGAAGTGGCCGACGCTACAGAAAAATTTAAAGAGGCTAAGCAAGGGTACTGGTCGGCACTCTATTCTCATCACCGGTCCTGGGCTGCTCTTGAAAAGGTGGTAGGGGGAACGGTGGAATGAAAAAGTGGATAGTTGTCCTTCTTTTACTTCTTGCTTTGGGCGGTTATTTTATCATATCCCGTAAAGACGCTTCAAAAGCCATGGTTGTGGAAACAACTCCTATTACTCGTGGCAAGATCATAAAGACAGTTTCCGCAACGGGCAGCCTTCAGGCGGTCAATACTGTAAATGTTGGAACCCAGGTTTCCGGCACGGTCAAAGCTATCTATGCCGATTTCAATTCTATTACAAGAAAAGGAGCGCTCATTGCAGAGATAGACCCTGCTCTTTTGCAGGCCAACCTCGAGACAGCAAAGGCTGACGTTCTTTCCGCTCAGGCAGACCTTGCAAAAGCCGAGGCCACTGTTAAAAACACGAGGAAGAACAGGGATAGAAAAAAAGAGCTCTATTCCAGAGACCTTATCGCAGAAAGTGAGCTTGATGCAGCTCAGACAGAGTACGATACGGCTCTTGCCCAATTAAAGGCCGCTAAAGCAAGTTTGGCCCAGTCTCAAGCTAATTTGAGACATAAGGAGGTAAGTCTTGGCTACACGCGTATAACCTCTCCTATTAATGGAGTCGTTATTGACAGGACAGTGGAGGTTGGACAGACTGTGAATGCGAGCCAGTCTGCTCCCACTCTCTTTACTATCGCAGAAGATCTGACGAAAATGAAAGTGGAAGCGAACATTGATGAAGCTGATATTGGACAGATAGAAGCAGGACAAAGGGTTGAATTTACTGTTGATGCCTATCCTGAGCTCTTTTTTATAGGTAGTATAGAGGAGATCCGCCTTGCTCCTAATGCCGAAGGCAATATAGTTACATACACAGTTATCATTATGGTTCAGAATCCGGATCTTAAACTTATGCCTGGTATGACAGCTAATGTTTCGGTCATTGCCAAAGAAAAGATTGACGTGTTTAAAGTATCTAATGCTGCCTTGCGTTTCAAACCGAGTCCAGATTTTCTCGCTTCCAATGGAAATGGGCAAAATTTTAATTCGGCTAGACGAAACGCTTCTTCAAACCAGAAGACACTTTGGCTTTATGACGGCAAGGAATTCAAGCCCCTTCCCGTATCTATAGGAATATCTGATGGTTTGTACACTGAAATTTCTGGCAATGTTAATGAGGGAATGAATGTGGTTACAAGCATTCTTTCTGGTAAAACCAATAGCAATGGAGGAGGGTCTCCCTTTGTACCTGGTCCGCGTCGATAATATTTACAAGACCTACTCTATGGGAGAGGTAGATGTTACGGCTCTTCAGGGAGTGTCTTTTTCCGTTAAAAAGGGAGAATTCCTTTCGATTATGGGGGCATCGGGGTCTGGAAAATCAACGCTTATGAACATTATAGGATGTCTCGATACCCCAACGGAAGGGCATTATTATCTTGATGGAACAGACGTGAGCACCATCGACGAAAACCAACTTGCGGATATCCGGAAGAATACTATTGGTTTTGTCTTTCAGGGTTTTAACCTTCTTCCCCGTATGACAGCTCTCGAAAATGTAGAACTCCCTATGCTCTATAGCGGCATATCGGCAAGGAAACGTCATGAGCGAGCTCTCCATGCCCTTCAAATTGTGGATTTGGAAGACAGGGCAAATCATCAGCCGCAGCAGCTCTCAGGAGGCCAGCAGCAGCGTGTGGCTATAGCGAGAGCTCTTGCCAATGATGCACCCCTCATTCTGGCTGATGAGCCTACCGGCAATCTCGATAGCAAAACGGGGATAGATGTGATGAAACTCTTCGTGCGACTTAATGTTGAGTCCGGTAAAACTATTATACAGGTTACTCATGAGCGGGATATGGCACTATTCGGCTCCAGAATTATTACGGTAAAAGATGGAACCATAGTGCACGATGAAAGAGTGAACCCGACATGCTGAGTTTGTATGAAACTTCAAAAATATCCTTTAGGTCTCTTCGCGCCAATAAAACCCGTTCGGCTTTGACCATGCTTGGAATCGTCATAGGCGTTATGGCGGTGATCATTATGTTCGCTGTGGGGAGCGGTGCCAATAAAGAGATTGCAGAGCGTTTTTCGAGTCTTGGCAGCAATATGATTGTGGTGCGTCCCGAAACAATTACCTTTGGAGGTTCACGAAGTTACATAGCTCATAATCTTACAATTGATGATGCGATGTCCATTGGAGAGGAATGCAGCGCGGTGGCTTACGTTGCTCCCTATTACGGCGGAACGGCTCAAGCGGTCTATGGAAATGAAAATTACCCGGCCCGGGTGACAGGGACGACCTCTGACTATCTTTTTGTTCGTGATTTGAGCCTTGCCTCAGGGAGAACTTTTACAGATCAGGATGTACGGAGCGCGACAAAGGTTTGTATTGTGGGGCAGACCATTGTAGATAATTTATTCGTGACGGAGGACCCTATTGGTAAGATCCTTCGTCTTAAAGGTGTGCCCATGGTTGTAATCGGCCTTCTGAACAAAATAGGGGAAAGCGCTATGGGGCGGGACGAGGATGATATTGTTCTTGTTCCAATTACTACCGTGCAGCGACGGTTGTTTAGCCCCCAAAGGATGGGTATGGCTTCGTCCATTTCGGTAAAGGCCCTTTCTGAACAGCACCTTGATTTGGCTCAGGAACAGATAGAAGCGCTTCTTGCTCAGCGCCATCGGATAAAACCAGGGGAATCAAATGATTTTACTGTGCGCAACCTGACACAGATGGTGGAAAGCGCCAAAAGTGCGACTCGGGTCATGAGTTTGCTTCTCACTGCAGTGGCAGGGGTGTCCCTTTTAGTGGGGGGCATTGGCATTATGAATATCATGCTTGTCTCGGTTACTGAACGGACACGGGAAATTGGCATTCGAATGGCTATAGGGGCCAAAAGAGCAGATATTCGATTGCAGTTTCTTGTGGAAGCCCTTACTCTCTCTCTTTTAGGGGGAATTACAGGTATTATTCTTGGTATCGCAGGGGCTGAAGTCATTTCGAAGGCGTTGGGATGGACCGTTGATATCTCTCTTCTATCTGTGGTCCTTTCCTTTGGATTTTCTGGCTGTGTGGGCATCTTCTTTGGCTTTTACCCAGCATATAAGGCTTCGTTGCTTAATCCCATCGAAGCGTTAAGATACGAATAATAAAAGAAGGGGCTATCGAAAAATGACAGCCCCTTCTGACTTTCTCGAAAAAAGAATCAAAGGCGGTGAACACCTGCTGCAATGAAGGAAAGACCTGCTTTGGTGAGGGCTTCGGCCGTGGTGTTTACTGCTTTGTGCTTAAGAAGATAATTGCGGGTAAGTGCCTCCCAATCTCCAGTGCCTACTATTTCCTTTTTATCCCTAAAGTAGTCGAGTATATCTGACTGGTGATAAAGCTGCTGTTCGTCTTCTGGATTTCCTCCTTCATGTTTGGCTGAGATGTTAGGAATAGTTTTTGCAAGCTCAAGGAGTTCGTCTCTTCTATCGTATGGCTGGCGAACGATGCTTTTCCACGTTTCTGTAATATGGTGTTCTATGCGAACATCATCTTCTAGACCGAGTTCTCTTCGAATCTCTGCAGATTTTGCGATATGCTCTCCATCAATAGAATTAGATAAGTTAAATCCAGCAAGAGGGGTAGTCCCGTCATCTCTGGCGAAAAGACGGGCAGCCAGCAATGTCCACAGTACAGAATAGGGGTTGTCATTTCCCATGAAAACCGAAATTTTGAATCTGATGTTTACACCGAGACGGTAGAGGAGATATCCTAAAAAAACTGTTCCTGGATTTATATTCAGCACTTCGTCTACTCCATAGTTTACATAGTAATAGAGAAGCTCATCGATCCATTTTAGAGGGTGGCTGTTGGGTTGCCCGATGCCGCCGAAATATCCAGTGATGGTATCTGGCCCTCCCAGATGTATGTTCGATCCGTCTGTTCCTTTAGTATCGAGAGTCTCTACACAACTGGCTCCAAGAATTTTAATGGCTGCTCTTACCGCTGGTAAGTCCCCATTATCGGCTTCCTGCTCTTTCATCTTACGAACTCTAATGAAACGGCCGGGAAGAATTTCACCCTTTTCTTTGGCCTGTTTCGCTTCAGCTATCAGCCAGGGGAAATATTGCATGGCACTGATCTCAAGAGTCACAGCCCTTGTTTCGTCATAACTCCATGCTGGCCGATCCGGATCAATGCGGGAACGATATTCGGATAGGGATATAAAATCCCCACAGTCTTTAGCAGCCTGTAGCCAATCCAGCTCTTTGACATGGGATGGGTTTGCGTGTTTCACTTTCTCTAGAAGACTTTCAACCTTCCCAGCTTCATGGGCTTTTTCGTTGATCTCTGATACAGTACCGTATTTTGAAACGACTCTACGCAGGTCGGTTAGGGTCTTATTTTTGGTATCAGAGAGAAAACAGTTAATGTCCTCCAATGTTTGCGGCATTATGCAAAACTTTTCGTAGCTCATCTCAAAACTCCTCCTCACATCTTTATAATAACTGCCTCTACTATGAAGCCTGTGTTTTTCTCTAAAAGAGAACTTGTTCATGAGCAACAATAGAGAGCATGTCGGACAGAAGAGCCTGCCCCGTTTCTTCTCTTCCTGCTCCAGGGCCTATAATAGTGACATTTTTGATATTGTTTGTGGTGTAAGTTATGGCGTTGGTGGCGCCGTCCACTCCTGCTAAAGGATGGGATAGCGGAAGTTCAACAGGAGCTACTGAGGCTGAAATTCCATTCGAGGTGCGTTGAATATGAGCGAGAAGCTTAATTTTTGCCCCTTTAGATTTAGCTGCTTGTATATTTTTACGGCTCAAGCCAGCAATACCCTTTCGAGTTACCTTAGAGAGAGGAATAGTGTTTCTCATAATAACATTTGCAATGATCTGAGCTTTTACTGCAGCGTCCCACCCGTCCACGTCCCCTTCGGGATTGGTTTCCGCATATCCTAAATCTTGAGCCTCCTTAAGGGCAACATCGTACTCAAGCCCTTCTTCTATCCTGGTCAGAATATAGTTCGTTGTACCATTAACTATACCTTGAATTTCATAAAATTCACACCCTGCCATAGATTCCAATGCCAAATTGATGGCGGGAGTTCCACTCATGACTGTGCCCTCAAATCGGTATTCACATCTTTTGTCAGAAGCTAATTTCTGAAGTTCATGAAATGCCAGAGAAACAGGACCTTTGTTGCTGGAAATGACATGCTTTCCTTCATTCAATGCGGCTCTTGTGATGGATAACCCAGGTTCACCGGTAGTGAGGTTTGTGGGGGTAACGTCAATAACAATATCTACGCCAGAAAGACGAACAGCTTCCAAGGGGGAGATAAGATCTGTGCCTATGGATTCGCCACGATCCAATCTGTTAAGAAGAGCCTGCAGAGAGATACCTTCGGGATTCTTACAGGCACCTTTTGTCCGGCCTACTACAGCTAAAGTTTTAAATTTGAATCCCCACTTGTGATAAAGCTTTTCTTCCTCTCGAACCAAAATACGAGCGAGACCTTGACCAACGTTACCAAAACCAATAAAGCATAGGCCCCAAACCTTCATGTTCTACCATCTCTTTTCTCTCTAGAATAATGACATAAAAAAGGCCGGGAGCCTTCTAAAATCGAAGACCCCCGGCTGAAGTTTCAGTACACGACGTATCAAACGCCGACTGCTCCAGGAGGGTCGACACATGTCGTCATGGTAGTAGTTGTAGTTACATTGATAAGAGAAATTTCATTGATGCTATGGTTTTTTGAAGACACGTAAGGATCCTCCTTTCCTGAATACTTAAATTTTCAAGGAGATTAACATAATGTGCCGATAGTGTCAATTGTTGTTACCGGACAGCGATAATGTAATTCCTAAACAGCCGCTTCAACGCATGAACTTGGAAACAAAGGGAGAAGTTTCACCTCTTCTCAAGAAATGGCCAGAAGGACCTTCTCCAAGAAATTCGGAGAACCACGATTCGTGTTCTATTTCCTCATTTAAAATGGCCAGGGCAAGCTCATAGGTCCGATGATCCTTGCCTGCTGTCAAGTGACATATTTCGGTGTATCCATGGACCGCGCACCGCTCAGCGTTTACGAGAACCATCAAGATTGCTTTTACGTCTGTAGGGTCTTTAGGCAATGATGCGGGAGGACAGGCAGAAATATCATGAAAGGCCTTCATATCGTCAGGAAGTTTGCCCCCTAACTCGTAAATTCTGGGAACGAGTGCTTCAAAGTGGTTTCTGTCCTCAATTCGTGCTGTCTCCGCTATTTCCTTTATTCCTTCTCCTTCGAGGCCAATAAGATTGCATCGAAGTATAGTGTAGTAATAAAAAGTTGTCAGCTCTGCAGCGGCATTGGCCACAAGCAATTTTAGGAGTTTTTCCACATCAACTCCTGCTTTTTCAACCATTTCTCTTGCTACTTTTGCCATTTTCGTGCCTCCTTCCGAATTGAAACATCTTACATGCAGATAAATATATCGCAGCATAATTTGCAATACAATACAGAAAACCCTGATATTAAGATGAGTAAACCCAAAGAGGCGGAACGAAACTCAGGTCCATCTACACAAATTCAAAAAATTTTCTTGACAAAGTTGCTAAAAGTCTGTATGCTAACCAAGCTGCAGAAAAGAAGCAGCAAAAACAATTTAGGAGGCAACATCTTGACACAAGGAACAGTAAAATGGTTTAACGGCACAAAGGGCTATGGGTTTATCACTGGTGAGGACGGAAAAGATTATTTCGTTCATTTTAGCGCGATTCAGGTTGATGGTTTTAAGACTCTCGACGAGGGGCAGAAAGTCTCTTTTGATATCGAGTCTGGTCAGAAAGGACCTCAGGCTGCCAACGTTAAACCTCTGTAAGAATTTACTTTAATTCTAGGCAGATAAAAGGGACTGTCCCATTGGGGCAGTCCCTTTTTGTTCTGGCATTTGCAGTGATTTTCATCCATAATCATAAGTAGCAAATTTGCCCCAAAAGGAGGAGCTTATGGCCCTTTACGTTACCGGCGATAAACACGGAACCGTAGAAATGGATGAGTTGCTGCCTTTTTATTATGCTGTGGGCAAAAATTTGAGTGAGCATGACTTTTTGCTCATTATGGGTGACTTTGGCCTGCTCTTCGCTCCTGAACCTACACAAAAAGAGCTGGAGTGGCTTCAATGGCTTTCCTCTATGCCGTGGACGACACTTTTTATAGACGGTAACCACGAAAATTTTACACGACTAGATGACCTTCCTACAGAAAAACATTTCGGCAACCCCGTAGGTGTGATTACAGATAAAATATTTCACCTAAAGAGAGGGTATGTTTATACTATAGAAAATTATGCTTGCTTCACATTTGGTGGAGCGTTAAGCATCGATAGGTGTTTCCGTCGCCCAGGAATCTCGTGGTGGGAGCGCGAAATTCCATCTGAAGAAGAAATGGTTAGGGGCTGGCAATCTTTAGAGCAGGTGAGATGGAAAGTGGATTATGTGTTTACCCACATGGCTCCTTTTTCCGTTTTGTTAGAGTTGCTTCGTGCAAAATATATTGGCATTACCCTTAATCCCTGCCATGTTCCACGAGATCCAGTAGCTCTTTACTTTGATACCCTTGTTCCCCGTCTTCATTTTCGCCAGTGGTATTTTGGACACCTCCATGTTCAGACTCCGCCCTTTAGTGTGGGGATCGAGGGAGAAGGGGTCTACCAGGCTCTTTATCGCCTGGTTATTCCTGTAGAAGAATCGTTAATGTCTGCAGAACCTCTGGCTGTGAGGGAACATCGGGAAGAAAGTCTTTCACAGATTCTTTTTAAAACTAAATCCCTTCTCTCTCTTATAGAACATCATGGAGAGTTGCTTAATGCGTGGCTGGAGTTTGAGCAAGCCCTACAGGGCCATGACATAATGGCTTTCCACACTTTAATTCGGCGTACAACTCTTGAGGAAGTTGAAGAAGCCATAGAAAGCTGCAAGCGTAAAGGATACTATCACCTTCTGCTTGTGCTTAAGGTAGAATTCAAAGAAATGTCGTGCTAAAAGTTTTAGGAGCTGCCATCTTTGGAGGTGGGCTTGGTTTTGATAGAAAAACAATGGCCAAAAATACGATGTGCTGGAGATAGCTGCGTGGTTATAGAGTATGGCGATGCTATATCTTTAGATGTGAATGGAAGGGTTCAGGCTTTACGACGTACTCTAGAAAGTAAAAAAGTTTCAGGGTTGCGTGAACTTGTTCCCACATACTGTTCTCTTGCAGTATATTTCGACCCTCTTGCCATTGATCCTTTACGATTCTTTCCTCTTATAAATCGTCTAGCTAGTGAGGCCGAATCAGATTTTATAGGAGAAAAGGGAAGAGGTGTCATCATTCCTGTTTGTTATGGTTTCGAGTTTGGGCCGGACCTTCAAAATGTTATTCATCATTCAGGGTTATCAGAGGAAGAAGTGATTAAAAGACATTCTTCTGTGGATTATTACTGTTATATGCTTGGGTTTACTCCTGGATTTTCATATCTCGGCGGGATGGATGAATCTATCTCCACCCCTCGCCTTGTAGAGCCTCGAGAAAAAATCCCTGCAGGAAGTGTGGGAATAGCTGGAAGACAGACGGGGATTTATCCAATAGATAGTCCTGGTGGATGGCAACTTATCGGGCGAACGCCCTTACGAATGTTTGATGCTACACGAGAACCGCCCACATTAACTGATGGGGGGCTATGGATACGATTTCGACCAATTTCCCCTAACGAATATGCCCTTATAGAAGAACAGGTTTCCCATGGAGAATATACTCTCGAAATGTTTGATAAAGGAGAGGTTCCGGCATGAAGATAAAAGTTGCACAGCCGGGAATGCTTACCACAGTACAGGATATGGGCAGGTGGGGATTTCAGGGCAAGGGGATGCCTGTTGCGGGAGCAATGGACCTTTTTGCTTTGAAAAGCGGTAATGTTATGGTGGGGAACGAAGAAGGAGCAGCTTGTCTCGAAGTGACAGTTCTTGGTCCGACATTGACGGTAATAGAAGGAGAAGGTGCTGTTGTGGCAACAGGAGCCGACCTGGGTTTTTCCATTAACGGAATATCCTATCCCTGTAATAATGTTTTGAAAGTTGGCGAAGGGGACACCCTTTCTTTCAGCGGAATGAAAGGTAATGGTTGCCGTGCATATCTGGTTTTTTCAGGGGGTGTAGATGTTCCTGTCGTTATGGGAAGCCGTTCTACATATCTTAGGGCACAAATCGGAGGAGTAGACGGGCGGGCACTCGTAAAAGGTGATATTTTTATTACTGGCGAGCCTCATATCCTTTGGCGCCGTTTTGTAGATTTTCAGTGTCCTGTAGCAGTATTGCCTGAGCGGAGGACAGGTCGGCCATTACGAGTAGTACTTGGTCCTCAAGATGATGCTTTTTCACCTAAGGGGATAGAGACGTTTTTCTCAGAACCCTATAAAATTACCGAATCCGCTGATCGTATGGGATATCGTCTGAAAGGGGCAGTTATTGAACATTCTGGGGGGGCAGATATTATTTCAGATGCCATCCCTCTTGGTGCAGTCCAAGTTCCAGGTGATGGCCAGCCTATAGTGATGTTGGCAGATCGTCAAACAACTGGTGGATATACGAAAATCGCTGTTCTCTGTTCGCCTGACATTGCTGAAATTGCTCAATATCTTCCAGGCCAGGAAATCCGCTTTAAGCAGGTGTCTTTTGAAGAAGCTGTTTCTTTAGCAAAACAAGAATCTGACCAAATAATAAAACTTAGACAGTCTGTTGCTGCATGGATTACACGGATTGTTCCCCCGATGTCTGAGTGCGAAACAGAAATATTAATGACGTCTGGGACGTGGGAGCTTTCAGTGGATGGAGAAACTCATACAGTGAGTTGGGAGAGTCTTGATTGCTAATTTTTGAGAGAAGGGATGATTCCATGTTCTCTGTAGACTTAAACAGCGATTTGGGAGAAAGCTTTGGTGTGTATGTTCTGGGGCATGATGAAGATGTTATGAAAAGCATCACTTCCGCTAATATTGCATGCGGATTCCATGCTGGTGATCCTCAAGTGATGTTAAAGACAGTCCAGGAGGCTGTAGTAAAAGGCGTAGCAGTGGGAGCTCATCCAGGTTATCCGGATCTTATGGGATTTGGACGGAGAGAAATGGCTTGTTCTCCAGATGAAGTGTATGCCTATTGTCTTTATCAGATAGGGGCAATACAAGCTGCATGCAAGGTCTATGGAATACCTCTTCAGCATGTTAAGCCTCATGGCGCCATGTACAATCAGTCAGCTAAGAATCCAGCCCTGGCTGAAGCCGTAGCTCGTGCTGTTCGGGACGGAGGGGAAGGGCTAATACTTCTCGGTCTAGCTGGCACTTGTTTTGAAAAAGCAGCCAGTGAAGCAGAAATCCCCTTCGCTGTCGAAGCCTTTGCAGACAGGGCCTACCAGTCAGATGGCACTCTTGTTCCACGGAAGCAGCCAGGGGCGGTTATTCATGATATTGAACTGGCAGCAAGCCGGGTTGTCCGGATGGTTAAAGAAGGTGTTGTGGAGGCTATTGATGGAACACTTGTTCCCCTAAGGCCTCATTCTATATGTCTTCATGGAGACACTCAAGGGGCAGTGGCCATGGCTGCTGCTATTTGGGAGATTCTTGTTCAAGAGGGCATTTCGATTCAAAATATCAAGGAGGTTCTTGGGATATGAAAGGGGCAGATTTCTGCAGCTGCACTCCACAGGAAGTTCGCGAGCTGATTCGACAGGGGAAATATAACCTGCCAACTCCTGGTATGGCCAAGGGACATGTTCAGGCTAACCTCGTTATTTTACCGAAAGACTGGGCCTATGACTTTCTCGTTTTTGCTCAGCGTAATCCAAAACCTTGCCCAGTACTTGATGTGACAGAGCCAGGGGATCCGGAACCAAAGATGATCGCTCCAGGTGCCGATATCAGAACAGACATTCCTAAGTATAAGGTTTGGATCGATGGTCAGTGTGTTGATGAGCCAACAGACATAATAAAATACTGGAGAGACGACCTCGTGGGGTTTCTTCTAGGTTGCTCTTTTACGTTTGAAAGTGCACTGCTTGGTGCAGGCATTCCTGTTCGGCACATTGAGATAGGTTCGAATGTGCCGATGTATGTTACAAATATTCAGTGTAAATCAGCTGGGCGTTTGTCAGGCCCAATGGTGGTGAGTATGCGCCCAATTCCATATACACAGGTTCCCAAGGCTGTGCTGTCAACAGGTCGATTCCCTGCTGTGCATGGGGCGCCAGTTCATATAGGCAATCCAGCGGCTATTGGTATTAAAGACATTCATTCTCCAGAGTTTGGGGATGCTGTTCCTATATATGATAACGAAGTTCCAGTATTTTGGGCATGTGGAGTGACCCCTCAGGCAGCGCTTATGGCGAGCAAGCCTCCCTTTGCCATAACCCACGCGCCTGGTTATATGTTTGTTGCAGATTCGCTGGATTCATCCTATGCGGTGTTTTAAGTGAGAAACGGGGTATTACGATGAAACTTCAAGAAGAGCGGGAAGCGATAGTGGCATATTGTCAGAAAATGATTACTTCCAGACTGACAACTGGCACAGGGGGGAACATTAGTATTTGTAACAGGGCCAGGGGAGAAGTGGCCATGACCCCCACAGGTATTGATTATTTCGAAATGAAAGCTGCTGATGTTGTAATAATGAGCCTTTCCGGAGAGATAATAGAAGGAAATGTAAAACCTTCCAGCGAAGCGGAGATGCATCTTGCTTTGTATAAGAGAAGAGATGACATATCAGCTGTTGTTCACACCCATTCAGTGTTTGCCACAACAATTGCGTGTTTACGATGGGAACTTCCCCCAGTTCATTACCTTATTGGTTTTTCGGGTAAAAAAGTGCCTTTAGCATCCTATGCTACTTACGGAACTCCTGAACTTGCTCAAAATGTTGCGAAGGCTATCGGTAACTATAATGCTGTTCTTCTTGCCAATCACGGGCTGGTCGCAGTGGGAGAAACCCTTTCTCGAGCTTTTTCAACAGCAGAGGAAATAGAGCTTGTTTCAGAAATTTACTATCGGACGAAAAGTATTGGCGAACCAGTGATTCTTTCTGAAGAAGAGATGGAGAATGTTCTGCGCAAGTTTGGCAGTTATGGAAAACAATAGGGCGCCTCGTTAATAGCAGTTCTTTCTCTCTTTAATAATCTTATTAGTTGAACATTTTTGATGCGATTTGAGTTAACCCTAGTTCTTCCAGTTTTCCTTTCGTTGGTATCCCTTGTTCATCCCAGCCTTTAGCAGTGTAGATAAGATTTAGAAGACGACCTTGATCCACTACCTGTCCTTTTCCTGGGCCATTCATTGCAGGTTCTTTGCTGAATCTTTCGGGGAGATAGTCATCTTTCCTGGTGAAACCTTCTCGGATGTTAAAGAGCCTTTCTAAATTAAGAACCCGTTCGCTGACTTTAAAAAGATCTCTATATGAGTATTCAAGACCTGTAGCGCTGCAATGGTATAAACGGTCTCTCTCAATATTATTGACTTTGATCAGATCATTTAACAAGAGATAATTTATTTAATACCCTTCAACAAACTTCCGTGACCTAAAATCATCTCAGTTATATTAAGAGAGCGCAATGCATTCCATAAAAGAGCTTGATTAGAGCTTATTACGGGAATATTTAGATCAGTCTCAAGTTTTTCAATTATATTTAATGTTCTAAAATTAGTGCAACTTAGCACTAAAACATCTGGGCTTGTCCCAGTCAAAACTTGCTTGGCAAAATCATATATGGATTCAGATTCTATATATCCAGAACCGCCATGTTCGATTATGTTCATTCCTTCTATTTTGAGGACATTAAACCCGCATTCTTGAAAAAAAGATCGTTGCTTCTCGTTAACTTCTGGAATGTAAGGAGTAGCTACTACTATATTTTTAGCAGAAAAAACATGTAATGCATATACTAAGGATTGCATCGCAGTGACAGCTTTCTTTTTAGTTTTCATATATATACGATGTTGTAGCTCATTATCCCAAGTTAGACCTTTAATAAAACTACCACTTGTACAAGCGTAAAGGAAAATATCGGTTATATCTATAAGAGATTCTAAACATAAATCAAGGCTACTTTCCATGGAAGAAAGTTTCTCAAGTTTAGAACTACCTTTCATTAGCATTCTCGTAGTGAAAAAATCAATACCTATTGGCAAAATATGACGAAATTCCGGCTCCAACACTGTGTTAATACACGGAACCAACAACCCTAATCTAGCCCTCCATCCAAACATTATTTCACTCCTATCCTTTTTTAGAAAACCTTTTAACGAGTTTTGTTGGCGTTAAAGCCTTACCGTGAACGAGTGCAGTTTCTGTGAAATAGCGATAACGTTCTAACATTTCCCTGTTGCTCATGGAGTTGGTATGAAAAAGTGTATGCACAAATTGCGGCGTATTCTTTTTTTGTGCGCGGTCTAAAATAGCGTTCCATATCGAGAGGATAGATTTTAATGTGGAGAGGTCATAATCTATATAAAGATAGTCAGTGTTATCCGTTCCGCTACCGCTTGCACCTAAAGGGATAGAAAGTACAGAGCTTGTCTCTATTTCATTTTTAGGAGATACAAGATCATCTCCTTTTCCAAGATAGAAAGCAGAGAAAGGACAATTGCTCCAACTCGCATTCCGTTCTTTATTTTGAAAGCCTGGTGCTGGGGTCAAGTCAACATTAAGTCCGAGCTCTTCAAGATATGAAGTCAGAAAAGGAGCAAATCCATAAAGTCCTCCGCGATATCCCACTGGGTGCAGGTTTGCAGATTTAAGTCTATCAAATTGCCTATAAATAACCTTTTTCATATGTTGTTCGTTACTATTAAGTGTTCCTTTGGCGGCGATTTCTTCATGCGTGTGGATTAAGAGTTCACCACCTATTCTTTCCACTTGGTGCCAAATAGATAAGAAAGGTTCTTCTGTAAAAGAATCACGACAGTAGGTTCCTGTATGAATTGCTACAGCGAAATTTCCATTGTAAAGCTTTACCATCAGATCCAACATAACCTCTAATTCTTTTACACATAAATTAAGAGGCGGAGATTCATGGCTATAGTTTTTACGTGGATTCAATGGGCCAAATGCATTCCAACTTACATCTATGACAGGAATAAAATAAACCTTCTTTTGCATTAAACCGCCTCCTAGTTTATTAAAAGTATATATTAAACAAATTAAAATCTTTTTTACTTTATTGTTTCTACTAACAACCTAAAGTTTGGCCAACAAGAATTACATTGGCTTTCCTTCCTGTAGGAGGGGCTTCTTGTATGAGAAAAGCCTTGCATACTTTTTGTGAAGTCATACAGTTTACGCAATAGCCAACCTGTGCACAAGGAGAGTCTACGCCACGGCGAAGTGCACTTAAAACACAAGAACGATTACGAATTAAACTAAAAGCTGCTTCTAGATTATCAGCTACCTTGTTCATACTTATTACATAAATAAGTTCACCTATTCCCCATGACATTCCACTTATTCTGTTGCCAACCCCATCAACGTTAACAAGAATTCCGTTTCGTGTTACGGCGTTTGAGCTTGTCAAAAAATAATCGGCGCTGTTCTCTCTTATAAAAATCTTATTTTTCTCTTCAATAGTCAAAGGCATGTTCCAGTGTTCATAAATGGTACATCCCTTCTCTTTTAAAGCAGCTATTGCCCCAATTTCTCGTATAGTCACGCTTCCAGGAATTCCAACAGATGATCCATCTTGTATTAAATCACATATTAGTCGTAGGGCTTCCTCTTTTTGGTTAACATAAGTGGCGAGAAACCCTCTTTTTTTTAGAGAATTTACTACTGTTTCTCCAAGAATATGTAAAAACTTAAAACGAATATCATTGTATTTATTATTCATTTTTTTCTCCTGTTTTTTATTAACATAATCGCAAGTGAGTTTGAGAATAGAAACTAGATTATTTTTCGGTCAAACAAGGATCCAAAATCTTTATTATTTACGTTTATTTTAAGTTCATTTAAGACATTCCATAAAAGAGATTGATTTGTACTAATAACAGGAATTCCAAGATCTTTTTCTAATGTGTTAATTATCTTTACTGAAGGGATATCTGTAGCTAAAATGCAAAGCATCTTTGCCTCCTTAAGATCCATAGACCGTGCCGAACGATATATATCTATATTCGTAATGTTTGATAGTGTGGAAAAGTTAGAGATGCCTAAGCTGTGAACAGACACTACGTTAATTTTATCAGCTGCAAAGCGATTCAACCCTAACCTTAACATTTCACTTTCATAAGAGCAGAGAAGAGCTATATCATCTGTATTAAAACTACGAATAGCGCTAATAGTGGCACTCATGGCAGTTATGGCAGGTGATTTACTCCTTTTTCTAATATGGCTAGCATAACTTGCTTCCCAATCAGGATGTACAAAACTTGTTGACAAACAACCGTATAAAAAAGCGTTTACTCCGGTGATTGAAAGCTCTTCTGTTGCTCTTTCTACATTTGAAACAATATGTTGCAAGCCACTCACACTGGCGTAACCAGATCGGCTAGAAATCATTCTAGTGGTGTAGAGTGCGACTCCTGAAGGGGTTAGTAGGGCTAACTCAGGTTCTATTACAGTGTTATTTGTTGGTATCATTAAACCTAACCTTGCTCTCCAACCAAACATATTTAATTCACCTCTTTTGGTATCCTCGTTAATCCTTAAGAGACCTGCTTTTTGTATGAACTCGTATTTGAGGTAAGCTTGCTACTACAATTACAATGAAACCGATAATATCTGTTTGTAGACCAGGGAATATTAAAAGAACAGAGCCAGCGAAAAATAAAAGTCTAGGAATTGGCGAGATAGTTTTTATAAAGTACCCAGTACCAGCGATTGCCATAAAAACCACTCCAATTAAAGCTGTAAATACAGACAAAAGAAAGAAGAATGAGATACAACCTTTTGCGCAAAGTAAAACAGGGTTATATGTAAATAAGAAGGGAATTAGAAATCCAGGAGCTGCTATTAAAACCGATTTCCATGCTACGCCAAATGGTTTTGCGTTGGCGATTCCAGCGGCTGTATAGCATGCAATAGCTACCGGGGGAGTTATGTTAGAAAGACAAGAAAAATAAAAAACAAACATATGAGCAGCAAGAGGAATTGCTCCCATTTTTACTAGGGCAGGAGCTACTATCGTTCCAACGACAATATAGCAAGCAGTAGCGGGCAAACCCATACTTAATATAAGGGATGCGCAGGCAGTAAGTAGTAATGCAAAGAACAAATTGTTTCCTGCTAAACCGACTATATTATAAGTGATTACTTGTCCTATTCCTGTCATGGCAGAAACTCCAACAATGATTCCTGCGGCAATACATGCGATGATAGCGTTTATAGAAGAAAAAGCTCCATCCCTCAGACCATTAGTAAGGTTGGCTAAAGTAAACTTCTTTTTTTGGATAATAGCTGCAATGACAGTGGCAATCATCCCATAAAAGGCGGCATAGATAGGGGTATATCCGGAAAAAAGAGCCCAAATTATAACTCCTAATGGTAATAACAGTGTAAGTTTACGAGTGAAATTTTCAATAGGAGGTATTTCGCTTCTTTTTAACCCATATATGTTATGTTTTCTTGCATAAAAATGAACCCAAGAAAAAACAGAGACATAATAAAGAATTGCAGGAACCAACGCTGCTATCATGATAGTGTTATATGATGTTCCAAGATATTGGGCCATAATAAATGCTGCTGCTCCCATAATAGGGGGCATAACCATCCCCCAGTAGAGGCTACTGCTTCCACTGCGCCGGCAAACTCTGGGTTAAAACCAATTTTTTTCATCATCGGAATAGTAAAAGCTCCTGTAGTTGCTACATTTGCTGCTGCACTCCCGCTTATTGTTCCCATTAGTCCGCTTGAAATAGTTGCAACTTTTGCGGGGCCTCCCGCTGAAGCTCCTGCGATTTTATTTGCAAGATCCGTAAAAAATTCCCCAACGCCGCTTTCTGCTAGTAGAGAACCAAAAAGGATAAAAAGAAAAATGTAGCTTGAGGCTATTTGTGTAGTAATTCCATATATACCTTCATCAACAAGGTATATTCGTAAAAGGAATCTTTTTAAAGTAAAACCATAATGACCTAAAGGGCCAGGAATAAGGTGTCCCAAAAGAGCATAAAGAGCAAAAAAAGAGGGGATAACGACCATCCAGATACCTAAAGTTCTTCGCGCAGCTTCTAAGACAAGAAAAAAAGCTATCCCAGCCATTATATAATCACGAGTTTCTGCAGCAAGCATATTTATAGCAAATTGCTTCGCAGTAAAAGTAGTATAAAAACCCACTATAATCCCTAATATTGCAAGAAACCAGTCAAGGTAGTGCAGGTTTTTCTGTTTAAATTTTAAAGGTTTTGAAAGAAAAATTATAAAAAGAGTAAAAGCAAGAAAAACTCCGCTTTTTTCAATAGACGAAAGCATCCACCAACTATTTGTTAGGATTCCGAAAGCAGCGAATGCAATACAAGACCATTCAATTACTTTTTTTTCAATTAACTCAAGCGGATGTTTCCGTATAATGCTTAAATTGTTTCCAGCATTCTTAATCATGTAAAATGCCCCCATCCTCTTGTATGGAAGATTAGTGACTAGCTGAGATGTTTTTAACATATCATCTTCCACATACCAGCGGTATGTGGAAGATGATATTAAAGAGAGCGTTATTTTAAAAGCCCAACTTCCTTGTAATATCTAAGGGCTCCCGGATGGACAGGCACAGGCATACGATTAATGACGGTTGCAGGTTGTAGAAAAGAAGGATTATCATATCCGGAATACGCTGTTTTAAGCCAATCTGCGTTTTCGTGCATCGCTTTCACAAGGTTGTAAGCTACATCCTCTGGGAAATCATCACGAACAATCCAAAAACCAACATGTCCTATTGTTTCAACGTCGTGATCTAGCCCTTTATAAGATCCAGCGGGGATAGTCATAGGGGACATCCAAACATTTTGTTCCAGTATAGATTGAATTTCTTTCTCATTTAAAGAGTAAATTGTGACATCAGAACCAGGAGCTGCTAGAGCGTCTGATATAGGGGCTAGAGGTACTATCCCTATGCATATAGCAGCATCTGCAAGGCCGTTTCGTATTGCATCTATACCTTCGCTTTGTCCGATGTTGTTTGCTTTTATATCAGAGATATTTATTCCAAATACCTTGAAAATTCTTTCATGTGTAACGAATGTTCCACTTCCTACTCGACCGACAACAATTTTTTTGCCTTTCCACCCAGAAATACTTTCAAGGTTTGAGCTTTTTTTTACAACAAATTGATATGGCTGAGAAAAATTAGGAGAGAGAATCCTTAACTGGGGGTGGGGTTTACCTTGATAAGTTTCAATGCCTTCATAAGCATATTGAAGTATGTTACTTTGACAAGCAACGACGTTAGCTTCATTGCCCATAAGTAATGATACATTTTCTACTGATCCTGAGCTAGTAGATGCGGATGCGTTAGCCACGTCTTTTTCAGACCATAATTGAGCAAGAGCTATTCCGCCTGGATAATAGCTGCCACCGGTAGTGGCTGTGGCTATGTTTATTCTCATATTAGCGTTTGAGCGTAATGGGGTGATAAAAACAAACAACATGACAAGGAAGAAAAGAGTGACGGTGAATTTTGTTTTCACTTTACACATACAGTTCATCTCCTTATTTTGTTTTTAGCTTTTATAAAAATTAGTCTAATCCTAGAATCCTAGCAGGGTTTTTCTTAAGCATAATGTTAATAGACTCAACGGAAGCCCCAGCCTCAAGCAGTGCTTTTACATATCCTTTTAGACCACTAGTTGGGGTTGGAACTTTGAGTTGGCCGCAATCAGACCCAAAGACGACATTTTCTGGGCCAACAACATTTATGAGGTCCAGGTTTTCTTTGGGTGATATCAAATAACGTCCTTCATAAATATAAAGAGAGACATGCTCAATCAAAACTCCAAGATCTACAAGTTCCTTTTGTTCCGTAGGACTCCATGTCCAAAGTTCATTCAATTGGACATGTTGTAAAACAAGTTTATCGAGACCCATATCGTGTGCTTTTTTAAAAAGGGTAACTATTTCATTCTTAGACAAATGACCTGAGGCTATTGCGGCGTTATGTTCCTTTGCTAGAGTAAGCACTTCCATTGTTTCGTCCGTGAGAGTGCCATCTTCTTTTAATATATAAATTCCTTTTGTAGTTGCGTTTTCTTTCCCGTATTGGATTTGAATTTTCATGTGAAAATATTCGGGGCGGCCATATGTGTCAATATGATGTTGGGCCCATTGAGTAGGAAACCAAATATACTTCCCTCCCATGCGCATTGCAGCTTCCACAGAATAAGGATTTATTCCCCCTGAATATCTGTTCATACATATACCGCCGTAACATTCCATTCCAGTTGCCTTAGCAACTAAGGTTGCTCTATCCGATGTAATACCCTGATGATTTTTGAAACAAATTGCGCGCATGCCAGCTTCTTTTGCTTCAAGGGCGCTTTCTATAGAATCGCAGGTACGTGCAAAAAGACTTGGCCCCGTGTGTTGGTGGCAATCAATGGCTCCTTGAAAAATTTCATTGACAAACTCTTGACTGATTTCTTTGGTCATAATAACCCCTCCTGTTTTAGTTAGTTTGTATGATCTTTACATGCGTTTGAGCTTGTTTATAAAAACCCAAAAGGGTGTTTTAAGGAGAAGTCAAAATAATCATAAATATAAAATATTATATCTTATATACATTGCATTATACACGTATACATTGCATTATACACGAAGCAAAATATATTTACATTTTATTTTATGGGGATTATATCATCTCTAAAAAGATTTTCAAGAAAGATTTTTCTAAAATGAGTACTAACTTGCTTATGCTTTTCTGTATTAAATTTAATCCTATGGAGGGAATTCTGAATAGTTTATTACGATATAAGTAGTGCTTGAAATGATTGAGTCTCTATAATGCTGTAAATTTCACTGAGCTAAAGTGGGATGGAAAGAAAGGTTGGAAAAAGCCATCGGTTTTCGGTTAAAGTAAAGTCACCAACCAAACCGAAGGAGTGAATCACCGATGGCCGAAGTAAAGATAAACCTAAATAACCCGCTTGTCCAATCTCTTTTAACAGGAGATCTATCCGGGCTGGAGAATCTTGTTGGCAAAGTGCTTAATGCAGCTCTCTAAGAAAAGGCAAAAGAACTTATCGGCGCTGACAGATACGAAAGGACCGAAGACCGGAAAGCTTACAGGAATGGGTATCGCAGCAGATGGATAACCACACGGCTTGGTAAGATCCAGATACGGGTACCTCAGTTAAGGGGTGGTGAAATAGACATGGAGTCATTGAAACTTATGCCCAAGATGGAAAGATCCCTGGTCCTGTGCCTTATGGAGATGTACATAAACGGAGTAAGCACTCGCAAGGTCCGTAAAATAATGGAACCCCTGTGCGGAGAGAACATATCCAAAACAATGGTAAGCAGGCTCTGCAAGGAACTGGACCATGATATGCGGACCTGGAACGAGAGGGATCTTTCAGAAAGCGCCTACCCCTTCCTTCTTGCTGCCGCCCTTTACGTTTACGTAAGGGTGAGGTTCGGACATCAGGTCATAAAGCGCGTTCTTCTTGTAGCCGTTGGAATAGATGAAAGAGGTTACAGGCATATCCTTGGACTCACCGTGGCCGCGAAGGAAAGCGAGGATACGTGGTATGAGTTCTTCTCATCCCTGAGGGAGGAGGGAGCGTGGGCTTAACGGCGTGAAGTTCGTCATCTCCGATAAACACGAAGGACTGGTATCCGCAGCGGACAGGTCCTTTCCCCACCAGCAGCTGGCAGAGATGCCAGGTCCATTTCAGGAGGAACGTCATGGCCCATGTTCCGCCTAAAAGGATGAAGGAGGTGTCGGAAGACATAGATCGCATCTTCAATGCCTCCAATAGCAAGGATGCGCGAATCATCATAGAAGATGTGATGGATAAATACGAAGAAGACATTCCTGACGTTACCAGAATGCTTGACGAAGGAAGAGAGAACATTCTTGCCATTTACGTACTTCCAAAGAAATACTGGAAAAGATTCAGGAGCACCAACATGATAGAAAGGCTCAACGAGGAGATTCGTCGAAGGGAAAAGGTTGTTCGCATATTCCCTGACGATGGATCTGTTATGAGGCTTATAGGCTCGTTGCTCCTTGAAAAAGACGAGGAATGGAGTCCTGGAAGAATGTATCTGGACACGAGGGAATACAGGGAGAACATTCCGTTCCTGGAGAAAGCTCAGCGAAACAGTTGTCAAGCTACAGGCAAAGATTCCCCGATGATTCGGGGCGTATGAAACCATATTTAACCGAAAATAAATTTACAGCAGTATTGAGTCTTGACTCTTGAAACAAAAAAGGTTCTTAATATATGCAATAATTTCTTTAATAATTTTATGGAAGTAAGTTTTGTGGGATGCCTTATTTGTTAATGTAAATAATTTTAAAATCTTTTTTGTCTTTGTCTAAAATTCAAACATTCTGTATGCGGGTTGTGGAACAGCAAAATAATAAAGCTCGTACGAGCTTTATTATTTTGCTGCATTAAAAAGGTTGGATAGGCTACTCATTGTCAAAGAAAGGGGATTTCATAGTTCGCTTTTCGGCATTTTCAAGGTGCATTTTTACCCTTTGTTCTACAAGGTCAGGATTGTGATATTTTAGTGCTTCCACAATCGATAAATGTTCATAAGTAACGGGGACGATAACTTCTTCTGGGAAGGGCCCCTCTTCTGCGAAATATCGAATTCGCCTTGCGTTAATGCTCAGGTTATTTAGAGAGTTAATAATAAGATAGTTTTCTGTGTATTTCGAAAGAAGCGCATGAATAGCTAGGTCTGATTTTTTATATAATTCAAAATCACTTGGGTGTGCGAGTACTGTTTGCAAGGTAGACTCAAGAGCTTCAAGTTCTGCGTCTGAGCAATGGATAGCTGCATCTCGAGATGTATGGGCTTCAAGAAGTCTGCGAAACTCCCATGTATATTGGGCTAGTTTTTTACTGACTTGTGTTACAACCGCTCCTTTGTTTCTTTCGATACACACAAGCCCCATGCTTTCTAAGCGAAGTAGAGCTTCTCGCACAGGGGTTGTACTTACCCCCAGCTCACTTGCGAGTTTGTCTATTTGCATAAGTTCTCCAGGTTTGTATTCGTTGTTGACGATTTTTTCTTTAAGAGTTTCAAAAACTTGATCTCCAAGGGATTGAAATACTTTTATACCCATATTTTCCATCCTTCCATAGCATAATGATTTCACTAGGTGAACTTTTAATATACTTTCGTCTTTTTTGCAGTTGCTGTCAAGGGTAAGGAGGAAGGAAATGCAAAGTGCTTAAAATATTATCTGCAATGTATGTAATATATTTGACATTCAGCATTGCGCATGTTATTACTTATTTTACGTTATTTAAAAAAAAGGAAAATATTGTTTGCCAATATAAGTTGAAAGGAGCTTTGTCTATGGGAACTTCTGATGAAAATAAGCAGAGCAGAGTTTTATCAGGTGTCCACTTTATGCTAGGCAATTATGCGTGTGTAGAAGGCGCCTTGGCTGCAGGATGTGATTTTTTTGCTGGATATCCGATTACACCGGCCAATGAGATTTCGGAGAGAATGTCACAGCGTTTGCCGGCAGTTGGAGGGCACTTTCTGCAAGGGGAAGATGAATTATGCTCCATATATGCAATTTCAGGAGCCTCTTTAGCGGGCGCGAAGGCCATGACAGCCACTGCAAGTGCTGGCTACAACTATATGCAAGAGGGTATTGGGTATGCCGTAGCTATAGAAGCTCCTATTGTTATTGTAGATGTGCAGCGTTGCCGAGGAGAAAATTTTGCAACACAGGCAGATGTAATGCAGATGAGATGGGGTGTAAGCGGCGATCACGAAATGATCGTTCTTGCACCATCTTCAGTACAGGAACTTTTCGACTACACAGTTCGGGCCTTTAATTTAGCAGAACAGTACCGCACTCCAGTTGTTGTTATGTCAGAAACAACCATAGCTTTAATGAGAGAACGCCTTTCTATCCCTGAAGCGTCCGATATTCCCATAGTTCATAGAAAGAGAACAACTGCTTCCCCAGAAGAATATATGCCATTTAAAGCCGACCCCTTTGGAGTGCCAGATTTCGCCGAGCTGGGAGAAGGTTATCATACCATTTATTCTTTAAACCCCCATGATGAAAAAGGAAGTATCGATTGGGATCCAGATGTGTTCGAAAGACTTTACAAGAGAATCACTGGAAAAATCTGGGAGAACAGGCACTCTATATCTACAACTCAGACCTTTAATATGGGCGATGCTGATGTAGCCCTTATCGCTTACGGAAGTGAAGTTCGACCATGTCTCGATGCTATGGATCTTGCTCGTGAAAAAGGGATAAAGGTCGGTGTTCTTAAACTTGATGCTGTTTGGCCTGTTCCGGAAGAAGCGATACGGGATGTTGCCCAAAATGTGGGCACGGTTATTTCTGTTGAGATGAATATAGGTAAATATGCGAAGGAAATAGAGCGAGTGTGCGGCGGTCTTTGTAAAACAGCAAGAGCTACACGCAATAGGGGACTTATTCATTCTCCCCAGGAAATATTAGCCGTGATAGAGGAGGTCTGGGCATAATGCAGAAAAATCCTTTAAGAAAATACCTGCGCGAAGAAAAGCTGCCCCATATGTTTTGTCCAGGCTGTGGGTGTGGTCAAGTTCTGAATACTTTTCTGCAGGTAGTAGACGAGATGCAGATTGACCTTGACTCCACAGTTGCCATAGGTGGCGTTGGGTGTACTGCTCGCATTCCGGTTTATATTAAAACAGATATGCTGCATGGCGTTCATGGGAGGACGTTAGCCTGGGCAACGGGCATTAAACTACACAAACCTCAGACTCGTGTCATTATCTTTGCTGGTGATGGCGATGCAGCGGCAATCGGAGGCAATCATTTTATCCAGGCTGCTCGTAGAAACCTTGACGTTACAATGATTGTGGTAAACAACTTTAATTTTGCCATGACTGGAGGGCAAGTGGCTCCCATGACTCCAGCAGCAGCTGTCACGATGACGACCCCCTATGGAAGCGGAGAGCCACCCTTTGATTTGTGCAAGGTAGCGGAGGCCGCCGGGGCAACCTATGTGGCCCGTTCTGCAACCCCATTTCAGCCTCAAATGAAAAGTCTAATGAAATCAGCCCTTTCCCATAAAGGATTTGCCGTTCTTGAAATCTTATCTCAATGTCCTACCCACTTTGGTCGCTATGCGCTAAACACCGGTCAGCCTCAAAAAATATTCGAGTGGATACGATCTATTTGTGTCATGGCCAAAAAGGCAGAAAATATGAGTGAAGAAGAGCTGGAAGGAAAAACTGTTTTAGGGGAATTTGTAAATAAGCAGCGGCCTGTTTTTGAGGGAAGCTCTGTTTATCGAGAGGGGGTTCAGGCATGAAGCCTTTGAGCATCCGTTTATGCGGTTACGGCGGGCAGGGCATTATTCTTTCTGCCATTATTCTTGGAGAAACGGCGGTTACAAAACAGGGGCTCTATGCTGTCCAGACCCAATCTTATGGTTCTGAGGCGAGAGGGGGACAATGCCAATCAGAGTTAATTATTTCTGACACCCCTATTCGTACGCCCATTCAGGAAAAAAACGACATTCTTGTTGCACTCTTTCAAACAGCTTTTCTTTGTATGTGCCGGGGCTTAAGAAAGATGGTTTGCTAATTGTAGATAGTGAACTTGTACCAGATCTTTCAGGTGTTGGTTCTGAAGTATCTATCTATAAGATCCCCGCTACTGAGATAGCTATTGGCCTAGGTAATAAAATGGCAGCGAATATGGTGGTGCTAGGTTATCTTCAGGCTAAAACAAATCTTTTCACGAAAGAGCACCTTTTAGATGTGGTGAGAGATACTGTAAAACCGCGCTTTTGGGATCTTAACAAAAGAGCCGTAGAGGCTGGCGTTCAGTTTGCTTTAGATCCGGAGGACAAGGCTGATGAAACTCTATGAATTTCAGGGAAAAGAGCTTTTTGCCCGTTGTGGCATCCCTGTTCCTAAAAGAAGGCTCGTGCGATCTTTCGAAGATCTAGAAACCCTTGACGCTCCTCTCGTATTAAAATCTCAGGTTCTTTCTGGAGGACGAGGAAAAGCTGGTGGAGTGGTAGTATGTGATGACATTGCTTCTCTTGTCCAGGAAGGGAAAAGATTAATAGGATCAAGCCTCAAGGGAGAGAGAGTATTAGCTCTTCTTGCGGAGGAAAAGGTAGACATTTTACAAGAATACTACCTTTCATTCGTTATAGATGGAGAACTTAAGAAACCACTGATCATTGCCAGTGCCACTGGAGGCATGGAAATAGAGAAGGTAGCTGAAGAAGAGCCAGAAAAAATTTTGAAATTGTCTTTTGACCCTCTTGCGGGGCCTTCTGATTATCATTTCAGAAGAATTGCAGATTTCCTGAGTCTTCGTAACGAACTCAAGGATTTGCGTAAAGTCTTACGAGCCATGTATGCCCTGTTCAATCAGTATGATGCAAGTTTAATTGAGATTAATCCATTAGTGAAAACCTCCGCAGGACTTATTGCCCTCGACTCAAAGATCAATCTAGATGACGATGCTGAATTTCGTCAAAAAGAAATTTTCCAAGAGTTTCAGGAACAGCAAAATGTAATCCAACAAAACAACGCAAAAGCGAAAGATGAGGGTACCATTACCTATGTTCCTCTTGATGGGAATATCGGTATGATTTCAGACGGAGCTGGTACGGGGATGCTTTCTCTTGACCTTATTCGTGATTTTGGCGGGGAAGCCGCTGATTTTTGCGAAATGGGAGGCTTGACTAGCCCTGATGTGATGTATCAGGCTATGGAAACAGTGTTTAACAGGGCTACGAAAGAGCTAAAAAGTTTGCTGGTTATACTCATCGGTGGATTTAACAGAATGGATGAAATGGCAGAAGGCATTATTCGCTACAAAAATGATCATGGTCTTTCAGTGCCTCTTTTTGTGAGGTTATGTGGAACTATGGAGACAGAGGGTAAGAAAATGATGATAGACTCAGGCCTTCCAGTGTTTGATGACCTTGAAGAAGCTGTTGAAAAAGCTGTTATGGCAGCGGAGGGTGAATAGCCATGTCCGTTCTTATTAATGCAGATACTAAAGTGCTCGTTCAGGGAATAACAGGTCGCTCAGGAGCCCTTCAAACTCAAACTCTTATTGAATATGGGACCCGCATTGTGGCAGGAGTTACGCCAGGTAAAGGTGGAATGATAGTACACGATATACCTGTTTTTGATTTTGTCAGTGAAGCAGTTTCAAGGTATGGTGCCGACGCAGCTATTAGTTTTGTCCCGCCTGCTCTTGCCAAAGATGCTGCTTTTGAAATTATTGACAGCGCTATCCCTTTGCTTGTTCTTACGATGGAAGGTATTCCTCAAAAAGATGTGCTTGCAATTATCAGTTATGCATCAGCCCATAATACACGGATTATAGGCCCTGGAGCTGCCGGGTTGATCGCTCCAGGGAAGTGTAAGCTTGGCGCTCATCCTGCGCGAATGTTTAAAGAAGGACATGTAGGAGTTGTTTCTAAGAGTGGCGCCCTTTCGTATGAAATGGGGAAAACGTTGACAGAAGCGGGAATAGGACAGTCTACAGTGGTTGCTCTTGGTGGTGGCCCTATCTGGGGAACAACTCAAAAAGAAATAGTTGAGCTTTTTGAAAAGGATCCTGAAACAGAAATTATTTTGCTTCTAGGAGAAATTGGCGGGGCTACGGAGATTAAAGCAGCGGAATATATTGCTGAACACGTAACGAAACCGGTTGTTTCTCTTATTGTGGGAAGATCGGCTCCAGAAGGGAAATCTTTAGGCCACGCGGGGGCTATCATCAGAGGCAATAAAGGAACAGCTGCTTCAAAAATGAAAGCTCTTGCAAAGTCTGGCGTATATGTGGCACAAAATCCAAGAGAAGTTATTGAGATTATTCGCAAATTGAGGTGAAGCTTATGACCATACATATCGATAAAGATTTATGTAAGGGTTGCGGACTTTGTGTAGAGGCCTGCCCGACGAATGTTTATGCAATTACTGGCGAAACAAACCGTAAAGGCTTTGCTGTTGTAACGGCTGTTAATGCTGAGAAGTGCGTCAAATGCAGAATATGTGAGAAGACATGTCCCGACCTGGCTCTATATATTGAAGAATAGATGGAGGGGTAGAATAATGAGTAGAAAAGTTTTATCGGATCTTGTCGCTGGCATAGAACCATCTCCCACCGAAGAAACGTCTTTTCTGGCGAATAGCTTAAAACGCCAGGGTGTTGATGTTATCAGCTTTGCTCAGGGAGAGCCAGATTTTGATACCCCCGATTATATTAAGAATGCCGCTATAGAAGCTGTTCAAGAGGGATTCACCAAATATACTGATGTTCCAGGGATTCTTGAACTTAGAGAGGCTGTGGTGCAAAAACTAAAACGTCAGAATAATCTTGATTATGATGTTTTAGAAGTTCTTATAGGTAATGGTGGGAAACAGCTTCTTTACGAAGTTTTTGCTACATTGTGCGATCCAGGGGATGAAGTGGTTATACCTACACCTTGTTATGTGAGCTATGTAGATCAAATACGTTTAACAGGGGCCAACGCTGTTTTTATGCCTACTCAGGAAGAGAATAAGTTTCGCCCTCGCTTAGAAGAAGTACAAAAGATTTGGAACCCGAAGGTTAAAGTTTTTGTTTTGAACTCGCCTTGTAATCCCACAGGTGCTGTGTTTGAAGAAGAAGAGATGAGAAAAATAATGGATTTTCTCGTGGAAAAAGAAACTTTTGTAGTTACAGATGAAGTATATGAGTATTTACTTTATAACGGAGCGAAGCATACTAGCCCTGCGGCCTTGGATATACGGTATAAACCATGGTGCGTTCTTGTTAATAGTGTTTCTAAAACTTATGCAATGACTGGTTGGCGAGTAGGGTATGCGGCTGGGCCAAAAGAAATTATCAAGGGAATGAATGCTCTTCAGGGCCATGTAACAGGAAATGTGAACTCTATTGCCCAAAAGGCAGTGGTAGAGGCTCTTTCTGGCCCTCAGGAAGATATTGTTCTTATGGTAGGGGAATATGCGCAGCGTAAAGATTATATAGTTAATAGAATTAATTCTATCAATGGACTCTCATGTATCGACCCAGACGGTGCTTTTTATATTTTTGCCAATGTAAAAAAACTGATAGGCAAAACCTTTGGGAGGGAAAGAATCAAGAACGATAAAGATGTGGCAAAATTCTTTCTCAATGTCGCTCATGTGGCGGTAGTGCCAGGGGTAGCCTTTGGTTACGAAGGGTATGTGCGTTTTGTTTTTGCGAAGTCTCTCGACACCATTAAAGAAGGCCTCGATAGAATAGAAAAAGCCATACTCCGTCTTGAATAGCCCAGTGAAACACTCCTCTTACGAAGGAGGGAAACGTATTGTTTCCCTCCACTTTCTTTCTCTTAGTTTTAAACAAACGGGTATCCTTTATAAATATTAATAATATCTCGTAAAATAGAAGCAGCTGCGGGCTTAGTTCCCGATGCTCCTCCTATAACCGTAAGGTCTCCAAGAGTGTCGGTTATATAACGTACGGCCTTATTAGTACTATTCACGTTAAAGAGGGGGTGATCCTGGCTTAAAGCTTCAATTCCCACTGTAAGCGCTGTTCGGTTATTTCCTTTTTCAGCCTTTCCTATTAATTTAAGACGTTTTCCTTCTTTTTTCGCTTCCTGAATATGTTGGGGTGAAAGACGGGTTATTCCCTCAATGCGAATTTCTCTTAGTTTATGTTCTTCTTCCATAAGAATGTTGGTAAGTATGAGAAGTTTTGTTGCAGTATCCCAGCCTTCCACATCCAGTGAAGGGTCTGTTTCTGCTATGCCCATTTGTTGGGCCTGTTTCAATGCCTCTTCATAGCTGCAATCTCGTTCTTCCATTTCGCTGAGGATATAATTACTTGTTCCGTTAAGAATTCCTTCAATGGAAAGAATTTGGGCTCCTGCAAGATCAAAACGTCCTGCGTTAATAGTGGGCAAAGCTCCACCTGTTGTACAGCCTATCCCTAATTGCACGTGGCTTTTGGCGGCAAGGGTGCATAATTGTTTATAAGCTAAAAGAACGGGTCCCTTGTTGGCCGTTACTACATGAAAACCTCTTTCCAATGCTTTGCTGATATGGGTCAGTCCAGGCTCTCCCGTTTTATTGTTTGTGGGTGTCGTTTCTATTAATAAATCCACATCTCGCCGCATAATAAGGTTCTGAAAGGTTTCTTTACGAATACCTTCATCGGGAAACTCACAAAGCTCTCCTCCTTGGTGGACGTGTTCAATAAGACGCAGGGGGTCAATTCCCATAGGATTATAGATACCCCCCCTGCTGTTCATTACAGACTTAAGGATAAGTGTAAGGCCCATGCTCTTTAATATTTCATGCTTATCGTGTAAGAGCTCTATAAAAGCTTTTCCTACTCCTCCAAAACCAATAAGGGCAATGCGCATTTTAAACCTCCTTGGGAAAAAGTACTTTAAGATTAACACAAATACATACAATTTTCTTTTGATTATTTAGGAGATTATATTAAAATACATTGCAAGAGTAGAATAGAGAAGGGGGTAAATTAAATGCAGCGCAAAATGAGACCTATGAATCCTTATGTTGCAGGAAGTCTGGCAGGCCTTCTTTCAGTAGCTTCTACGTGGTTATCTGGGAAGTACTTTGGGGCTTCAACGTCCTTTGTCCGATCTGCTGGTTTTGTGGAGAAGACACTTGCATCAGAACACTTTTCTACAGTTGGCTATTTAGTTAAAAATGCTCCTAAGATTGACTGGCAGCTGATGTTTGTGGCAGGTATCTTTTTGGGAGCCCTTGTGAGTTCTTTAGTTTCGGGTACCTTTCGATTTCAATGGGTTCCAGATTCCTGGGAAGATCGCTTCGGGAAACGCATTTTCCCCCGGGCTATAATAGCTTTCTTTGGAGGTATTGTCGCTATGTTTGGGGCCCGACTGGCTGATGGGTGACCGAGTGGGCACGGGCTAAGCGGTTCGCTTCAGCTGGCGGTAAGCGGATTTATTGCTCTGGTTCTCTTTTTTGGCGCAGGAATGCTTGTGGCCCGCATCCTGTACGGAAGGGAGTGAAAATTCATGGAGCTGGATCTAATTTTTGGGCTTGTTACAGGTATCATATTTGGTATTTTGCTTCAGCGATCTGAAACTATTCGCTATGACAGGCAGCTTGGTGCTCTTCGCCTCCTCGATTTCACTATTCTTAAGTTCATGCTTTCTACGATTATTGTAGCCATGATTGGGACATATTTCCTTAGAGATTTAGGGGTTGTAAAGCTTTCAATAAAACCAACAATTTTAGGAGGAGTCATCCCTGGCGGTATTCTGTTTGGCATAGGCTGGGGGTTGTTGGGATATTGTCCGGGAACATCTTTAGGAGCTTTGGGGGAGGGGCGTTTTGATGCTCTATGGGGTATTTTAGGGATGGTAGCAGGCGCTGCCCTTTATGCCGAAGCCTACCCCTATATGGAGCAGACGCTTTTGACATGGGGTAACCTTGGGAAAATTACCGTTCCAGAAGTTATAGGTATTAACCATTGGATTGTAATTACGGTATTTCTATTAGGAGTTCTTTTATTTTTTCAGTGGAGTGAAAAGAAGGGGCTTTAAGCCCCTTCTTTTTTTATACCTTTCTGTTGATGATTCTCCATGATAGTGTATATTGTGATCATCGAAGGAATATTCTTCATTCTTAACATCGAATCAGAGGAGATCTCATGAAAAGGAATCCGGAAATACCATCCCCAACATCCATTACCTACTATAAAGGCTCTTTCTCAGTGCTTGCTTCCGCATCTCTTTTAGGATCAGTTGCTATTTTAGCCTTATTTGCCTACAAGGAAAATGTAAATGTGATGACCATGTTGTTGCTTCGTTTTTCTCTTTCCACGCTTTTTTTATTTCTCTTCTCAATTTGTAAAAAGGGTTATCAATGTGTTTGTGTTGAAAGAAAACAATTTTTACGTCTTTTCCTTTTAGGCGGAGTATTTTACGCCTTTTTCTGTTTTAGTTATTTTTCATCTATTCAGTACATCCCAGCGTCCTTAGCTGTCCTCATTTTTTATACATATCCAACGTTAGTTGCGATAGTTTCCTCTTTTATCAACAAGGAAAGAATTACTCGCATTGTTGTAATGTCTATTTTCCTGTCTTTTTTCGGGCTGTACTTTGTTTCGGGGCCTGGCTTGGCATCCGCGAATATAAAGGGACTTCTTTTAGCAGTATGCGCCTCTGTGTTTTATGCTGCCTATGTAATTTATGGTCATTCAGTAATGAAGGTAACTCCTTTTCATATAACAGTAGCTTATGTTTACCTGTGTGCCACTATTTTTTATGGCATTGGTGGATTATTGGCACAGAATGTGGTTTTGCCACGTACTTTTTCTGCCTGGTTTTATGTTTTTCTTGTGTCTTTCATTTCTGTTTGTGGATTTATTACTTTCTTCATAGGAGTTAAGCTTACTACTCCTACTGTTGCTTCTATTCTTAGCATGGTCGAACCCCTTGTGACTGTGCTTCTTTCAGTGATATTTTTTCAAGATCGACTGTCCCTTATGCAGGGCATAGGAGGGGGCCTTGTTCTTTTAGGGGCACTCCTCATCATTTTGAAAAATCGCATTGAAAAAAGATAGGTCTCAGAGAATCTTTTCCAAGACCTATCCCTTTTTATTGGTTTTTATTCTTCTGGCTCCGCTATGGCCGCTACGACTTCCATTTCAATATCAAGCCCATACTTAATGTCTAAGCCGCAGTAAATACCCCGTGCTGGTGGAGTGGTGTTTTCAAAATAGCGAGAATATACTTTGTTTACAGCGTCCCATTGATCGGTGCTGCGTATGAAAATAGTGGATTTCACTACATGCTCAAGGGAGGAGCCATTCGTTTCGAGAAGGGCCTTTATGTTGCGAATAACTAAATCTGTTTGTTCTTCCACAGAGCCTCTGAGGCATTCTCCTGTTTTAGGGTCTAAAGGAAGCTGCCCTGCTGTGAAAATGAGGTTGCCAATACGAACAGCTGGAGAATAAAAACCTTTTGGTGCAGGTGCATCTGGAGCATGTAAACGGACAGGTCTCATTGTGCATTCCTCCTTTATGCTAAAAAGTACCCCCATTTTATAAAATTTTTTTACGTTTATATAGCCCTGGCATGTATTGCAAAATCTGTCAAAAGGCGATGTGGGCAGTGTTTGTTAAAATTTGAATAGAGACCGCAAAGAGGAGTCATCAAGAAATTGTATGGAAAAAGTAACATTTTTAAAGAAAAGTATTGACAAGAACGGATATACTTTGTAAAGTGTTAAGTGTAGTAATTTTATAGGGTATAAGAGGTGTTTTTATGTCATTAGTCATTGTGGTTACGAGTTTCATGGTAATGCTTTTTTTAGGACTGGCTCTTGGACATCCAGAGAAAATGTAAAAAATAAGCCGGGCAGATTGGCCCGGCTTTTTATGTATTTGGAGATTAGAGACCAAGATGGATAAAACCTAATTTTATTACTGTAAGAGAAAGTAACGAGACGAGAACCCAGAGAGTAACAGCTTTCAACAAAGCACCTTTACCTATCTTTTTTAGGTCTTCTTTTGTTAATCCGGCGCCTACAAAAAAAAGGGTTCCCACCATGAGTTTTTTCCCTCCTAGTGCCAGCATATTCCAGCATCCATCTGCTTCTGGCATGAGAGAACGAATAAGTGCTGTGAGCAGAAAACCAAAAAGAAACCAGGGTATTGTAGCCTTACTCTGGTTTTTGTTGAGTTTGGCTCCCAAAAATGAAAGGGGAAGAATCCAAAGAGCGCGAGTAAGTTTTACCGTTGTTCCAATGACCAGGGCTTCGGTTCCATAGATGGCGGAAGCTCCAACCACACTGCTTGTATCGTGGATAGCAAGGGCGGCCCAAATACCAAAGTCGGTCTGGCTTAATTCCATAAAGTGTCCCGCATAGGGAAAGATCAGTAACGCAATTCCATTCAGTAAAAAGACAACAGCCATAGCCACGGCAGTCTGGGCCTGAGAAGCGCCAATTGCGGGAGACATGGCTGCGATTGCGCTTCCGCCGCATATGGCAGTTCCACTATTAATAAGTAAAGAAACATTATGTTCTACCTTGTAGAGTTTTCCAAGAAGCCATCCAAGCAACATGGTCGTAGAAATACTAAAAAATGTGATTCCCAGGGAAGTATAACCTACTTTTAGAATAACATTGAGTTGCAGCCCAAATCCCAAAAGGATGACGGCGAGCTGAAGTAAGTATTTTGAAAGTTTTCCCGTTATATTCTTCAAAGGGTTTCCCCAAATGAGAGCAATAATGCTGCCTACGCAGAGGGCTAGGGCAGGAGAGTTGAAAGTAAAAGTGAGAATGAGGCCGGTTGCAATCCAGAAAAATGGTGACTGAAGGACCATCATGAACTCCTTTGTTTAAATTTGTTGCAATGCAGTGTAATACTATAACCATGATTGGTTGTTGATTCCAGCTTATTATTATGATAATTTCAATCAATAAAATTGATAACGGTGGAGGCCTTTAATGGAATCAGTAACGTTGAGGCAGCTTGAAATATTTGTTTATATTGCTCAGTTTGAGAATATGACAGCGGCATCCAAAAAGCTTTTTTTAACACAATCTGCTGTGAGTATGTCACTGAAAGAGCTAGAGAAAACGCTCGGGGGATCTGTTTTTCATAGAGTGGGAAGAGGGTTGATCCTCAACGATCGTGGGCGTGCTCTCTTGCCAAAGGCAAAAAATATTTTAGCATCGGTAAAAGATTTAGTGGATATGGCTCACAATACGGAAAAAGCTCTTATGGGAGAACTTATGATCGGGTGCAGTACGACTATAGGAAATTATTTTTTCCCCACACGCTTAAAATTATTCTGCGATGAACATCCGCAGGTAAGAATTACATTAAATGTAGGCAACACGCGAGAGATTGCCAAGCTTGTGCGAGAAGGAATTCTTGATATCGGTCTCGTCGAAGGGATTGTAGAAGAAAGGAATCTTGATGAAAAAGAGTGGGTTAAGGATGTGTTGGTAGTTATAGCATCTCCAGAACATCCTTTTGCTTGTCGCTCCATGGTTCCAATGGCAGAAATGATAGAGGAGCAATGGGTATTGAGAGAGCGTGGGTCTGGGACGCTTAGCTCTTTCGAAGCACTTCTTGCCAGTAAAAACTTGCGTTTCCCCTATGTGCAGGAGATTGGGCATACCGAAGCCATTAAGCGAGTGGTGGAAGCTGGTATGGGGATGAGCTGCCTTTCCCGTTTGGCAGTTGAACAGGAATTGCGAGAGGGGAGTCTTGTTGAAATCCCAACAGATATAGAGATTTCTCGGTGGTTCAGAATAATTTCGCTGCCTGAAGAACATAGAAGCAGGTTATTTAACTATATGATGAAATGGCTCTTTTCTTTTGCCTCCGTAAAGTAAGGAAAAAGCGGCGCCTTTTATAGAAGGGAAAAAAGGCGCCGCTTCTGTTTCTTTCACACTAAAAGAGGTAGTACAGTATCCATATCTTTATCTCCCCGTCCAGAAAGGTTTACAAGCACGGTCTGGTCTTTCGCCAATGCAGGAAGAAGTTTAAATGCATAGGCAAGGGCATGAGAGCTTTCTAGGGCAGGAATAATTCCTTCCTTATTGCTGAGGAGTTTGAAAGCATCGATAGCTTCTTCATCTGTCACAGATTTATAGTCTACCCGTCCAATATCCTTAAGATAGGCATGCTCCGGTCCGACCCCTGGATAATCAAGGCCCGCCGATATGGAATAAACTTCGGCTGATTCTCCGTTTTCTTTTGAAAGGACGTAACTTTTGAAACCATGGATAATGTTTGGCTGACCAACAGAAAGAGTTGCGGCATGTTCTCCAGTAGCAAGGCCTTTTCCAGCAGGTTCCACTCCTATAATTTTAACTTCAGAGTCATCCAGGAATCCACTGAAAAGCCCGATGGCGTTGCTTCCTCCGCCAACACAGGCAATGGCGTAATCCGGGAGTTTTTGTTCCCGCTCTAAGAATTGAGAGCGAGCTTCTTTGCCTATGATACTTTGAAAATCACGGGCCATAGTGGGGTAGGGATGGGGTCCCACTGCCGAACCGAGTAGATAAAAAGTATCAGGCTGTTCTGCAAAGGCTTTTAATGCAGCGTCTACTGCTTCTTTCAGAGTCTTTTGTCCATCCTGCACGGCAACTATTTCAGTTCCGAGAACTTTCATTCGTGCCACATTTGGTGCCTGTCTTGCTACATCGACGGCTCCCATATAGACTGTGCATTTCATTCCCATAAGGGCTGCCACTGTGGCACTGGCGGTGCCATGCATTCCAGCCCCTGTTTCTGCTATGAGTTCATTTTTACCCATGCGGCGAGCTAGAAGAGCCTGTCCTAAGGCATTGTTGATTTTATGGGCCCCTGTATGATTTAGATCTTCACGTTTAAGAAACAGACGGCCTCCTCCAAAGTGACGGGAGATATTCTTACACTCTGTTAAGGCCGATGGCCTCCCCACATACTCCTTTAGAACAGTAATGAATTCATTGCTGAACGAAGGATCTTTTTTTGCCTCTTCATATGCTTCCTCAAGCTCATCAAGGCGTACTTGAAGTGCTTCCGGAACGAAACTGCCGCCGTACTCTCCAAAATATCCTTTTCTGTTTTTCTGTATCATGAGTAATTCCTCCTTAAACTGTATGTTTTATGGGTCTGTTTATAAAAAGTGGGCTTCTCTCAACGTTGAGAGAAGCCCACTTTTTCTTTTCGTTAATAGTGTAACTGAACTAGGTAAAGAAAAAGGGGCTGGGGGTTTTAGGCCCCGCAGCCCCTGAAAGGTCAGGTCAAACCTGCGGCGGCGCTAGCTGCGCCACCACCAGAACATACCCGTTAAATTTAAGCCGGTGAGATTATCATCATATTTTTTCATGAGTGAACCATACCAATTGGAAGGTGTTTTTGTCAAGAGGGCAATAAGTAGTTATTGTAGGTGGGCTAGAGCTGAAAACAAGAAAGGCCGCTCGAAAAGCTAAAGGCAGCTTATCGGGCGGCCAACGATAGGAGTAACCGCTATCGTCGTTCATTGTTCAACGCATCTTCATAAGCAAAGGGGAGGCCCTCAAGATCAAATTCATTTTCTTGAGGATCATAAACGTTCTTTCTTGTACGGATGTTCTTTTCAGTACTTGCCTCTTTTAGCATGTTTTGTTCCTCCTTGTATTTTTTATCAGGCTACATGAAGTACTCGAAGAGCCTTGCCTTCGTTTCTGCCGAGAGCTTCAGGGGCTTCTATGCGCACGTCCACTCGAATTCCTAAATGTTCTTTTAAGCAATGGGATGTTCTTGTTCTCAGCTTTTCCATCTCAGATGCTGAAAGAAGAGAGACAGATTCGCATACTACAGTTAAATCGGGCATGCCTTGTTTGTGATCCACATCTAATCGGTAATGAAGAGAAATGCCTTTAACGTAGGCCAACGCCGCTTCTACTTGTGAAGGAAAAATATTTACTCCGCGAATAATTAGCATGTCATCATTACGACCAGTCACTCTGGCTATTCTTTTTCCGTGTCGGCCACAAGGACATGGCTCAGATATGAGAGAGGTTAAGTCGCGAGTTCTGTATCGGATTAAAGGAAAGGCTTCTTTTGTCATGGTAGTGATGACAAGTTCTCCGAACTCACCATCAAGAAGGGCTTTACCATTCTCAGCATTAACAGTTTCAGCGAAAAAATGGGTTTCATTAAAGTGCATGCCTCGCTTCGCTCCACATTCCATGGCAACTCCCGGGCCTAAAATCTCAGAAAGGCCATATGAGTTGATTACAGTAACGCCGAGCATTTCTTCTATCTGACTTCCCATATCTTCTGTCCATGCTTCCCCACCCAAGATAGCGAGACGAAGATGAAGGCGGGATTTTAAGCTTTCCTTTGCCACTCTTTCTGCAAGGTAGAGGGCATAAGATGGAGTGCTTGTAAAGACTGTTGTATGTGCGTCTTCCATCAGCATAAGCTGTCTATCTGTGAAACCTCCTCCCGATGGGATAACCATAGCTCCCAGCTTTTCAGCCCCATAATGGAACCCCAATGCTCCAGTAAATAGACCGTAGCCGAGGATAATTTGAAATACGTCATTGGGGGCAACTCCTGCTGTGGCGAGACATTCTGCCATACACTCTTTCCAGATATCAATATCTTTTTGTGTATAGGGAACGAAGGTAGGTTTGCCTGTTGTACCTGAGGATGCATGAAGTCGAACTACCTGTTCGCGTGGACATGCGAGCATGCCTAAGGGATAAGAATCCCTGAGGTCTTGTTTTGTAGTAAAAGGCAGTTTTTTAAAATCATCAATAGATTGAATGTCATCTGGAGAAATCCCAGCCACTTCCATTTTTTGTCTGTAAGAGCCTTGTGCATTCCAGACACGATGTACCATATTTTGAAGTCTTAAGAGTGTTGCCTGTTCATGAGAACCCATAACAATCTCCACCTTTCTAGTTTTAGGGAATAAAAAATAAAAAAAGGGCCGGGCTCCCTAAGAAGGGGAACCCGGCCCTGTAAAGGCCACAGACGCCTAAGCGCTGGCCCTCCAGTGGGGTCCCTCGCTGGCGTAATAATACTCAAAGAAACAGTTGGAAGAAGCGATAACATCTAAGAACATCCTAATAGCCTCCAAGCTGTCCAAATTTTGCAATACTTATATCACGATGGGAGAGGGAAGTCAAATTTAGCGCGAGTCCTTGTCATTGAGCCGCAAATTTTACATTTAGATGAGCCGTTCTGTGCTCTTGATATGAAAGGGGGGGAAAGAATGCGCAACTGCATGATGAGCCTGAGAAAAAACTGGGGATAACAGTTTTGCATGTAACTCACGATATAGAAGATGTCCGAACCTTAGCGACGACCCATGTTGTTGTTATTCATGACGGATAGATTTTTCAAATGGGGAAGTCTGACGGCAAAGTTCTACGACCAGACACTATCCCCTGACTGTTTCGGTCAACGTAACGGAAAATACAGGTTAGTTTGTGGATTTGGAGGGTTCTGCCAGAGGAGTGTTTTTTATTTTAAAGAAAGACATGCCAAAGTTTCTACATGGTATGTGTTTGGAAAGAAGTCGTAAGGGGTAATATGCTTTATTTTATACCCTTCTTTTTCCATATACAGAAGGTCACGGCCTAATGTTCCTGCGCTGCATGAGAGATAGGCTATACGTGAAGGGCGCGCGTTTAAGGCGAGCCATTGTCGAACGTCAGATTCTATACCTGTTCGAGGTGGGTTGAGGTAGGCTAGCCTTTCATAGCCCTCTATGGTTTCGATCCATTGAGCCAGTTGAGGTATTCGTTGGCTGCATGTTCCTCGCAAAAGGAGAGCTCCCGGAGCGTTGCTACCAGCGCTTTCAATGGCCTCTGCAGATGTTTCGACTCCAACTGTGTGACATCCCTTGCCAATCCATCGTTTGAGACTTGCCCCACTGCCGCAATAAAGGTCTATGACCCCCTCTTTTTCTTTTGGAGAAAGAAAAGCTTCAGCCTCGTCAAGAGAACGGGCGTATAGATCTGGAATAAGTTGTTGGAAGGCCGTTGGCCCGTATATAAGCCCCAGTTCATTATATGAACGAGGTTTTCCCCAAAGCAGCTGCCAGGGTCCACGTCCGAAGAGCCTTCGCCCTGCACTTGGATGCATATGGAGCCACAATCCTTCCAGTCCTGTTTGAGCCAGTGCCTCCTGTTTGTATTTTAACCAGTTGAGGTCAGGTGTTTCGTGAGTTTTTAGAATAAGGGTTCCTTGCCTGCCAGCCTGTACGTAGATTGAAAGTGGGAAAAGAGGGAGGGGGGGCAAGTATTGCTCAAGCCACGAGAGAGTCAGGCGAACCCTTTCAGAATGAATAGGACACTCCTTCAACGAGATGATCTCGTCTTTTACCTTCATTCCGAAGACCCAGTCTGAAGAATTCCATTGAGCTGCAAGACTCACTTTATTTCGATATCCCCAGCGCTGTTCTGGGGCAGGAGAAAGAATGGGGTTAATAAGATGACTCCATTGATGAAGGCTTTGTTTTAACCAGGCTTCTTTTTGTTTCTCGCTTTCTTCATGGGTCATCCATCGATGGGCACAAGCTCTGCATTTTTCATTACAACCGATAGGAAGCTTTTTCATAGGTTTGACCTCTTTCTTTTTCTGAATCAGAACAATTATAGCCTGTCCCTTTTATTTCGCTGTCATTTTTTACTTCTCTAGTAAGCGTGAATGGCGGCGGGGTGTTTTCTATTGTCGATCTTGCTATTTGTTTTCTCATTTGCACCCCTCTTTTTTTGCCCAGATGAGTGCCCATTATTGGTTGGCTGGATGTTAGCATATTTTGATATAAAAGCCTCATAAACTCTAGTTCACAAGGCTTTCTAAATGAAAATTCGTTGAATTTCCTAGTTATTGTTTTTGGGTGATGGTATACTTAAAAAAATAAATAAAAAGTCTATGCTCAAGAATTTGCTCTTCTGATTGACGCATATTTGATGGCGCTCCTAAATATACACGAGAGAAGGAGATAAAAATGAATCCCACCGTAACTTGGTCATGGACAGCAAGGTATTTAGAGAAAGAAGTAAAATAATGGAAATAAAACAAGATTTAGACAAGGTGCATTTACAGTATTTATTCGATAATGCGCTAGATGTGGCCGTGTTGGTCGATCCTTCAGGAAATGTGTGTAGGGTCAATTCCTATTTTGAAAGGTTATTCGCTTTAAAAGAAGAAGAGATTATAGGAAAATCTATCATAGATATAGCATTTCCCCCCCATTCCCGAAATAGGGCGAAACAGGCAATTTTAGAACTTCAAAAAGGAGAAAAAATAGAGCTTTCTGAAGTTCAGTGTATGAGGAAAGATGAAACGACTTTCCCTTGTCGTGTAGTTGTTTTCCCCATTCTGTTTAATTCAAAGGTTGCAAGCATATATGTTGTTTTTTATGATTTAACTCAGAAGAATGAGAGAGAAAAACAGCTTCTTTATGCTTCTGCTGTGGTAAAAGAAAGCCCAGTAGTTTTTTTCCGTTTGAAGGCTGATGAGGGCTGGCCTATTATTTATGCTTCAGAGAATGTTAGTCGATGGGGCTATACCTCAGAATTATTGGTAAGAAATGAGAATTCTTATCTTGGCATTATTTATGAGGAAGACAGGGAAAAAATAATTCGTCAGGTTCGATTTTATGAAGAAGCCGGACGTGAAGAGTACGAACTTGAATATCGAATTCTAACTGGTAAAGGCGATATTATCTGGGTAAATGAAATGGCATCTGTATTGAGAGACGACTATGGGCGAGCCCTTTACTACCAGTGCGCTGTAAAAAATGTTACAGCTCGCAAAGAAGCTGAAATAGCTCTGTCCCTGAATTATCACAAAATGAGTCGGGCATGGGATCAAACTATTGAGGTTATGGCTATTACTACTGAAATGAAAGACCCTTTTGCAGTGGGACATCAGAAAAGGGTGGCCTCTTTATCTTGTGCCATAGCAGTGAAACTTGGTCTAAAAAAAGAAGAGGTTCACAACCTGGAAAAAGCGGCCCTTGTCCATGATATTGGAAGGGTGGAAATACCATCGGAACTCTTAAGTAAACCAGGTCCCCTGACAGATGCAGAGTTTGAACTTGTACAGACCCATTCAGAAATTGGTTTCGCCATTTTGAGCCGTATCGATCTCCCATGGCCTTTGGCTGAAATTGTGCATCAGCATCATGAACGCAGTGATGGGTCGGGATATCCCAGAGGTTTGAAGGGTGACAAAATTTTACTGCCTGCCAAGATCATTAGTGTGGCGGACATCGTTGAAGCCATGACTTCCCATCGTCCATATCGTCCAGCTTTAGGCATCGATGCAGCTCTTGATGAGATAGAGAAACTGAAGGGTGTTGCTCTAGATGAAACTGTGGTAGATTCTTGCGTGAAGCTTTTTAGAGAGAATGAATTTAGCTTTATTGATGAGTAATATATAAAGATAAGAATAAAAAGCTGGCTTACAACATAATAAATACTGTTGCTTTGTTTCCCTTAACATTTCAAGATTATAAACTTAAACGGCATTGAGTAAAAGAAAGGAGGGGTGAAAGTGTCGCTATTTAAAAAAAGGTTCTTTTTACTAGGGATACTCTTTGTTGGCAGCATTCTTTTCATGGCTCAGCCTCTTTTGGCGGAGGCGAGAGATGTTCGGGTTGACCTTGGAGCGGACGAAAACAAGCTTAGGTGGTACATGGTCAAGGTTGATGAGGTAGAGGGGATGCCCGTGGTTACATTGCGTGTTTATTATGCAGTAGCCCAGGAGAAAAAAAAGATGGCCCAAGCTCTTGTCTCAGAGGCAGAAGTTGATGAAGCCAAGGCCGAAAGACTCTATTTCACTGAATATGACTATGTATTTCATAGCACAGATAATACCTATGCCATATATGCTGCCCGGCATTACGATATGGGCGGGCACGAAATTTTTTCCGCTGGCGTAAACTTTCACGATATGCAGTGGATGGAAATTATAGAAAAATCCATCCCCTTCAAAGCGAAAGCAGCCTATAATAAACTTTAATTATTTTTAGTCAATACGAAAAGTAAACTCATTTTTTTCGAAAAGATGAACACAACACGTGACGATAGAGGGGTCAAAAGCAGTGCCGGCCCCTTTTTTTATTTCTTCCAGGGCTTCTTCAATAGAATACGCAGGTCGGTAAGGTCGCGGAGAAACCATTGCTTCCACCACATCCGCAACAGCTAAGATTTTGGCTTCCTGTAAAATTTCCCTGCTTTTTAACCCCTTGGGATAACCAGTCCCATCAATGCGTTCATGATGTTGTAACACTATTTCTGCCACAGGCCATGGGAAATGCACATTTCGCAGAACTTCATATCCAAAACGAGAATGTTGCTTGACGATGTTGTATTCTATGGCCGAAAGAGACTGTGGTTTAATTAGTATCTCTGAAGGAATATAGAGCTTTCCCAGATCGTGAACGAGGGCTGTATTGTATACGGCTTCTCTTGCTGAGTCTGAGAGCTTCATTTTTTTTGCTATAGCTAGACAAAGCTGAGCGACCCTGTTCTGATGGCCGTAAGTTGAATGGTCCTTCATCTCTATAACCCGCCCAATTGTTGAAATAGTGGAATGAAATGTTTGTTCTAATTGTTGAATGGTTCTTAAAAGATCTTCTTGCTGTTGCTTGCGTTCAAAGGCTCGTCCTATTGTTTCTGCCAGTATCTTGAGGCTGGCATCATTAATAAGTTGCTGTGGGGTAGAAGACTTCCTTTGGGCCAGAAGAAGAACCCCGGGCTTATTAAATCCTGCAGAGAAAGGCAAGAAAGTCACCTTTATTTTTTCATCAGCATTATTGCCCTTTTCTATGGTCAAAGGCTCAAGGTTCACTAAAAGATCTTGTTGCAATAATTCGGTGGAAAATGAGAGAGACTCTTTTAGCAATTCAATTGATTCGAAGTCTGTAGATTGCCACATGCTTTTCAAGTTAAATTCGGGATTGTCCTTTTGAGAGGTATATAGGGCGCACCCAAGAAGTCCAAGCCTTGTCCCAATTTCATGGAGAACATCCTTTAAGGTGTTTTCAAAAGGGCCGGAGAAAACAAGACGTGATGACACAGCGGAGAGCAGGGCTTCAAAATGAAATCTTTGGGCTAAGGCATTTTGTTGGGCTTTTTGACGGGTTATATCCCTGAAAAGAAGAAAAGCTTCCTTTTTCTTTCCTGTGAACATAACAGGGAAGCCGCTGATAGACACGGCTAAAGATGTGCCGTCGCTTTTGTTGCGATATCGAGAAATATCTTTTATGGGATAGGACAGGGCTTTTTTCAAAAGAGACTTGCCATCTTCACATTGGCCTTTCGATAGGCAAATGATCTTATTGAGATCCGCACCTTTCACTTCGTGCTTAGAATAACCAAACATGCGGCAGAACTCGTTATTAGCTCGTAAAATGCGGCCCATCTCATCTAGCGCTATTATTCCTTCAGGGGCTCCTTCCATAAGACCTCCGAGATAATTCTGCTCCCTCTTTAGAGCGTTGTTTATCTGGCGGCGTCGGTATAGTTTAATCAGAAGCAAAATACTTAATGCTAAAAGAACTGTGATCACCGCAACGTTTGTTATAATAAAACGAAAATTCTCCCTCACATCTTTGTAAGGGTCTTCCATAACGCGGCTTCCAGCAGGTAGTCTTTCCATTAAAATGCCGTGTTTTTTGAGTTCGTGATAATTAAACACCCATTGGACAGGTTCGTTTTCGTTAAAAGGGATCTTTTCAGGTGGTGTTCCCTTTATTATGTCTAATGCTATTTCAGCAGCAATGTTTCCAAGTCGCTCTCCAGCATAGATTGCCCCTCCGATTATGCCATCGAGTTCCACTGCCTCTGCAACATTGGTATATATGGCAAAATCTCCAGAACGATGAATGCTTTTTATAGTGTCTGGGAGACTTAGATAATATCCATCAGAGGTAGATAGAGCGGAGGTAAGGAGTATAACTGTATTTCTAGGTTCCTGCAATTCTAAAAACGAGCTAACTTCTTGCTGGGGGAAAGAGGTTAGCAAGATTATCTCTACGTAGTCTTTTCTTTCTTTTGCTATGTTCAAGAGTTGGCTGATGTTTTGGATTCCTGTCAGGGACGTGTCTCCTATGACGACTATTTTCTGAAGAGCTGGATGGAGGCGTGTCATCATTTCAACCATTTTTTTATAAGGAGCGGCCTGCACTGTACCTGTAAAACGTTTTCGCAGCGAGTTGGGCAATATGGAGACATCGCTAACTCCAGTGAAAACAACAGGAACGGTGGGAAAAACAGTTGCCCCCTGACGAACTAAAAAACGGAAGGCATGATCTCCCTCACAAATAATGACCCTGAGATGTGAGGGAAAATATTTCATAAAATAAAGTTCTTGTAACGATCTATTTATTGTGTGATCGGGTAGACGTTGAACATCTAGGTATTCTATGAAGGGCTCAGTCCGCACGTCAGCTTTTTGCAAAGAGGATAAAATACCCTGAGAAATAGATTCTGTTCTCTTATTATTTTCGTCGTAGGAAAAAAGAATAAGAAGGGGAACTTTAGGTTCGTAAGAAAACACATCTTTGGGGCGGAGTATAAGCAACCCCGCTATAATAAATAAAAATATTTTTAGTATGATGCGCCTTCTCGTTCCCATGGCATCCCCCGGTTTGCTATTTTTCTTCCAGATCGCTTGTTTTCATTGAAAGAGAGATCCTTTTCCTATCCATGTCTATGTCCATCACTATTACTTTTACTTGTTGTCCTGGCGAAACCACAGCATGAGGAGATGAAATATATTTATCTGAAAGAGCGCTGATATGTACGAGCCCGTCCTGATGTACTCCAATGTCAACAAAAGCTCCAAAGGCTGTGACATTAGTAATAATTCCAGGAAGCACCATCCCTTTTTTTAAGTGAGATATATCTGTAATCCCATCAACAAAAGAAAATTCTTCGAAAATACAGCGTGGATCCCGTCCCGGTTTTTCTAGTTCTTCCATTATGTCCTTTAATGTGGGAAGGCCTATCTCTCCTTTAACGTATCGAGTAATGTCAATGCGCTGGCGTATTTCGGCTTTTCCCATAAGTTCTTTAACGGTAGTGTTCAGATCTGACGCCATGTTTTTTACCAGAGCATAGTTTTCCGGGTGAACGGCGCTGCTGTCCAGTGGGTTAACTCCTCCTTGAATGCGTAAAAAACCAGCGCATTGCTGAAAAGATTTGGGCCCCAGGCGGGGGACCTTTTTAAGATCGTTGCGAGTATTAAAAAGACCGTTCTCTTCTCTGTATTTTACTATATTGGCTGCAAGTTGGGGACCAACTCCTGATACAAAAGTTAACAACTCTCGGCTGGCAGTATTAATATCAACCCCTACAGCATTAACACAACTCATCACTGCATCATCAAGGGCGCGTTTCAAGGCTTTTTGGTCAACATCGTGCTGATATTGCCCCACACCAAGAGATCTGGGATCTATTTTAATAAGCTCTGCCAGAGGATCCATAAGGCGGCGTCCTATAGAAACAGCTCCCCGTACAGTCACGTCATGGTCAGGAAATTCTTTGCGCGCTATTTCTGATGCTGAATAGACAGAAGCTCCGCTTTCGTTGACCATAGTGGTAATTATATTCTGAGGGAGGTTAAGTGTTTTTATAAAGGTTTCTGTTTCCCTTCCCGCCGTTCCATTTCCTATAGCAATCGCTTCTATAGAAAACTTATTTACTGTCTCGCGAATCTTTTTAGCTGACTCTTCCTGTCTGTTTATAGGTGGGTGAGGGTAAATAGTGTCTGTAAATATAAGGCTTCCTTGTCTGTTTAGGCAGACAACTTTACATCCTGTTCTAAAACCTGGATCAACAGCAAGTATGTTTTTATATCCAAGTGGCGGTGTCATAAGGATTTCGCGGATGTTTTGGGCAAAGACAGAGATAGCTTCTTCATCTGCTCTTTTTTTCAATGCGTTTCTTAATTCTGTTTCCATGGATGGGGAAAGAAGTCGCTTATAACCGTCAGTAATAGCTTCTTCAAAGAGATCGGCTTCTTCTCCCTTTGTCTTTATAAAAAGCTTTTTTAGAGCTGAGAGACACAACATTTCGTCTGGCTGGATTTTAAGAGAAAGCATGCCCTCATTTTCTCCTCTGAAAAGAGCTAAAATTCGATGGGACGGGGCCTCTATCGCTCGCTCTTTCCAACTGAAGTAGTCTTTATATTTTGCCGCCTCATTCTCCTTTTCAGAAACAAGAGCAGACGTAATATAGCTATGTCTTGCAAATATCCTGCGGCATACATTGCGAGCCTCACTGTTTTCACTTACCCTCTCGGCAATAATATCCAATGCGCCTTTAAGAGCTTCTTCTATGCTCTCTACCCCTTTCTCAACATCGATGAAGGCTTTAGCCTCATGGCGAGGATTACAGCCGTCCTGGGCCATAATGTTTTCCGCTAAGAGGGCGAGACCCTTTTCCAGAGCCATGCTCGCCCTTGTCTTCCTTTTAGGGCGATAGGGAAGGTATGTATCTTCTAAAGTTGTAAGATTTGCTGCCCCATTTATTGCTTGTGCAAGTTCATCGGTAAGAATTTCCCGATCTTCCAAAGATTTTAAAATGGCCAGTCTGCGCTTCTCCAGCTCTAAAAGCTCTTCCCGCCTGTCTCGAATGCGGGCAATAGAAACTTCGTCAAGGCTGCCTGTGGCCTCTTTTCGATATCTGGCAATAAATGGTATTGTGCATCCTTCATCAAGAAGGGAGAATACGGCCTCAATTTGGGCGGAGGAAATTTTCATTTCTGTAGAAATAGCTAAAACGAGGTTGAGCTTCTGCTGAACCATGTACTATGAACCCTCCTAGGTTAATCTTTCACTCTTAAGTATAGTACCATGTTTTTTTGTTTACGCATTTGATGAAAAAATGGTAAAATTGAAAATAATTTAGAGGTGATTCGTTATGGAATCTTGGAAAGAATTAATCTATAAGACATTGGACATGCTTTATATACCTGACAGCTTAATTGAGATGAGAGGGCGTGCTGTTTTGCATATATCGGATACGCCGTCTTCCTTTTATCCGTGTCTTAAGAAATTGATTAACCTGCTTGAGCCTTTAGCAGTGATTCATACAGGTGACCTTGTTGATGAAATAAAGCTTGCTATCCAGCCTAATAGGTTGCAACATTACATTAAAAGGCTTCGACCTCTTGCCCAGATACTGGAAGGAGGAAGAAAAAGAGACGTAATTGTTATAATAGGGAATCATGACAATGAAGACGCGGCAAGGCAGGTGTTTCATAAGAGTCTTATTGTAAACAAGAGCGGCTCTTTTAATGTGTGTGGCGTTTCGTTAAACGTGAGTCATCATTTTGAAGGGCTTCCTATCTCGCCGGGGGCGCTGAATTTATTTGGACATAATCAATTCATGCCAGAGCAAGGTGGCGGAGAAGTATATTTAAATGGGTTGCTTTCGATGCATCTTATTGATCCAGATAATGGGACCATTCACCCACTGTCCTATCCGCGATTTGTAGATCAAAACAGGCTTTTGAAGAGAAAGTTTGGGTTATAGGGTCAACTTTAACGAATTAAAAGTGTTATTTTTGAAGTTTGCTTTGCAAAACACTTGTCAAATGACTAATGAACCTACTATACTTAACTTGTTTCAGAGAGCGAAACACATTGATCTATAAAAGTTCCTGTTTTTTATTACTTGCGGCGCTATTCAAGGGAGGTCGAATTTCATGGAAGTGCTCAAAGTCTCTGCAAAGTCGCAACCCAAATCCGTCGCTGGAGCTATCGCAGCAGTTCTTCGGGAAAAAGGGGCAGTTGAGGTCCAGGCAGTTGGGGCTGGTGCTGTAAACCAGTCCGTGAAGTCAATTGCCATAGCACGGGGATATGTGGCTCCCAATGGAATTGATCTTGTGTGTATTCCTGCTTTTGCCAAGATCGAGATTGATGACGAAGAAAGAACGGCTATCAAGTTTCAGCTTGAGTCTCGTTAGAAATTAGACGTTTTTGCCGTAAGGGAACAGGCAGGCGTAACGGTATTTTCACCGTTGCGCTTTTCTTTTATGTCCTCTCAATTTCCCACTGGAGAATTTCGTCGCAAATGTTTATACTTACCTGCATAATGTATAAAAAGATAGAATGCTTGTTATAGGCATCTATATATGTGTTATGTTTCTCGTAAATTGTTCCTCATATCAATGGGAGGGAGTTTTATGGCAGATATTAAGGCACCGCGAGGTGTGAGGGATATTCTCCCTGAAGAATCCTGGAAATGGTCCTATGTGCTGAAAATTGCAGCGGAAGTGGCAAAAAACTTTGGCTATTCCGAGGTCCATTTGCCTGTTTTTGAGCACACAGAGCTTTTCTCTCGCGGTATCGGTGAAACAACGGATGTTGTGGAAAAAGAGATGTATACTTTTGAAGATCGAGGTGGTCGCAGTCTCACCCTTCGGCCAGAAGCGACAGCATCAATGGTTCGCTGTTATTTAGAGAACAAGCTGAACAGCCATGCGCAACCGGTGAAATTGTGGTGCGCAGGCCCCATGTTCCGCTACGAGCGTCCCCAGAAGGGGCGATATCGTCAATTTTGGCAGCTGGATTTTGAGAGCCTTGGGACAAAGAATCCCATGGTAGATGTGGAGGTTATTGCTCTTTCTCTTGAACTATATCGGCGTCTTGGCCTTCAGAATCTTGAAGTGGTGATCAATTCTGTGGGGTGTCCTGAGTGTCGGCCAGCGTATAAAGAGAAGCTCAAAGAGTATTTTAAGCCACGGTATGAAGAGCTTTGTAAAACATGTCAGAGTCGCTTTGAAAGGAATCCTCTCCGAATTCTCGATTGCAAGAATCCTGAGTGTAAAGAAATTACGGATGGGGCCCCGGATATCTACACGAGCCTTTGCGATGATTGCCGTTGCCATTTCGATAAGGTACAAGAGGGATTAAGCAGAATTGGGGCTCATTATCATATAGACAAACGCCTTGTTCGCGGTCTTGATTATTACACAAAAACGGCTTATGAGGTTTTGTCTGGAGCTCTTGGCGCTCAGAATGCCGTGTGTGGCGGCGGTCGTTACGACAATTTAGCAGAGACAATTGGCGGTCCTTTCACTCCAAGCGTTGGTTTTGCCACTGGTCTTGAGCGGATAGTGCTCGTTATGGAAGAGCAAAACTGTTCTTTTGGACCTAGCCCAGATTTGGATGTATATGCCATTGGCCTGGACGAAGCTTCTCGCGAGGAATTGCAGAAGCTGGTGGCAGAGCTTAGGCAGGCAAATATTTCAACAGACATGGATTATATGGAGCGAGGGATGAAAGCTCAATTTAAATCAGCCGATGCTTCGGGAGCGGTTTTTGCCTGTATTCTTGGTGGGAACGAGTTGGCTAATGGTGTGGTCAACGTTAAGAACCTCAAGACTGGCGAACAAGTAGAGGTTGAAAGAACAGCCGTCCTTAACTACATAAAAAGCAATTTATAATAATAAAGCGAGTTTGCCATCTGTTGTGGAGGTTATAGAATGAGCAGGTCGGAACATTTTGATGTATCCTGGAAACGTACTGTACGGTGTGGAGAACTTTCTCTTGATCAAGAAGACAATAAAGTTGTTTTGAATGGATGGGTTCGCCGTCGCAGAGACCTCGGAGGACTTATCTTCATAGAGCTTTGGGATTATACAGGAGTTACACAAGTTGTGATCAATCCTGAGCTTGTTCCCGAAGTGCATGAACGAGCGAAGTCTTTGCGGAGCGAATTTGTTATTTCGGTTCACGGTAAGGTTCGGAAACGACCAGAAGGAACAGTAAATCTCTCTATGAAGACAGGCGAAATAGAAGTTGTAGCTGAGGACTTTATGTTGCTTTCCCCAGCAGCTCCTTTGCCTTTTGAAGTTTCCGATGCTACCAATAAAGTGGATGAAAATTTAAGGTTGCGCTATCGTTATCTCGATTTGAGACGGGATAAAATGCAGCGCAATCTCCGAATTCGTAACCAGATAATCAGATTTACCCGTGATTTTCTTGCCCGTTACGATTTTGTCGATATAGAGACCCCCATGTTGACAAAATCTACACCGGAAGGAGCCAGAGACTATCTTGTTCCGAGCCGTGTAAACCCTGGCACTTTCTACGCTTTGCCTCAGTCGCCGCAAATCTTTAAACAAATTCTGATGGTCAGTGGTTTTGATCGGTATTACCAGATAGTGAAATGCTTTAGAGATGAAGACCTCCGTGCTGACAGGCAGCCGGAATTTACTCAGATTGATATGGAAATGAGCTTTATCACAGAGGAAGATATTTATGCCCTGGTTGAGGAGTTTATGGCTGGTCTCTTTAGGGAGATAGCTCAAGTTGACATTCCTACTCCTTTTAGAAAAATGGACTATTGGGAAGCTATGGATCGTTTTGGCAGTGACAAACCAGATTTGCGCATCCCTTTTGAAATACATGATGTCGCTTATATCTTTAAAGAAAGTGACTTTGCACCATTTAAGGATCTTTTAGCCAAAGGCGGGTACGTAAGGGGCTTGCCCTTGCCCGGTGGCGCATCCCTTTCTCGGAAGGAAGTTTCACTTGTTGAGGAAAAGGCAAAAAAACTTGGCGCAAGCGGACTTGCGTGCTTCCAGTTTAAAGAGGGTTGTCTGAAAGGCCCTCTTGTAAAGTTTCTTTCAGAGGAACAGCGGCAGCGCCTTGTAGAGAAGGCCGCGTTGCATGAGGGTGATGCATTTTTTGTATTAGGCGACCTGAACCGATCTGTAGCAAGCCAAATACTGGGACAGCTTCGCCTGGATCTCGCAAAAGAACATAATCTTATGGATAGGGATAAATGGGAATTCCTTTGGGTTGTACATTTTCCTCTTTTCGAGAGAGATGAAGAAGAAAATAGATGGGTTGCAGTGCATCACCCATTTACGTCTCCTGTAATTGAAGACCTTCCTTTTCTTGATAGCGAGCCTCAAAAGGTCAGGTCACGAGCCTACGACTGTGTTCTTAACGGGAATGAAATAGGAGGAGGGTCTATCAGAATACATGATCCTGAAATACAGGAAAAGGTGTTTCAATGCCTGGCATTTAGCAGAGAAGAAGCCAGAAAACGTTTTGGTTTCCTTCTCGATGCCTTGAGCTCAGGTACGCCGCCTCATGGCGGCATTGCCTTTGGTGTGGACCGCCTTGTAATGCTTCTTTGCGGAGCCTCATCTATTCGCGATGTAATGGCATTTCCCAAAACCCAGAAGGCCCAGTGCTTAATGTCTGGAGCTCCTTCTTTTGTAAGTCAGGAGCAGCTGGACGAACTCCATATCGATAGTCTGGCCGAAGAAGACCAGGAATAGCATACTAAAAGGCCGGAGCGATCCGGCCTTTTTAAACAAAGAAAGGAGATGAAAACTATGGTTCGTATTCATTACGTAGGGCATGCCGCATTTCTCATCAAGACAGAAGAGTTCCAGCTTTTAATTGACCCTTTTATAACGGGGAACCCTCTTGCCGTTGACACAATAGATGCCTTCACTAACGTAGATTACATTTTTGTTACCCACGGTCATGGAGATCATCTGGGGGATACTGTAGAAATTCACAAGCGCACAAAGGCTACAGTGATTACAAATTTTGAAATTTCTCAGTATCTTGGTAATAAAGGCGTTGCGTGCCATGCCATGCATATTGGCGGTTCTTTCGCATTTCCCTTTGGCCAGGTGAAAATGACTCCGGCTCTTCACGGATCTGGCATAACAGACGAAAATGGAAATGTTATACCCGGAGGGAGTCCCTGTGGCTTTCTCATCGAAATTCAAGGCTGTAAAATCTATCATGCAGGGGACACAGGGCTGTCTGTGGAAATGCAACTTTTAAAAGACGAACATATCCATGTGGCTCTTCTGCCTATTGGAGGGAATTTTGTAATGAACGTTAAAGATGCTGCGAAAGCTGCAAATATTATTCAACCCTCTCTCGTTGTCCCTATGCATTACAACACTTTTGACCTTATTAAAGCAAATCCTGAAGAACTTGCACCTCTCATTACTGGCGATACGGAAGTTCGAATTCTTCAGCCGGGGGACGAGCTTCTTATCAAACCCTGACTCTAGTTTCTTTAATACCGCAGATCGTAGGTAGGATGGTAAACCTTTTCGTCATGAAGTCCCTGTGCTTGTTTTTCTAGTGCTTTTTTTGCCTCTTCTCCCATATTGACAGCCAGGATAGACGAGAGAATGTGTATAAGGAAAAGGGGGCCAATAAGAGAACTCCCAAAGGTAGGGCTCATATCGCTCACAAAGAACGAGAGATCAGCGAACTTGCAGATTGGAGCAGCTGGACTATCTGTAATAGTGATGATGTTGGCCCCCCGTTCTGCTGCTAGTTTGATCGAATTTGTAACCTCTATAACGTAGCTTGGCAATTCGCAAACTATAACAAGATCACCTTTTTCTATGGCTCGAGCTTGTTCGATGAGAGCTAGAGAACCTCTTTTCAGAAGTACGCCCTTCAAACCTAGTTCCAGCAGGCGAGTGTAAAGAGATTCAGCTACGAGGGCAGATATTCCCCAGCCTATGCAGAAAATGGTTTTTGCTTTCTGCAGCATGGCGCAAAAAACTGCGGCGTTGTCAGCCTGAATCTGGTTCCAGGTGTCATCGATGTTCGCATGCTCCAGGCGATATATTTCTTCTGGAAGATTTTTGTGGTCTTTCATAATTTTTGAAAGCATGGCAGAGGGATTGACTTGCTGCAAAACAGTTTTTTTAAGAGTGTCTTTCAATGCAGCATACCCATCGAATCCAAGCATTCTTGCTACACGAACAAGCTGCGCTTTTGATACGTCAAGCTTTTCTGCTACTTCTCCGATGGATAAAAAGGCTGCTTCTCTAGAATTGGCAAGAATATATTCTACAACCCGTCTCGCCTTATTAGGCATTCCCTCCATCTTATGTCTTAAGAGATCAAGGAATTCCTGATCAGACATGATCAAACACCTCCATCAAAACGTAATACTCTTTACATAGTTAGTGTACTTAAGTTTATTTCAAGATGCAACTAACGTCAATAATAAACAAAAGTTAGTTGGTGTTTTCCCAAATTACGATTTGAGCTTTTAGTTTTTCAGGTGATTGTCCTGTCATTTCAGATAAAAAAGAAAGTCCCCAACAGTTATGTCCAGTAAGTAAGGAAACATCTTTCTGAAATATAATCCATGGGCCTTTAGAGCTTATGCCAGTAAGCCTTAAAACAAAGGCTACACTTTTGGCCAATTCGCCAAATGAAGGATGATGCGGTCCTGCCGAAACTGATCTTTCTAAGCTTTCCGTTTGTTGCAGGCCAACTCGTTGCACAGAGAACCCCAGATTTTTGGCATAATAGAGAAGGGTTCCGACCCAATGGGCTGCTTCAGAAACTGAGAGGGGAGTGTATTGACCACTTAGTAACAAGTTTTCCAGCATAGTATTTCTTAAGACTAGACATGGGTAGAAACGCAAGGTTATACTACGCGGTCCCTTTAGTTCCGCAAGCTTAAAAAGATCTTCAAGACTGCTCTTCAAGTTTTGCGTAGGGAGTCCGACCATCATTTGGGCGGCGACGGAAAACCCCTGATCAAGGAGGAGTTTAAGGGCTTTTAATCCATCTTTTTCACTATACCCTCTGTTACAAAGTGATAGCACATGGTCGTCAAGGGATGAAATTCCAAGCTCTACCATAGAGATAGGAAATTTCTTTAGCCTTTCTACAGTATCTCTAGAAATACAGAGAGGGTGAGTCGAGAAGCGAACAGAACTTCCTGAAGGCGCAGCAACTATTGCTGCTAGATATTCTTCCTGCAGCCTTTCTGGCTGGCACGTAAAACTTCCCCCAAAATAACAGAGCTCTACTGGTTCCAAAAGTGTGGATAGCATAGTTACCACCTCGTGAGGCGAAGGTGGTTGATATTCTCCAGTAATAGCCCTCTGATCACAATAGATACACCGATGAGGGCAGTTTCTCATAGGGAGGAAGACGGCTCGCCTTTTCATCTTTTCTTTATCACTACTTGTCTAAATTCTCTTTGTTTTCATTTTGCCAAAAAGAAACGGTTGTTTCTATAAGCTGCAGAAGAAAGCAAAGTTCATTTTTTGAAAAACAATGGCTCTTATACCAAATTCCCCCACCCCCATGATTTTCGAGGAGTTCTTCGAGGTGGATTCGCCCAGATTCATCTGAAGGAGTTCCTTTTACCAAATCTGTAATTTCCACATCAAGGGCTTGCGCTAATTTTGAAAGAAGCTTCATAGAAGGAAGCCTCCTGTTACTTTCAAGGGCTTGAATGTAAATCCGGCTTACATCGGTTTTATCCGCAAGGGCCTGTTGGGTTAAACGTGCGGCTTTCCGCAATGTTTTGATACGTATCCCTAAACTCATAAAATAGAAACCTCCATTCAGAATCATTGTCGTATAATTTATATCATAAAAAGAATGATTACAAATCGTACATCATGTAAGAGAAACCCTCTCTTGACTGATTCTACCTGCTGAATGATACTACAGGAAGGGTAAAAATAAAGATGTAAAGTGATTTGTTATAGAATTAAGACAATGGAAAGGGGATTACAGACGTGGATTTTCGACAGCTCGAAAGTCTGGTGGAAGTACTCGGAAAAGGAAGCATTTCTGGAGCTGCAGCATCCCTTGGTATTTCTCAACCTGCCGTAAGCAAGCATATTGCCCGTCTTGAAGAAGAAATGGGCATAAAGATTTTTGTGCGGGGTCAGAAGTGCTCTAAGCTTACTGTAGAAGGGGAAATTCTTTATGATTTCGCCAAAAAAGTTGTTTCTTCTCTCAATGATATAAAACGAGAAGTGACCAATGTTTCTTCTGAGGTGGCCGGTACGGTGACCATAAGTGCGAGTTCAATACCTGGCGATTTCGTTTTGCCGTCAATACTCGTAGATTTTCGCCGTCAATACCCTTACGTAAATGTGGAGGTCTATATTTCAGATTCCAGAGAAGCCTTGGAAAGACTGGTAACCAAAGATACAGATATTGCGGTGACGGGTTTTAGCCGCAATACCTCTGGTCTTGAATCTTACCCCCTCTGTGAAGATGAACTTGTTCTTATCGTTTCTCCTGACCATCCACTGGCCAATCGCAGAGCAGTGACCATGAAAGATGTGGAAGATCTTGATCTCATTGGCCGAGTTCCCGGTTCCGCCACTCGCAGGATATGGGAAGATGCCTATAAAGAGCATTTTGGGGTGGAGAAGGAGGTCGGCTTGAGCTTTGGCCATGTTTCTGCTGTTGTAAATGCTGTAGAATCTGGAGGGGAAGGTGGCATTGTTTCCAGACTGGCGGTGGGCAAAAACACACACCTTGTTACAATTCCATTTTCCCCGGCATTAAAACGATTTTTTTACATTACTTATGGGACAGTTTCCACCCGTGCCATGAAAGTGCTGATAGATTTTTTGCGCGAAAGGGTGCTACAAATAATTGGAGGTGTAACTCGTGTCGACTGAGTTGGTTTTTGATCCTGTAGCTAACGTAACGGCTTTTCTTCGTGAAAATGGATATGATGTAAATATTACCATAAGCTGCCAGACTATTTTCACAGTGGATGACGCAGCTCTTGCTGTAGGGGCTCCTGCTGAACATATACTAAAGACCCTTCTCCTTCTTGTAGATGAAAAACCCGTCCTAGCCCTCATGTCAGGCCCTAACAGAGTAGACTTAAAAAAGGTAAAGCAGGTTTTTGGAGCTAAAAAGACAAAAATGGCTTCACCTGATTTTGTCTATGGCTATTCGGGCTATAAAATTGGAGGGGTCCCCCCTGTAGGATATCCGGAAAAGATCCCCGCAGTTCTTGATGAGGACCTTTTCCGGTATGAAACAGTTTGGGCTGCAGCTGGAACTGACCACGCCTTTTTTCCCATATCCCCTGAAAGACTTCAAATTCTTACGGAAGGGCGAAAGGCCGACATTAAAAAAGAACGATAGGTTATAGCCTTGTTTCGGGAGCTAAAGCCTCGAACCACTCGTCAAATTCACGGTTCAAATAAATTGTTTTGAGCGGAATGATGCATATTTCTACATTGTGATGGACGAGAGCCTGAAGAATATGTCCACCTAGGCATGTGTGGTCGGGGCGGCTGAAAACAGCGTGTAAATGGGGGTAGATCCCTTCGTGTTTGTAACTTACGTTACCGTTAAGGGCCAAGAGTTCCATAACGTTGTTATAGGTGGCTTTCTCATATTCTTTGCCATTGAACCATCCAAAAGTAACATTTGTTACCATGCCTGCTGCTGAAACAACAACTGCAGAGTCAACATCCCGTTCTTTGCAGACGAAACTGATGGAATTATGGATGTCTTCCCCATGGGTGAGCCGTAAAACAATCATTTCGTCAGTGGCTGCATACTTCATTTCTACACCTCCCGGTGGGAAATGATCTTTTGAAATATTGTATCACGAAAAGTCGATATTTTTAAAATATTATTTTTCGTATTACAACATGAGGGTTTCATATAATATGGTTTAACATATTTCTTGTGTTATTAGCAGGTGTTGTTGCAGGTTTTCTTAATGTTGCAGCAAAAGGCGGTAGCAGTAGTATGTTAATGTTGCCTTTTTGGGTTTTTCTTGGCATGAGTTTGGCTAATGCAGGCAGAGATAGGGTTCTCAATCCTAGAGAAGCAATTCATTTTGCAAGTGCTGTGAAAATGACATATGACGTTCTTCAATACGATATAAAAAGTATCAAGAAGAGCTGGGCTGTATTACTAGAAGAGCTGCCCAGCTCTTCTAGTTTATTGCGAGTAGAGAAATTTTTGAAGCTCTGAGCCTTTAAGGCCTGCTCCGAGGCCAGCGGAAAGTTTTAACCTCGCTTGAAGGGGTCTTAGATTCCCTCCGTCGTACACCCCTAGCTCAAGAAGTTTGTTGAGGCTCCCTTCAAAGTTAAAAAACCGCCGTGTACGTCCCATAAAACAGCGAGAGGAAATGACAACCGGGATGCCGTCCCTGATGATCTTCCTTAAAAAGGGGATCCATGATGGAGAAATAGTACCATCTCCGAAACCTGCGATAACGAGTCCATCGAGATCTCTATCTTTTGCTTCTGATAAGAGTTTGATAAGAAGCTCTCCTCCTCCAAGATTAGCGTATATCAACTCCACATTTCTGGCAGGAACATGATCTCCTTCAAGCACTTTGCTGCGTTTGTGAATTCTTAATATCTGTATGTCTTGACCAATTATCTCGCCAAGCGGGCCTCTGTCAGGTGATACAAAAGCGCTTCTGCGATGGTTTGTTTCCTCCGTTATTTCAGAGGCTGCAAACAACTGGTCCTGTAAGCACACTAGAACACCTAACCCCCAGCATTTTTGGGATGAGGCAGCATACATAGCCTGGGTTAAGTTAATAATAGCATCCGTACCCGGGACATCAAAAGGAAGTGTTGCTGCCGTGAAGATGACAGGTTGGGGGTAGGCCCAGAATAGATCTGTTAAATAGGCCATTTCTTCAAGGGTGTCAGTGCCGCTTGAAACAACAATGCCGTCCACACCTTCTATTATTAGCTTATTCAATATTTGAATAAGGTCAGTTGTCATACGAATAGAGTAGTGGCTACTTGGCTGATGGCTCCAATCTACAAGGAAAACATCTTGCGACATGTCCTCTGGAAGCCACGAAAGCATGGTTTCGCCACTTAAGAAGGGCTGGTGTCCAGAGTCCTCTTCTGTCTTCAACCCTATTTGCCCTCCAGCAATTACCAGAGCAATCTTCCCTCTTTTGGGCATTAGATCATCTCCTCCTTAAAACTGACAGACTTATACGAGAAATGGGAAGAGTGCATTGGCGATGATTTAGTATCCAAGATTTTCTCCTACAACGATTACGTGGGTTTCGCGTCCCGTGGTGGGGCGTTCAAGAATAAGAATTGCCCTGCAAACTCGAGTGGCGCTGTTGCAATCCACACAGTGGCCGACATGGGAACATGGAGTATCAATATTCAGGCGGATGGCGTTCGGAGGTGTCGCCTTATCTCGAATGCGGGCAAGGGCGCTGTCAACATCCCGCGCAATCTTGTTAATTCCAACGACAAAGATCAGTATATTAGTTCCCCATGCCATAGCGCTGACACGATTACCAGTGCCATCAATATTAACAAGCATGCCTTCTTCCGTTAATGCATTTGAGCTTGTAAGAAAATAATCTGAAAGGAATTCTTTTTTCAGAACTTCTTTTTTTTGCTCTGGACTTAAAGTGGGGTCCCAATGCTGAGCAATAGTGCAACCACGTTCTTGGAGTTTTTCGATAGCTCCAATTTGTCGGATGGTTACACTGCCGGGAATACCCACGGTAGCATTTTGGGGTATAAGTTTTAATACTTCTTCTAAAGCCTGTTCTCCCGTGTCTACATAAATAGCTTCAAATCCCTTGGACGTGAGGTTTTTAACGACATTGACACCTAGTTGTCGATTGCTGGCAGTCTGTGCTGCAGCAAATGGATCTTTTTTATTCGTCATATTTTTGCCTCCTTGTTATGCCCTATAGGGGCTATGATAAACGTGTCTATCATTACAAGAAAGATGGAAATTGTCCAGACATGATGTAAAGGTTTTGTCCTTGACACTCTTTTTGAAGGAGCGTATAATCACTCTGCTTTAAGAGGAGGTTTGATTCTGCCATGAGAGAAGAAGATCTTCTTGAAGATCGAATTTATCTAAACCAGCTTTATGATCTATACGGAGCTCTTTTGACAGAGAAACAGCGTAATGCTTATGAACATCATGAGTTTTCAGATCTTTCCATTACAGAAACCGCTGAACGTTTAGATACTACAAGGCAAGCTGCTTTTGACCTTATATCCAGGGCGAAAAGCAGGCTGGAAGAACTTGAAGCTCTTCTTAAACTGCACGAACGGATAAAGAATCTTGAAAAGCGAATAGAAGATTTGGAAGAGCGTTGCCAGGATAAATAGTACCCCCTTTCCTAGGAGGGATTCGTATATGTTTGAAGCGTTGAAAGAGCGTCTAGAATCTGTTTTTAATACTCTAAAAGGTAAAGGTAAACTATCAGAAGAAGATGTTAATGCCGCTTTGAGAGAAGTCCGCCGGGCCCTACTCGAGGCTGATGTAGACTACAAAGTAGTGAAGTCACTGGTAGACTCTATTCGGGGACGTTGTATTGGCCAGGAAGTTCTTGATTCTATTACTCCGGGTCAGCAGGTTGTCGCCATTGTGTACGAGGAACTTGTAAGTTTGATGGGGGAGGATGTTGTCCCCTTTATCATTTCTTCTAAGCCTCCCACGCTTTGCATGATGGTAGGTTTGCAAGGAAGCGGTAAAACCACATCAGCTGTAAAAATAGCAAAGCGCATTCAAAATGCCCATAATCCGTTGGTCGTAGCTTGCGACCTTCGTCGGCCTGCAGCCATAGAGCAGCTGAAAGTACTTACACAGCAGAGTAAAGTTGCTTTTTATGGCCCCTCAGGGGGAACCCAGGATGTTATCAAAGTAGCTAAGGAAGCCCTTGCCTATGCAGAGGATCATTTGAATGACGTTATTATTTTTGACACTGCGGGACGGCTTCATGTGGACGAAGATTTGATGGAGGAACTTTCTAGGCTTAAAGACCTTGTAAATCCTCATGAGATCTTGTTAGTAGTAGATGCTATGACAGGGCAGGAAGCAGTCAAAGTGGCAACAAGTTTTCATGAAAAGCTTTCTTTAACAGGTGTTGTTTTAAGCAAATTAGATGGTGATGCCCGAGGCGGAGCTGCATTGGCAATTAGAGCTACAACGCAGGTTCCCATAAAGTTTGCAGGTGTTGGAGAAGGTATTGATGCCATTGAATTGTTTGATGCCAAGCGGATGGCTCAGCGAATTATTGGCATGGGAGATGTGATGGGACTTGCTGAAAAAGTTCAGCAAGTGACATCTCAGGAAGATGTCGCGAAAATTACGAAAAGTCTTAAAAAAGACAAACTCACCATGGAGGATCTTTTATTGCAATTCGAGCAGATAGAAAAGCTCGGGCCTCTTGATAAGGTTATTGACATGCTTCCCGGCATGGGAAAAATGAAAGAATTAAAAAATGCTGAACTTGATCCGAAACGGCTAAAACAATCAAAAGCAATCATACAATCTATGACTCTGGAAGAACGCCGCAATCCTCAAATTATCAAAGGGAGCCGAAGGCGGCGTATTGCAGAAGGATCTGGAACTACTGTGCAAATGGTTAATCAGCTTCTCAAGCAGTATGACCAGATGAAACAACTTTGGAAGTATATGGGCAAAGGTAAAAAAGGTTTTCGCCTTCCGAAAGGACTTTTCGGAGGCGGAGGGTTTCCTTTCTAATCTAAACAAGGAAAGAAAATAAAAGATTGATCTATTTTTTATTAAAGCAGGAGGTGTCACATTCAATGGCGGTACGTATTCGTTTAGCCCGGTTCGGGCGCAAAAAAACTCCTTTTTATCGGCTTGTAGTAGCCGATTCGAGATCACCACGTGATGGACGGTTCATTGAGCTTCTGGGAACCTATAATCCCATGGTGGATCCCGCGGACATTAAGATCGACGAGGAAAAGGCTCTCTATTGGCTGAAAAATGGAGCTTCTCCCTCTGACACGGCTCGGGGCATCCTTAAGATGGCTGGTGTGTGGGAGAAATTCGCTGCAGAGAAAAACTCTGCTGAGTAATGATGGCTAATTACCAAGAACTTGTAAAATACATTGTCGATCACCTTGTTACTATCCCAGACCAGGTAGAAATTACCACAGAAGTGAATGACCGGGGAATAGTGATGGTTTTGATCAAAGTAGCTTCTGAAGATGTGGGACGGGTGATTGGAAAACGCGGCGCCACGATCAATGCCATCCGTTTAGTGGCAAAAGCTGCTGCTGTGAAAGAAAATGAACGAGTGGAAGTGGATATTGAAGCAGATTGAGGTGTGACGGTCCATGGAAAACCGTAACCTTGTTACAATTGGGCGTATCGTAGGAGTGCATGGTTTGCGTGGGGGTATTAAAATTTTTCCTCTCACTGATTTTCCCCAGCGCTTTTTTACGATGAAAAACCTTGCGGTTTATGGCGAAGATGAAAAACCTCTGGCTGTACTCACCGTTCAAGATATGAAATTTCTGGATGGCAAAGGAATTATCGTTGCCGAAACCCGTGAACTTCAAACGCCTAAAAGTGCTGAAAGCCTGAAAGACTGCTTGATCAAAATTACATCTGAAGAACGGTATTCTTTGGAAGAAGGGGAATACTGGATTGATGATTTAATCGGTATGAAGGTGTTTGAAAAGGGGAGCGGCCGCTATCTAGGGATGGTGCATAACGTTTTCTTTGCCGGGGAAAATGATATCTACACCGTGATTTCAGATGACGGAAAAGAGCATTTTATTCCCGCAGTATCAGAGTTTATAAAAAAGGTGGACATTGATAATCGCGTTATGGAAGTTGAGATGATCGAAGGATTGTGGGAGTAATGCGCGTTACTATAATTACCGCATTTCCTGAGTTTTTTCGTGATTTTCTTTCTACAAGCATCATTGGCCGGGCTGTGGAAACAGGTTTGATCAACGTAAATTTGATTAACCTCCGGGAGTATGGCTTCGGAAATTATCGACAGATCGATGATTATTCTTTCGGCGGCGATGGCATGGTGCTCATGGCCGAACCTCTTTCAAAGGCGCTGGAAAAGGCTCGAGAGGGTCATCAGGGGGTAGATACTGTAGTCTATCCCAGTCCTCAGGGGGCTATGCTTACCCAAGAAATGGTGGAGTCCCTTGCGAGCAGGGAGCATGTTATTATCATATGCGGCCATTATGAAGGCATCGATGAACGCTTTGCAGGGAAGTGTGTGGATCTTGAGGTTTCCATTGGAGACTATGTGTTAACTGGGGGAGAAATACCAGCGATGGCCATTATTGATGCTATGGCTCGTCTTGTCCCAAATGTAGTAGGAAGGGGCGGGGCAGTAGAAGAAGATTCCTTTTTCAGGGGTATGCTGGATTTTCCTCACTATACAAGACCAGCACTGTGGGAAGGAGATCAGGTACCGCCCGTACTCATTTCAGGGAACGAGAAAGAGATCGATAAATGGCGTAAGCAGCAGTCTGTACAGAGAACATTGCGAAGGCGACCTGATTTATTAAGTCGAGCTAACATAGCATCGTACCTTGAAAAAGGAGTGTATCTGGCTTTGGTCCACCATCCTGTTATGGACCATTATGGGCAAAAAACGACAGCGGCTCTCACTGGTCTTGATCTTTCGGATATTAGTCGTTCTTGTCGTACTTATGGGCTACGTAAATTTTTAGTGGTTACTCCTCTGAAAAGTCAGCGGGAACTCGCAAAAACCATGGCCGCTCATTGGGTGAAGGGCTATGGAGCATCTTTCAATCCGAGCAGAGCGGAAGCATTTAAGACAATGAAAACGGTTCCAACTCTTGATAAGGCTATTGAGTGGATAAAAAGCAAAGAACACGAAGAGCCTCTAGTTGTTGGAACCACAGCTAGAGCTTGTTCCGGGGCAATTCACTGGCTGGAAATGAAAAGGACTCTTCTGGAGAGCCAGAAACCAGTGCTTTTTGTGTTTGGTACGGCTTCCGGGTTGCACAAAGAAGTCACTGAACGATGTTCTGTTCTTTTGCAGCCTCTTTCTGGGGGAAAGGAAGATTATAACCATCTCTCTGTTCGAACTGCGGTAGGAGTGATTCTCGATAGGTTTTTCGGGTGGAGATAAACGATTTTTGTAATGGAGTAAGGAGGGTTAGCAATGGATGCCATTAAACTGGTTGAAAAGAAATATATGAAAAACGAAGTGCCAGAATTTCGTTCAGGAGACACTGTTCGTGTCCATGTGAAAGTTACTGAAGGGGCTCGTGAGCGTATTCAGGTTTTTGAAGGTGTTGTAATAGCGAGGAAACATGGCGGAGTCAATGAAACTTTTACCGTCAGAAAGATTTCAAATGGCGTTGGCGTTGAAAGAGTTTTTCCAATCCACTGTCCTTCAATCGATAAGATCGAAGTAAAACGCCTTGGGAAGGTACGTAGAGCTAAACTGTACTATCTGAGAAAGCTCAGTGGTAAGGCTGCTCGTATTAAAGAAAGAAGAGAATTCTAAGTTTTTAGCATCTCTATGTATTGACTTAATGGGCAAGCCCCATTATAATAACCGTCGTTCTGCGGGGGTGGCGGAACGGGTAGACGCGCAAGGCTAAGGACCTTGTGGCCTCTGGGCTGTGGGAGTTCGAGTCTCCCCCTCCGCACCATATTGGGTTTGAAAGGGAAACATCGTACGATGTTTCCCTTTTTTAGTGCGCGCCGTTTTCGGATTACCTCGTTATGAACGTTCTTTGATTTTCCGCGTTCAAAACGGTGAGGCTATAGCTTTTCGAATATATTCTTCCATAAGGGGAACAGCGAAATCATTAAGATATTTTTGAATTGATTCTTCTGAGTAGGCAACGCATCCGTTTTCTCCCACATAATTTCCGCTAAGTACACAATCTAGCTGACGTCGTCCCCCCTCCCATGATATCCCAAGGAGGCTTTCGATCTCACTGCCTTTACTAATATGGCGGAGGGGCATCTCCAGGGAGAGACCAAAAAGCTTAAAGAGAGCTATGTACCCATCAAGGGATACACTGATCTGATTTATTTTTATAGCACTGTCATGGGATTCTCTTTCTCCGGCTATAACAGTTTTTATTCCAAGCTGAAGGGCCAGGGGGATACGGATCCCATGAAGATATAGGTGGCAGCCTATACAGGGTGTATAAAAACCAAATTTAGCCAAGGATATAGCCGTGATAGAGCCGCAAACTCTTTTCCAAAGGGCTGGTGAACCCATAAATACAGGAGAATAAATATGGACCGATAATGAGCGAAGGTGATCTTTCATATAATCAAGGTTATCGTATAAACTTATCCAGTCGCCATATTCTGTCGCGGTGTAAGCGATGGTGGGAACAACCCCTTTAACAGAGTGGTTTTCCATGTATTTAAAAAGAGCAGCGAAACTATCTCGTCCCGCGACCTCAATGATGACAACATCCTCCGTAGCCCTTATCCTCTTTATGTCATCTCGTGGCAGCATCCATGGCGGAAAATCTGCAATGAGCTCCGGTTTTCTCAGCAGAATAGCTTTGAGTCGTTCTTCCATGATTCTCACCCTCTCAATGGGATGTATGGGCCGGGATAATACGGTTGGTCTACTGGTGAATCCATGAGTCCTGCGAGCTTCCCTCTATCTAGAAGGTTTAGGGTCATATACATGAGCTCATGCCCTCGCAACAATCCCAATCCGCCTGCGGCACAACTTATTTCATCAAAGACTTGTACGGAGTCTTTTCGAGTATAACGTCCACTCATAATGATGGGCACAGTTTCTCCAGAGTGAATCATGTTTCCTACACTGGCGGTAGAATGGTCAGAGGTTACGATAAACAGTACCTCGTCATCAGGAACTATTACCTCATAAGCGAATTTAAAAGCCTTGTCCAGGGCCTCTATCACATCTATTTTCTTTTGATAGCTTCTTTTGTGAGCCGCTTCATCTGTTGCCTTAGTATGAACATAGATAAAATCATAATCTGTCGCTTCATAGGCTGTGCGAAGCCGTTCTTCAAGGTCTTTCTCAGGGGCATCTGTGTCACTTACACGAAGGATATCCATGCCAAGAATAGAACACAAGCCATGATAGATGGCACCGGAAGCTATGCAGAGTGCCCGAAGCCCCCATTTCTGGTGGAAAGGTATAAGAGGGCGGTATTGCCCAGCTCGCTGAAGACCTATAAAATTTATTGGAGGTTCGTTGTCCCTCTCTCTTTTGCTGTTTATAGGATGGGAAGACAAAATCTCATAGGACCACCTCATGTAGTCATTAAGAATTTCAGCGGTGTAATGTGCTTTTTTGAAATTCTTTGTGTCTTCTCTGGGGAGAACTTGCATAATAGGCCGTTCTTCATAGATAGGATTGGAGTCTGTTACCTCCGAGGAAAGCCCAGGTCCCCGCATGATGGAGAGCCCGGCGATACCAGTGGTGGGAATAAATTCGATCTCTATGTTGTCCTTTCTATAGAACCTGATAGCGTCATGAAGTGGTTTTAATACGGAAGGATCAGGATTCATCTTTTCAATCTTCAAGATAAAGAGGTTTTCTTTTTTGTCTACTGAGAAAGTGCGAGAAAGCAAGGACACGTCGCCATCTCTTACAGGAACCCCCTCTGCCCTGGCTTCGATGTACCCTCTCCCGGGGAAGAAGGCGAGATCATAGCCAAACATTATAAAGTGGGCCATTTCACTTGGCAAAGCCTGACCTTGCAGGCAACTATGATAGAGGCCGCATGTGCCTGATGCCGCAATACGATCCAGATTGACAGTTCGAGCTGCCTGAAGGGGTGTCTTCCCTTCCAGGGGGGCTATTCCTTTATCTCCCAATCCATCGAGAACAACCAGTATACATCTCATGAAACGATTATAATATAAAAATATTAGTGGGAAAAGAATTTAAAAAGCGTGAAAGATGGGGGGCTGCACCAATGAAGGCACAAATAGCTTTCTCGCCAAGTTTCTCGTATTTTTTTTATCCTTCAAAAGAAGAAATGACGCCTCTTAATTTTCCCTTGCAAAGGCTTACCTCCGTAAAAGACGGTGTGGAGGCTTTGGGTGTGCCTCACACTGAGGTGGGGGAGATTCTGGTTAACGGAATTTCTGTTGATTTTAATTATCTTTTGAAGGATAGAGACAAGGCATGTATATTGCCGTTTTCCCCGCCAGTTGATGTTACTAAAGCGACACTTTTAAGGCCAGTACCTCTTGAGCGGCCTTCTTTTGTAGTTGACATTAATGTAGCCAGACTAGGATCCCTTCTTCGATTGATGGGGCTTGATACTGTTTACAACCATGCATGGCGTGATAAGGATATTGCTGCTATTTCTAAAGATGAAGGGAGAATTGTAATAACGAGAGACCGTTCCTTGTTAAAGCGAAAAATAATAACCTATGGACGGCTTATTCGCGAGGAAAGGCCCTGGGCCCAGCTATTTGAGGTTATAAAGTTTTATAATCTAAAATCGTGGCTTTTTCCTTTTAGCAGATGCAGTTTTTGTAACGAGACTCTTCGCCCCGTCCAAAAGGAAGATGTTCTTGATCGCCTGGAGCCTCTTACGCGGTTGTTCTATAATGAGTTTACCGAATGTCCAAAGTGCGGAAAGGTCTATTGGTCAGGATCTCATAAGCAGAGGATAAAAGAGAGAATTCTGGTTATGCTGGAGAAATCTCAGCAGTTGAAAGCAGAGGATGATTATACTTCTGATAACATGTTTTAATATAAAACCACAGTAGTGAAAAGAGGAAGGATTGATCATCACAATGTCTGAGGCAAAATTTGACAGATTGTTTAATCCCCGCTCCATTGCGTTAATAGGAGAGGGGCTTGCATGGAGCGGAGCGGCTGCAAGAGCTGAGAAGACCCTTCAGGAGTCTTCTTTTAATGGCCCCGTTATTGAGATTAAAAATGAAGAAGCCACTTTTCAACAGGTGGATTTAGCCATTTTAGACGTGGCGACATGTCGTTTGCCTTACTGGCTTGGCAGATGCGGAGAAGAAAATATTCCTTATGCCATGCTCCTTGCATCGGAACAAAGTGGAGTGTGGAGTCAAAAAGATAAAGAGACAGTCAGTCGAATACTTTCGAAAAGCGCATTACGCATTATAGGTCCGGATTCCATGGGATTTATCAATTTAAAAGATAAGATTGTTATTTCTCCTTTTCAAGGGTGCTTCAGCAAAGATCAATACGAGAAAGTAGCGCTTATTTCGCAAAGTGGGGATTTGGGCTTTGCTGTTGCTTCTGCTGCTCGATTAGCAGGGACAGGCTTTCGATATGTGATAACAACAGGTGGGACATCAGATATAGATTTGGCTGAGGTTGGAACATGGATTCTAAATGATCCTTGTGTAAAGTTAATGCTTTTCTGTCTGGAGGGATTGCGTGACGGAGTAGCTTTTTTAAGAATGGCTCGTGAAGCCAATCTGAGGGGAGTACGCCTTGGAGTTCTTAAAGCCGGGCAGAATGTTTCATCTCGCCAGGCTATTTCAAGTCATGTATCGGCTGGTGCAGGGAATGCGGCAATTTGGAGTGCTGCATTTAAGCAGTTTGGAATTCTTCCCCTGCGTGACACAGATGAAATAATAGACCTGGCCTGTGTCTATAATTCCTTCCTCCCCCCTGCTGGGCGAAAAACTATCATTGTTTCTCCTTCCCGAGGAGCAGGCATTGCCTTTTCTGATAATTGTTTTGAAGAGGGGCTGAAGGTGCCATCAGTTCCCGAAGATCTTCAAAGAGAGCTGAAAAAAAGCCTCCCTTCTGATGTTTATGTAAATAACCCTATCGATTTGGCTTCCCTTGGAATGGAGGGGGCAGAATATGTAACCTACCTGCTCCGACGTCTGATGAACTCTCCCAATTTGGACATAATAGCTGCTGTTTTAACAGAAAGCCGGGGAGAAGAAGTGCGAAATATTATGGCAGCGTTGCTTGATGTGGTCAGGGATAGAAAGCACCCGGTGGTGTGTTGTTCTATGGGAGGCATAGAGGAAGAAGAAGTGAGGGAAATGTTAAAGGAAGAAGGTATTCCCTTTTTTACCAGCCCAAGACGATGTGCTCGAGCCTTAGCGGGCTTGAGTGTCGGCATCCCTTCTCTTGAAGCATCAATGCCTGTAAGTTGTGAGGAGTGTGCTGTGGCGGAAGAGAAAGAAGGACTCCCTGACCTCCCCCAAAGCATGACAGAATATGATGCGAAACGACTTCTTGCTTTTCACAATATAGATATTACCAAAGAATATTTGTGCCACTCATTGGAAGAAGCTATTGAAACAGCAGAAACTATTGGCTATCCAGTTGCCCTCAAGGTGATGTCTCCGAATATCGTCCATAAAAGTGAAGCCCGAATAATAGCATTAAATTTGAGAGGGGAAGAGGAACTTAGAAATGCCTATGGCCGCACCTTGGAAAAAGCCAGACTGGCTAACCCAGCAGCGGATATCAGGGGGGTACTTGTTCAGGAGATGCTCGAGGACGGTATAGAGTGTACTGTTGCGATCAAACGGGATACTGTCTTTGGAGCGGTACTATCTGTTGGCCTCGGAGGTATATACGCGAGTGCCGTTCGGGATTTTGTCATGAGAGTTGCTCCTGTGGACGAAGAAAGTGCTATGGCGATGATTAGAGAATTGAAGGGATACTCTCTTTTACGCGGGGTTTGGGGGCGCCCTGGTTATGATGTGGCGGCATTTGCTAAAATGGTGGCCAGCCTTTCAAGATTGGCGTGTACTGAAACTAGGCTTGTTCAATTGGAAATAAACCCTGTTTTTGTAAAGAAAAAGGGTGCTGTTGTTGTGGATGCATTTGTTCTAAGGAGGTAACAATGACAAACTGGATGTGGATTCTAATTGCATATTTAGCAGGATCTTTCCCCACAGGATATGTCTTTGTTAAATTATTTTGTGGTGAAGATATCCGCACATTTGGTTCTGGGAACATAGGCGCCACTAATGTTGGACGTCGGATGGGGAAAAAATGGGCAATTATCGTGACGATTATAGATATGATTAAAGGCGGAATGGTGCTTGTTTTAGCAAGATCTATGAAAGTGGAAGGCTCCTCGCTTCTCGCTCTAATGGCATTTGCTAGTGTATGCGGGCATAATTTCCCCATATGGCTTAAAGGCAAAGGCGGCAAGGGTGTGGCGACGACCTTTGGTGTGGTTTTCTTTATGATACCTCCCTATAGCTCCTATGCTGCTTTGGCAGCTGGCATAATATGGTATGGAACCTTGAAAATTTCAAGGTATGTGTCTGTGGCTTCAATAGCATCTCTTTTCAGCCTTCCCCTTATTTTCATAACCCTTAAAATGGATTCTTCTCATGTTTTGGCAGTTCTCTCCATGGCTTTTCTGGCTCTTGTCCGCCACAAAGAGAACATAAAACGTATACGCAGCGGAGAAGAGAACCAAGTAGGCAAAAAATAATCTATCCCCCCTAATTCTGAAACAACCTTGACTAATATTGACCAATTCTCTACAATAAGAACACCAACGATTCAGGGTAGGAGGTTTGTGTTATGTCGAGCCTGACTGAGGTTATTGAAGATTATATTAATAAGCTTTTTCAAGAAGAAATGGAAGAAGAAGCTATTTCTTTACGACGTAAAGACCTTGCGGAATTCTTCGGTTGTGTCCCGAGTCAGATCAACTACGTTTTAAGAAGCCGTTTCACTCCTGAAAGAGGATATATAGTAGAAAGCCAGCGTGGGGGACATGGTTATATCCGCATAGTTCGTATCTGTTACGATGTGCCGGAAGAAAAGATAAGTCATATTGAAGATATAGTGGGTAATGCTGTAAGTGAACAGGATGCAAAACGTCTTTTAGCTGCCCTTCAGGACAGAGAGCTTCTTTCTGCGAGAGAACGTCTCGTGATAGAAGTGGCGATGAGGTTTTTAGATGAAGTGGCCAGCTCTGATTTCGATGTATCTCCTTACAAGCGAAATGCTTTGCAGGCCGAGATCTTAAAACGAATGCTTCGAGGTCTGGCCCTTGCATAAGAGCATTATTTGAAAGGGTGGAAAACCATGTGGCAGTTTTTTACGGAACGGGGCAAAAAAGTAGTTCAGCTTGCCCATAGAGAGGCTCTTCGGATGGGGCACGACGTAATCGGAACAGAGCATATCCTTCTTGGCCTTCTCGTAGAAGGAGAGGGTGTCGCTGCTCAGGTTCTCAATTCACTTGGCGTGAACTTTCAGGAAGTCCGTCGGCAAACAGAAGAACTCGTAGGAAAGGGACAGCCTATATTAAAGCCTATTGATCTTCCGTTGAGCCCACGAGCAAAACGAGTGCTTGATCTTGCCATTAAAGAAGCTCGGAATATGGGAGTTAACTATGTAGGCACAGAGCATGTGCTTCTCGGTCTCTTGGCCGAAGGGGAAGGTGTGGCAGCTCAGATCCTTCTGTCTTCAGGTGTAGATACTGTTATTGTTCAGCGGGAAATAAGCCGTTTCATAGCAAATAACGAAGCAGATAGGGGGGTACAGCCAGATCTATCCGGCGAAGGGCAAAGGAGCCTGCACTCCAAGACCCCTACTCTCGATCAGCTAGGTATAGATCTTTCAGAAAAGAGTCGAAAAGACGAACTTGACCCCGTTATAGGCCGAGACAAAGAAATTCAGCGAGTGATACAAATTCTTGCCAGACGAACCAAAAACAACCCGGTCCTTCTTGGGGATCCTGGAGTAGGGAAAACTGCAATAGTGGAAGGACTGGCACAGAAGATTCAAGATGGTAATATTGCTGAAATTTTGAGAGGGAAAAAAATAGTTCAGCTGAACATAGGAAATCTCGTAGCCGGAACAAAATACCGCGGCGAATTCGAAGAGAGGATGAGAAAGCTCTTAAAAGAACTTCGAGAAACAGGGGATGTTATCATCTTTATCGATGAGATTCACTCCATAATCGGTGCCGGTGGCGCAGAGGGAGCTGTGGATGCTGCCAATATACTCAAGCCAAGTTTATCGCGAGGTGAGTTTCAGGTCATTGGCGCTACTACATTAGATGAATATCGTAAATATATAGAAAAAGACGCAGCCCTTGAACGGCGCTTTCAGCCAGTAATGGTTGAGGAACCCTCGGTAGACGATACGATTAGCATACTTGAGGGACTCAGAGATCGATATGAGTCCCATCACAGGGTAAAGATATCAGACGATGCCCTTGTCGCTGCCGCTCGCCTTTCATCAAGATATATTACAGAGCGTTTTCTTCCCGATAAGGCGATTGACCTGATCGATGAAGCAGCTGCCCGAGCTCGCTTGAAAACCATGGAGATTCCCGCAAATCTTAAAGATATAGAACATGATCTTGAAGAGGTTCGAAAAGAAAAAGAGGCTGCCGTAACCTCTCAGGAATTTGAAAAAGCTGCTCGTTTACGAGATACTGAACGGAAGATATCGGAGGAACTCGAAGAGAAGAAAAAAGATTGGCAGTCCAGGCGATATCAAGAGAAACCTCTCGTTTCTTTTGATGATATTGCCACTATAGTGAGCGAGTGGACGAATATTCCAGTAACTCAGTTGACAGAAGAAGAAACCCAGCGACTGCTTAGGATGGAGGAAGAGATACATTGCCGGCTTATTGGCCAGGAAGAGGCGGTTAGTGCCGTTGCCAGAGCTATACGTAGAGCGAGGAGCGGCATGAAAGACCCCCGTCGTCCCGTGGGCAGTTTTCTTTTCTTAGGACCCACAGGCGTCGGTAAAACTGAGTTAGCCAGAAGATTGGCAGATTTTCTCTTTGGCAGCGAAGACGCCATGATCCGTCTTGACATGAGCGAGTTTATGGAACGCCATGAAGTAGGAAAACTGATAGGGGCCCCTCCTGGGTATGTGGGGTACGATGAAGGTGGAAAGCTTACGGAGGCCATTCGTCGACGTCCTTATTCAGTAGTGTTGTTTGATGAAATAGAAAAGGCCCATGAGGACGTTTTCAATATCTTGCTTCAAATTCTGGAAGATGGTCGGCTTACAGATGGTCAGGGTCATACAGTTGACTTCAGGAATGCTGTTATTATTATGACCAGCAATATTGGGGCCAAAGATTGGGTCAAAGGGACATCCCTTGGATTCTCAATATCAGGAGAAGCGGATGGTTATTTCGATTGGGATAAAACTAAATCTGATATTTTGGATGCGGTGCAAAAAACATTTCGCCCTGAATTTATTAATCGAGTAGATGAGATGGTGGTTTTCAGGCCTCTGAGCAAAAAGGAAATGCTTGTTATCGTTGATATCATGTTATCCGACGTAAGGGAACGGTTGCGTTATCAAGATATAGATATTAAGGTTAGCGAAGAGGCAAAAGCGTTTATTCTCGAAAAGGGTTATAACCCAAGATATGGTGCCAGACCCTTGCGGCGAAAAATTCAGCAGCTTATAGAAGACCGGATGGCAGACATGCTGCTTGAAGGCAAGATCAAGAAGGGAAGTCTCGTCTCTATTGATGAGGACAAAGGTGAAATGACTTTTGAGTGTACAAAACCTCAAAAAAGGAAAAAAGAAAAGAAGGCGGCGGTTTAGAGCCGCCTTCTTTCATAAAAAATAACCCCTTTGTTTTTTCTCCTGCTGACAGAGCGTTTCATCCCCTGTACAATAACATGCACGGTTCTTCTTAAAATAATGAAGGAGGTGTCCCATGGGAAGTTCTAATTCGTGGTTTTTATTGTTCATCTTCTTTTTTATTTACCCCCAATTGAGGCAGCAGATCTTACATTGGCGAAGAATTACCGCGCTAAGGGCCTGCGAAAAACGCAGAAAGACGAGGATCATAACCCTTATCCATCGTCAGGAGAGCGTTGGTTTTTTTGGGATGTTCTCACGCAACTTCATCAACATTGAAGATTCTGAGGAAGTATTGAGGGCCATTCGCCTTACCTCTGAAGGAACCCCTATCGATCTTATTATACACACCCCGGGGGGATTGCTCCTCGCTGCGGAGCAGATAGCTTATGCATTGAAGAAGCATCCAGCAAAGGTTACAGTGGTTGTTCCCCATTACGCTATGTCTGGCGGCACTCTCATAGCCCTTGCCGCAGACGAAATTCTTATGGATAAACATGCAGTGCTTGGCCCTGTAGATCCGCAGATAGGGCAATATCCGGCAGCCTCTATTCTCAGAGCCGTAGAAGAGAAACCTGTATCAGAGGTGGAGGATACGACTCTCATCCTTGCTGACGTGAGCCGGAAGGCTGTAAAGCAGACCCGCTCTTTTGTGTTCAATCTGTTAAAAGACCGAATGGGTGATGAAAAAGCAACAGAATTGGCTTTAGTGCTGACCGAAGGCCGATGGACCCATGATTATCCGATTACGGCAGAGGAAGCCCAAGCCCTCGGCTTGCCCGTGAATACAGATCTATCTTCTCAAGTTTGCAATATTATGAAACTCTATCCTCAGTCGGGGATAGGAAGGCCATCTGTACAGTATGTTCCTATTCCTTATCCGTCAGCCCCAGATTAAAATAGTTTAGACGCAAGGCGGGAGATATGGTGAAAATGTTTGACAAAGCGCCTCAATGTTTGAGTAAGACTTCTTGTTTCAATAACGAACCTCCCCTTGAAGAAACCAGCATCTTGACATCTGGCTTCGCCTTTCCCAAATGGATGCGCGGGATAACCTTCGTTGTGGGATTTCTTATTTTAGCTATAGGCATGGCCAAACTTTTTTCTATGAAAATAAAGGGGCTTATGCTTATGTTCCCCTATGTTCTGGTGGGGATAGTTTGCCTTTCCATGGGTGGGATCAACAATTCGATGAGTATTTCTTCAGAAGGGGTAATTTACGCCCGGACAGTCTGGGGGAAGAAAAGGCAAGAAGTATTACCTTGGGAAACTGTTCAGTCTGTCGCAATTCTCCGCAAAAAAAATTTATTCTATGCGCGTTTTTTTAAAGAGGATGGGAAAGGATGGCAAATTCCCTTCCGAAGTGATCAATGGGAGATCTTTCAGTGTATTGTAAACAAATACCGACCAGACCTTACCATTGAAGATAAAACAAAAGTTTAACAGGCTTACGGGAGAGTAAAAGATGGATAAGTTAAAAATGGCATTCCCCTTCGCTCATCAAATCGCCATTGCCATTGGGATTGTTATTGTCTGGATTATTGTAAATAAAGTAGTTTCTTTGACAACCTCACGTGGTTTTGACCTGCTCCATAAGCGGCTGGTGAAAAACGGAAAAAACGGAAGCAGGCCAGCGGCGCTACAGCGGATCGAAACACTGAAAGGAATAACTCTAAATGTGGTGAAGTGGCTTATTGCCGTTATTTTTGTGTTGAGTCTCATTGGCAGTTTTGGTGTCAACATAACTCCGATCTTGACCGGTGTCGGCTTGGCGGGCTTGGGAATATCCATGGCTGCACAGAATATTATTCGTGATTTCTTAAATGGTATTTTTGTTGTTTTAGAAGACCATTACGGAGTGGGAGATTGGATAAATACATCTATGGGAGGTGGGACAGTAGAAAAACTGACTCTTCGCACCACCCATTTACGCGATATTGATGGAAATCTCATTATTATTCCTAATGGAAGCATCAATGGCGTTACAAATTATACTAAAAACTGGTCTCGCGCCGCGATCAAGATCCGAGTTCCTTTCGATTCAGATGTACGGAAAGCAATGAAAATAATGGAAGAGACAGCACATACACTTCAGCGGGAAAACTCCTCTCTTTTTATAGGCTCTCCCACAGTTCAGGGTATTCTTGATTTTCTTGACAGCTCCATGGTTTTGAGAACACTTTTTGATACGACACCAGGAGATCAGTGGGCATTATCCAGGGAATATCGCCTGAGGGTGAAAGAGGCTTTTGATGAGGCAAATATCCCTATGGCCATACCACAAACAGAAGTAAGGCTTCATTCTCTGGAGCCAAAGAAAATTCCGTAAGGGAGAGGGCGTTCCTTCCCTCCAGGAATGGCATTGACGATTTCTCCTTTCCACAGGAGTTGGGAGGAACCGCCACCATCAAGATTTAGTACTGTCGAGAGACCTAGGTTATGTGCAAGCTGGCTTGCCTCCATAAGGGTAACTCCATTGCTGTGCCAGGGGTCTCGGCCATCTACTACAATCCACCAGAGCGCCTTCCCATCAGTGCCAACAAGGGTTCGAGGATGTCTACGTTCTCGGAAACCTTTTGAAAACCCTTCATTTTTAGTTTGAAGTTGTCCATCCAATAAAAGCATAGGGCCGCCCTGCAGGGCAAATATGGCTTCCCGCATTGCTGAATCTCTCCATTGTACTTCTATTGAGAGGGGATTCCCATGTTCCAGCAGAGAATTAACTATCTGTATGCCATATCCCCTTGCAGCAAGAAGAACATGTCCTTCCGGCACGATTCGCCGAGCTTTGTCCCCTCGATTTAATTTTTTCACGGCCCCTTGCTGAAGTAAGAATGCCTCGGCGTCAGATTGCAAAGGACGGGGAAGGGCGCCAGCTTCCGGGGAGAAAAGAGCCAAACCGTTTTGTGACGGAAAAGTGTTTAAAGAGCCGATAGGCGCAATACGGTCATTTTTTCGTAGTACGGCTCGAAACTCGCCACTTCCGAAGAGAGCTTTACCCTTGGCAGTCCAGCCCACAGCGGAACGCCTTTCATATGAAGGAAAGAGGGGAATGCCATTGATTAATAGCGTTCCTATTGGTTTCCCTTTTGTAAAAAAACCTCCATTTATAGCTCCTTCAGCTTTTAACTCTTTATTCATTTGACTTAGGGGGAGAATATATTTTCCTAAAGAATGGGCGGTAACAATAAAAGGAGATTGCTCGTCCTTTATCTGTATGGCAGCCCAGAAGAGCGCGTTGCCTCCCTGTTCGCTATAGGGAACAACTTGTCCAGCCAGATCAGCGGGTATTCTAGCGAGAACTTCCCATGCTTTAACATAATTTGTGTATGGTCCAACATAAACAGCATAAGCACATTCAGTATTTGCCATAAAAGCCGACAAACCCTGTTCTGATAAATTCTTTTGGAGGGACAGGGCATTTTCTTTATCCTGGAACTCCTTTATGAATATAGCCCAGGAACTTGGCGGAGTGCCAATTTTCTCACGGCAGACCCGTAGGGAAGCGTATTCTCCATGAAAAGTCTGATCCCAACTAATAGAACGTCGACATTGTATAAGCCAGTCTTTTAGCTCTTGAAGATCCTGGGGGTTTAGATTTTCCAGGGGATCAGATAGAAAAACTTCAGGAGCACAAGGAGTACATGCTTTTCCCAAAGTTAGGTATGGGATCATATACTCAGGTATCTGCGGATTATTCTTAGGGACAAGAAAGTTAATGAGTCTTGCCTCGTGAGACCAACCCATGGCTTTGAAGGCGAAAAGCAATGCTTCCATGCGAGTCGCTTCTAGATCTGGATGGAATCGTTCTCCTGGGAAGATAATGCCATATGCCCGTGCTGTTTCTACAGCTGGGAATGCAGGGTGGTTTTCTGGCACATCTGAGAAATGTTCTTCTCCTGTCCATCTTGGGATAGCCAGAGATTCGATGATTGCTTCGGCCATTATTCCCCTGCTTATGGCTTCAGCGGGAATAGCCTGAAATATCAATAGGAATATGATAGAGGAGATACACCATAAGGCTGTTGTTGTCTTTTTACGTGCCATAGTCAGAACTCCTTTTCAACGTGATATATAATTATTCTCTCATCCCTTCTACAGGAGGGCAATCGTGCTTAGGACTCTTTTTGTATAGAAAGCAGAGAATGGCCATTTCGGAGGTTGACAGAACTGTCACTGCTACTTATAATACTCACGTTTCGCAATGAGGGGCTATAGCTCAGCTGGGAGAGCGCTTGAATGGCATTCAAGAGGTCAGGGGTTCGAGCCCCCTTAGCTCCACCAGAATATTTAAAGCAGCTGCACTGCGCAGCTGCTTTTTTCCTTTTAAGGCCTGTTTGAAGTTTCCAATATTTTTATATTTTCTTTTTTGTGTTTTGATGTTCTTTTGTACTATACTTGTTCCACTTGGCCCAATGGCTATTTTGTTTGTATAAAGAGGAGGAGGGTAAATGTCACCGAAGGGTTACCACTTTATTGTTGAGGCTTCAGGGTGTGGGGGCGTTATCGGACAAGTTGAACGTTTGCAGGAAATCCTAGTGGAAGCAGCGAAGAGAGCGAATACCCAAGTCTGGTCCGTGTCCTTTCATCGATTCCCTCCCAATGGAGTGAGCGGCGTTGTGGTTATCAGCGAATCGCATCTATCTGTTCATACGTGGCCTGAAGCACAATATATGGCTCTTGACATATATACTTGTGGTGAGCACAGCATGCCTGAGGTTGCTGTGAAATATGTGCTTGAACAGGTTGGTGCCGCCCATACCCATATAACAGAAATTACCCGTGGTATTGATGATGGCGACGAAATTTATTACCACTCGTTTATTACCTGGGAAGAGAGGCTGAAAGAAGAAGTAGAGTAGATGATTTTTTCTTCTCGTGTTACTTTTTAGGATGGAGTAAATACAAAAGAGGCCAGGTAGAACCTGGCCTCTTGCATTTATTATGGCAGCCCCAACGGGATTCGAACCCGTGTCTCCACCTTGAGAGGGTGATGACCTCGGCCGCTAGTCGATGGGGCCTTGTTTTCTGGCTGGGGAACCTGGATTCGAACCAGGATTACCTGATCCAGAGTCAGGCGTGCTGCCGTTGCACCATTCCCCAATATCATCTGCATCTTACGCAGCGAAGGGTATATTATCATGGTCTTTATGAAACTGCAACCCCCTTTCCTTTTCAGGGCGGCGAGATGATCAATTTGAAAGTCAAGACTTCTTTCAGAAATACTTTTTGGGATAGAATTCTGAAATATTTAATAAAATAAAATTTGACAAGTTTAAAAATAATATGTAGAATGTCGTCACTTTTAAGGATACAGAATACACCAGAGGCAAGGAGGGGAAAGCAGTGAATGTCAATCTAAATATATTAATTAACATAATAATTATACTTCTAGTCATTATTAGCTGCGGGTCCTCTTCCGGAGTGCCTACTGGCGTTTGATTTTTAGCCAGCAGACTTTTCGGGGGTCGGCCCTTTCAGGGTTCGACCCCTTTTTTTATACATCCATTCAATCACACTAATTTTTTAAAAAGTTAAACATTTAAAGAAGTAAAGGGAATTTTCGTGTAGAGTTTTTTGTTTTGAACATACAAACAATATTCAGGGAGGGATTTTTATATGAAACAGGAAAAAATGGAAAGGGAGCAGTGGGGAAGTCGAATTGGCTTTCTACTCGCTTCAGCGGGGTCGGCAATTGGTCTTGGTAATATTTGGCGCTTTCCCTACATTACGGGGAAAAATGGTGGGGCTGCCTTTCTAGTGATATATATCGCTTTGGCATTTACTATTGGGGCATCGGTAATGTTGGCAGAGTTTGCCATCGGGCGCGCGGCAAAAAAGAATGCAGTAGGGGCTTTCAGGGAGCTCAAAGGTGGAGTATGGCCTCTCGTTGGTTGGATGGGGCTGGCTGTGGCTTTTATTATCCTCTCTTATTATGCTGTCATCGGAGGGTGGACCTTTGCTTATATTTTTAAGTCTTTCACAGGTCTCATGTCGCTTCATGATACATCAGCTGCTCAGGATTCCTTTTTAGGCTTTATCGCCAATCCCACTCAAGTTCTCCTGGCTTTTTTGTTTTTATGCTTATGGTTGTTCTTGTAGTGTATAAAGGAGTTGGGCAAGGTATTGAGCGTGCCAGTAAAATTCTAATGCCTGGGCTTTTTATTGTCCTGCTTGTTCTTGTTACCAGGGCTTTGACACTTCCTGGAGCATCAAAAGGCATTGCTTTTTATCTTAAACCAGACTTTTCGAAAGTCACCGGAAGCACTATTATAGATGCTCTTGGACAGGCTTTTTACTCTCTCTCACTTGGTATGGGAATCCTCATCACGTTTGGCAGCTATATTGGGAAGAATGAAAATATCCCAAAGTCAGTTGTCACAGTTACTTTTCTTGATACCCTTGTTGCTTTTCTTGCGGGATTAATAATCTTCCCTACTGTTTTTGCTTTTGGTATCGATGCAGGAGCAGGGCCAGGCCTCACTTTTATTACCTTACCAGCCGTTTTTTCGAAGATGTGGGGCGGCATGGTTTGGTCGGCGCTCTTTTTTGTACTTCTCTTTATAGCTGCCCTTACCTCGTCAGTATCACTTTTTGAGGTTGTTGTTTCTTACTGTAAAGATGAACTGGGCTGGAGCAGAGGGAAGAGTTCACTCCTTATGGGGACGGCTATTTTTCTTTTTGGGGTTCCATCAGCCCTGTCCCAGGGGGCTTACCCTATCAATCTCTTTGGTAAAAGTTTTCTCGATGCCATGGATTGGATGTGCAACAATATCCTTTTAACTACAGGCGGTCTTCTGATTTGCCTTTTTGTAGGGTGGGTTGTAACAGATAGAATTAAAGATGATATCTCTAATAAGGGCAGACTCAATTTTGCGCTAATGTCGCCATGGCTTTTAATACTGCGTTTTTTAGCTCCTATCGCTATCGTCATGATTATGTGGAGCGGTCTTCGTTAAAGGTTCTACTTGTCTGTAGAGAGGACATCTTATTAAGATGTCCTCTCTTTTTTTAGCTGGAAACCTTATGGTATAGTGTATTATATTGCATGTCATCTGTAGATTCCTTTATTCCAGATTAAAAGATAAATGAAATTATACAAGGAGCGTGACAATAAATGAGAAAAAACAGCGCCTCATATAAAGAGATGCTGAAGAAACGTCCCCTGAATGTTCAGGCTTTATGGGAAAATGAAGAAGTAGGCTTAGTAAGCGGACGGGACATTGTCAGGGCTTTTCGGGAAGCTAATGCTATCATCCTTGCAGTTAATGCAAGAAATCCGCTAACTATAAAAGGGGTATTCAAAGCAGCTCAAAAATTAAATGCCGCTGTATTTATTGAGATCGCAAAGTCGGAATCAACATACTGCGCTGGTAATTTTGATAATCTTCCCGAGTATGCGGTGAAAACTTCCGCTGAATTAGGGCATGGTATCGTTTTTGGCCTTCACGTCGACCATTATGCCATTAAGTCTGAAAAGGATCTATTTAAAGCGGTGGGGCATCTTCCATCTGTGATTCAAAAAGGCTGGACGTCTGTAGCTATAGATGCTTCCCATATGCCGGATTGGGAAAACCTCTGCTTCACTCGGGACATAGCCATGCACATTCCTCCCTATCTGGGACTGGAAGTAGAAGTGGGCGAGATAAAGGGACCAGGGGAATTAACCACAGTTGAAGAGGCTCAATTCTTCATTGGTGGACTTAATTCATGGGGAATATTCCCTGACCTTCTAGCTATTTCCAATGGAAGCCTTCATGGAACGTACGATACAGGACAGCAGGAAGGAATTGATCTTCAGCGTACCCAGGACATTGCTCATGTTATTCGCCCCTTTGGTGTTTCTATAGCCCAGCACGGTATTTCAGGAACTCCCATTGAGAAGGTGGCTAAATTCGCTAATTTTGGAATCAATAAGGGGAACGTCGCAACCCTTTTTCAGAATATTGTCTTTGGGATAAAAATGGATTCTGATACGGGAAATGCCATAGCAGAGAACGGTTCATATGTTAAAGAACCCCATCGCGGCGTTTCAGAAAAGACATGGCAGAAAATTGTAGAGTGGTGTGACAGTCAGAGCTACAGCAGAAAAGATGGGAACTATAAAAAAGCGAATCTTCCGCTAGGAAACGTGATCTTAGAGGAATCCCCTGAAATCATTGGCCGTATTATCGACGAAACAGAGGAATGGGCCAGCCGCTTTATCAAAGCCTTTAACGCTGTGGACTCAGCAGACAGGGTGCTCGAGGTTATTGCAAAACGCTCTGATCATAATGGCGCCCCCGAGCAGGCTATTTTGGGAAAAAGATCAGATTATACAGAAGATCGAGCTCCGGGACATTCTCTAAAGGATGGGGGAGACTATTCAGATTAAATTCTGTGCAGCTCTTGACAGACATGTAAAGTAATTATATAAAGTTGCCTCAAATACGAATGATTTGTAGCAAGCGATGAAGAGGAGAGTAGTTTTGTCCCCGTCCGAAACAGAGAAGAAAAGCCACGGGCTGAGAGCTTTTCACGGAAAGACAGGATGAAGACCACCTCGGAGCAGGTGTCGAAGCCAGAGGGATAAGGCACAGGGAAGCCGCCCCTATAGCGGAAAGAGAGCCGGCATGTCCGGAAATGGAGTGGAACCGCGAGTGAGCCCACATCGTCTCCAAATTAAGGAGAGATGTGGGCCTTTTTATTTTTGGGAGGTAAGGAAATGGCAAGGCAGGGTATATTGCATCGATACGAAAAAGATTTGCCCTTAACAAGGGCGACACCCCGTATAACGCTCATGGAAGGTGACACTCCTCTTATTCACTTAAAAAATCTAAGTCGTGAATTAAAAGTGGAACTTTGGGCCAAGTTTGACGGCTTAAACCCAACGGGATCTTTTAAAGACAGGGGTATGGTCATGGCTGTCGCAAAAGCCCTTGAAGAAAAAACAACGGCGGTTATATGCGCTTCTACTGGTAATACATCTGCCTCTGCAGCTGCTTATGCTGCTTCTGCTGGTTTGGCCTGCTTTGTTTTACTCCCCGCAGGAAAAGTTGCTTTAGGAAAATTAACACAGGCCTTGATTTATGGGGCAAAGGTTGTCGCCGTCAAGGGAAATTTTGATGAGGCATTACAGCTGGCCCGAGAAGCAGCTCTTTCGAAAAAAATAACTCTTGTAAACTCTATAAATCCCTATCGCCTCTGGGGGCAGAGATCTGCTGCATGGGAAATTTGTGATGAGTTGCAAAAAGCTCCTGACTGGATTGTGTTGCCAGTGGGGAATGCGGGAAATATTAGTGCATATGCAGCAGGACTGGAATACTACAAAGAAATAGGAAAGATTGACTCGATGCCGCGCCTTATGGGTGTTCAGGCTGAGGGGGCCGCTCCCCTTGTGCTTGGACGGATAGTAGAAAAACCAGAAACAGTTGCAACTGCGATTCGCATTGGAAACCCAGTGAATGCTGAGAAGGCCGTTCGGGCAATAGAAATGAGTAATGGGAAGTTTGATGCTGTAACAGACACAGAGATTCTTGAGGCACAAAGAGAATTGGCATCTCAGGATGGAGTATTTGCAGAACCTGCTTCTTGTGCCCCTCTTGCCTTTCTCTTGAAACAGAAGAGGGCTGGCAAATTATCTGAAGGATTGCGAATTGTCCTTATTCTGACAGGGAATGGATTGAAAGATCCTGACAGCCCTCTTCAGGGTTTACCAGGGCCAATTTCAGCAGAGGGAACGTTGGAAGCTCTGAAAGGAGTTTTAGGATTATGAGGCTCTTTAGGGTGAAGGTGCCGGCTTCCAGCGCTAATCTGGGATCAGGTTTTGATACGTTGGGACTGGGATTGTCCCTGTATAACTTTTTTGATGTGCGAGCTTTTTTAAAAAAGGGGTCCTATGTTCTTGAAATAATAGGAGAAGGGAGCGGTGAACTCGGTAGAGAGAACAACGCTCTTATCCAGAGTTATGAATTTGCCTGCAACAAATGGGGGATTGATCCCCCGGGTCTGGATTTGTGTTCTCTTAACGCCATTCCTATGGCTCGGGGGCTTGGCAGTTCCTCCACGGCCATTGTGGCAGGTGTTGCCATAGCAAACACATTACGGGAAAATTCCCTTCAAAAGGATGAACTTTTATCTCTTATGGTAGAGTTAGAGGGGCACCCTGATAATGTTGTTCCGTGCTGTATGGGAGGGATGGTTGTCAGTGGAGTGGATGGAGGAATTATCCGCTTTGTAAAAATGCCGCCTTTACCTGAGGACATGGTGGCTGTTGTCGCAGTGCCTGAAGTTCGGGTGAGTACTCAGAGTGCACGAGAAGCACTCCCGACGAAAGTTTTTTTGAAAGATGCTGTTTATAATATAAGCCGAGCTGCTCTTCTTGCGGCTTCATGGAGTACAGGAAACTGGAGCAATCTTCCCTGGGCTATGGGTGATCGCCTCCATCAGCCCTTTAGGGCCCGCCTTTTTCCTGGGGGAGAAGAAATATTAAGGGAGCTTTCAAATGCACCAAATTGTTCGGGAGTGGCTATTAGCGGTTCTGGCCCGAGTATGATTGCTTTTGCCAGGGGATTGGCAGGAGATATTGCCAAACTTATGTGTTCGATTTTTTCTCGACATGGTATCCGGTCGCGCTTTTTCGTATTGAGGGAAGATCGCGAAGGCTTGAGCATCTTTTAGGCTGTTGACAATGAAGGGAGGGTATTTTTAAGATGACGAAGAGAGACGAGAACAAGCCAAACAGGCAAGTTGTGAAAAATTTGGATGTGGCTAAGGTCGCTTTGCTTGGAGTACCAGACATCCCTGGCATAGCTGCTTCCCTTTTTGCAGCCCTTGCTGATGCGGATATTAAGGTTGAAATGATTGTACAGAGCGTAATGAGGGGGCAGGTGAACGATATAGCCTTCCTTGTGCAGAAAAGTGGAATTGAAGGGGCAATACGAGTTTGTCGTGCCGTTTCTATGGAAATTGGCGCTCAAGGTGTGACCTTTGACACTGAAATAGCCAAAGTATCGGTTTTCCCACAGGATTTTGACCCTAAAGTTCCATCAAGGGTTTTTTCAGCTCTAGCTCACAGAGAAATCAATATCGATATGATTTTGGCGACTGAGTGTTTTGTAACCTGCGTGGTAGCAGCATCTTATGTGGATGACGCAGTAGAGGCGCTGGAGTGGGAGTTTAAAGAAGAGAAGAGCACCAGACAGAGGTCTTCTTCCAGTGACTGATATAAGGTAGAATAGCGACGGTGTTTTTAACACCATATTTTTTTATGGGTGGTGTAGCTTAATGAAAAAAGGCCTGAGGCATGTGAGAGCTTGTGCTGTTATTGCCTTTCTTTTTATCTATGCAGGAGCCCTATGGGGAATAGAAGCTCATGTAACAGCTGATACCATGGTGTATCACTCCAGAACGGGGGATTTTACAGCCGAAGGCAATGTGCGAATTCAGAGGATGGAGTTAGAGATAACAGCACCAATGGGAGAAGGCAATTCCCAGACGGGACATGTAATTTTATCTGGGGGGGTTCACATCTTTGGAAAATGGGAGAACGAACCTGTTGACCTTACGAGTGTCTTTTTAGAAGGACATCTTTCAAATGGAGGCAGATACTCCCTTCGGGAAAATGTTTCTGGATATTTGGGGGCACGCATAATAGATGCCCAGGAATTGGAAGTCAGTGAAAGCAGTTTCATTGCGAAAAAAGTAAAAAAGTTTGAAGACACGAAACAAAAAATGTTCCTTTCCGCTTCTACTGTTAAAGGGAACATCTCTAACGGGGAAACCACTGACATACAGGCGTCAGGCGATGTGGTCATTGTTATTACAGAAACAGATGGGCAGAAGACACGTATAACTGGCTCTAATGCGGTTTATTCTAAGGCCCAGGATAATATAAAAGTATGGGGGAATGCTCTTGCGGTACAGCCAGAACGAACCCTTAGAGCAGAAGAGATACTTTATTCCCCTCAATCAGGGAAAATATTGGCTTCTGGAAAACCACAAATAACAATTCAGATCCAGGATAAGGAAGGGAAAAAGCAATAATGGGCGCAAAGACGCTTAAAGCCAGAAAGGTTTGTAAGGCCTTTAAAGGGAGAACTGTAGTTTCATCAGTGGATCTTGATGTGCATATGGGTGAAATCGTAGGACTTCTTGGTCCTAATGGCGCTGGTAAAACGACTACGTTTTATATGATAGTCGGGCTTATAAAGCCAGATTCGGGGCGCGTAATGATTGACTCAAAGGACATTACCCCCTTTCCTATGTTTCGCCGAGCTCGGATAGGAGTAGGATACCTTCCTCAGGAGGCTTCTATCTTCAGGAACCTCACAGTAAAAGAAAATATTGAGATCGTGCTGCAGGAGCTGGGAAAACCCCAAAAAGAAATAGAAACCATGGTCTCCCATATCCTGGAAGAATTAGGGCTAACATCTCTTGCTTCTATTCCTGGGTATGCGCTCAGCGGCGGCGAGCGAAGGCGGGTGGAAATAGCCCGGTGCCTTTCTATAATGCCAGATTTCCTCTTGTTAGATGAGCCTTTTAGCGGGATTGATCCTATCGCAGTCTACGACATCCAGCAGATCATTCTGAGCCTTCGGGCAAAGGGATATGGAATATTACTCACAGATCATAATGTCCGCGATACTCTGGCCATTACAGACCGAACATATCTGATTCATCAGGGAGAGATTGTTATAGAAGGCTCTCCTGATGAGGTGGCTCAGAGCGAAGTGGCAAGAAAATTTTATTTAGGAGACAGATTTTCCTGGTAAAGCAAAGGAATTTTTTCAAAATGCTGTTTTTCAAGTATGAGAATCAGTTTTTCAGCAGCGTCCTTAACCTTCTGGGACAAAGATTCACCCAGGTTCTGGCTGAAAGGCTGTATGCCAATATAGATAATTGTAATTTTCTGAGCGATATCTTCAAGAAGCATCCCTAATGGGAGGCCGTGAGTACTAAAAGAAACGTTCTCCACCATATGGAGTGGAATACGACGGACAGATCCCGGCGGAAGATTCATATCTGCAGCGTCAACGATCAAAAGCAGATTTGGGAGGTTCCGTTTTAATGGGGCAATATAATTTTCAGGTATAGTTTCGCAGTCTATGGCAGTGATCGGATGTAGAGCCCTTTTTTTATGCAGCTCTTTTGCGATAAAGGGTCCCACGCCATCATCGCCGAAAAGTGGGTTGCCAATACCCCAAAGTGTTATAGTACCCAAAGAAGCACCTCATTTCTCTTATTATTTCAGGAGGCGTATTATATGTCCTCTCGTGTTTCCCGAATGGTTCGCCATGCCCTGGTCATGATGGTTGGTACATTTGCTAGCAGAATTCTAGGACTAGCCCGAGAAATAGTAACGGCGGCACTTTTTGGAGCGTCAAGCCAGCTTGATGCTTTCTATGTTGCCTATACCCTTGCCAACCTTTCACGGCAAATGCTGGCAGAGGGAGCCCTGTCCGCGGCTTTTGTCCCTGTATTTTCTCAATCCCTGGTTCAAAGAGGGAAAGAAAAGGCATCTCACTTGGCAAGACAGGCTTTATGGATTCTCCTTGTAGCTGGAACAGCTGTCGTTTTCGCGGGCGTTATCCTGTCACCATTTCTTGTTAAAATTATGGCGCCAGGTTTTGACTCTGTCAAAGCTTCACTTGCAATTTCCATGACGCAATGGATGTTCCCTTTTTTAATTCTGGTGTCTTTGGCGGCATTGGCCATGGGTGTTCTAAATAGTCTTGATTCATTCTTTGTACCGGCCATTGCTCCTGCCCTGAGCAATGTGGTATATCTTCTGATTCTCTTTTTCGCTGCGTCGCGGCTAGGAATATGGACCCTCATTATAGCTGTTTTAGCAGGAGGGGTCTGTCAGATGGTGCTTCAATGGGTTTGGAGCGCCTGGAATGGAGTTCTGCTATTACCGGAAAAACCGAATTCAAGAGATCCTGAATTACGGAAAATGATGAAACTTTTTTTCCCTTATGCAGCTGGTCTCTCATTGAATCAGATTAATCCTGTCATCAGCCGCGTATTAGGTTCTTTTCTCCAGGATGGCGCTATTTCTGTGCTGAATTATGCTAACAGAGTGATACAGCTTCCTCTGGGGCTTTTTGTCATTGCCATCTCCCAGGCAGTCCTTCCTGAACTTTCCCGCTGCGCAGTTGGAGATGAAAAGGAATTTCGAGAAACAATGCGAGATGCGGTAAGATTTGCCCTTTTTGTTATTCTTCCAGTGACAATAGGTCTTGTGCTGGTTTCTGATGAAGTAGTTAACCTGTTATTTTATCGAGGGGCTTTTAATGCGTGGGCATGGCACGCTACTGGTATAGCTCTGGCCATGTATGCCTGGGGGCTCCCGGGAATGGCCTGTACGACAGTTTTTCTTCGGGGGCTCTATGCTCAAAGCAACCCAAGATCGGCGTTGCTCGTGACTCTCTCAAGCGTGGTATCCAACGTTGTATTCTGTTTGCTTCTTGTCAAACCTATGGGCTTTGCTGGACTTGCTCTTGCCACTTCCCTGGGGTTCACTTTCTCATCATTTGCAGGAGGGTATCTTCTTGCCCGAAGCATTAATCACCCTCTTGACATTTTAGGCGTAAAATGGACCCTTCGTATTTCCATAGTTTTAGGCGCTATGGCTTTTACAGTGTGGAAGTTTAAATCTCTATGTCCTTATCCAGTAGATGCAGGGTTGCTTTTAAGATGCGGCTGGCTCTTCATAGTCATGCTTCTGGGGGCTTTGATATATATGGGAGGGACACTGGCCTTTCATTTTCATGAGTGGCAATGGCTTAGAGGTGCTCTTAAGCGAAGGGATAAAGAATAGATTAAGGAAGGAGAACATAATGACAAGGAATAAAATGAAACTGGTTTTGCTGGTTTCAATCCTGTTAATGGGGCTGACTGGAACTTTGGGGTGGGCTTCTAACTCTCTGCAAGAGAAGATTGACGAGCGAACAACTGTTATATGGATTGAAGGAACAGCGTTGGGAGATATGGTTATTGGGTCTCGTGCCCAGGCGGCATTTGTATATGTAGATGGCACCCTTTCCCATGCTGTTGCCTCAGATCCCAATGCACCGGAATGGCTGAAATGGCATTCAAACCATTATTCAGATAAAAAACTAAAGAACAGGGCGCTCTTTATCATGCGATACAAAGCCATAAAACGATGGTCTTTTTCTCCAGAAATGATTCGAATCGGTGAGTATAAAGTAACTGACGACGATATACTCACGAGCAAAGATTTCATGGCCGTTGGCGAGCTCCCCCCTGATAGTACGGGGACCTTGGCTTTTTCCGTGCCTGCAAAATATGTTCCCAAGGGCCGGAATATTCTTATTTCATTGGGTGATTTTTCTGGAGAGCTGAATGTTCCAAAGAGGTGACAATGAGTGGAAAGACGATTTTTAACATTAGGGATAGAGAGCAGCTGCGATGATACGGCTGTTTCAATACTAGATGGACAAAGGGATGTTAAGGCTGATTTGATATCAAGCCAGATTAAGGATCATGCTCCCTTCGGCGGTGTAGTTCCGGAATTTGCTTCGAGAAAACATCTTGAGGCGATTCTTCCCTTGGTCGACAGAGCGTTGGAAAATGCGGGAGTTAGCGATCCTGCCCAGGAGCTGTCACTAATTGGAGTAACTGCCGGGCCAGGGCTTATGGGATCTCTTCTTGTAGGGGTTATGACAGCCAAAGCTCTTGCTCAGACATGGCATCTTCCCATATTGGGCGTTAATCATCTTGAAGGGCACCTTTTTGCGAATGTAGTTGCTTCTCCTGATCTGGAACCCCCTTTCATCTGTCTTATTGTTTCTGGCGGGCATACAGAAATAATTTTAGCAGAGGATTTTGGGAACTACAGTCTCTTGGGAGCTACGCGAGATGATGCTGCTGGAGAAGCTTATGATAAAGTAGCCAAACTATTGGGCCTTGGTTATCCTGGAGGCCCTATTATCGATTCTCTTGCCCATAAGGGAAATAGCGAAGCCTTTTCCTTTCCCGTTCCTTTAAGATCAAGTGACGAGATTGCCTTTAGTTTCAGCGGCTTAAAGACAGCGGTACTATGGGCGGTAAAAGATTTGAAAGAAAAAAGTGTTGATCTTCCTATCGCTGATCTTTGCGCTTCTTTTCAGAAAGCGGCAGTGGAGGCTTTGATGACGAAAGTGGAACGAGCCGTCGAAGTGACGGGCATACGAAAAGTTGCTATATCAGGGGGAGTAGCTGCCAATCGAGGATTACGAAACGCTTTACAGAGAAAGAAAGACTGGAATGTGTTTATTCCACCAGCAATAAGGTGTACGGACAATGGGGTAATGATAGCAGCTGCTGCATATAACGGGTATAAAAGAGGCCTTATTTCCGACCTTTTTTTAACCCCCAATCCTTCATGGCCGCTGGTTTAGCGCTTATTAAAATTAAAAAAGTAAGAAAAAGATAGAAATTAAGAGTTAATAGGATAATATCATGAATAAACATGGCTAAACGCTTCTAGTTATCCTTGAGATTCAAAAGTAGGGCAATTAATATCTAAGCCGTTCGGTTAGCACTCAATGACAAGGAGTGCTAATATACGAGACAGGATATTATTATAGGGAGGGATTTTCGAATGAATTTAAAACCGCTTGGTGATCGTCTCGTGGTGAAGGTCATCAATCAGGAGGAAAAGACAAGGGGAGGAATTGTTCTTCCAGACACTGCAAAAGAGAAACCTCAAGAGGGAGAAGTTGTAGCAGTTGGCACAGGAAAAGTTTTAGAAAACGGCCAGAAGCTTCCTCTTGAAGTTAAGGTTGGCGACCGCATCATTTTCAGCAAATATGCTGGAACTGAAGTGAAGCTTGACGGAGACGAATACATCATCTTCAGCGAACGCGATGTGCTTGCGATTGTTGAAAAGTAAGAGACGAGAATTAGATCTTTAAGGGAGGAATACAAAAATGCCGAAGATCCTAACTTTTAGTGAAGAAGCCCGCCACGCCATGCTGCGTGGTATTGATAAAGTTGCTGATACAGTGGGGGTTACCCTTGGGCCCAAAGGACGGAACGTTGTCCTTGAGAAGAAGTTTGGCTCACCCACGATTACAAATGATGGTGTTACCATCGCAAAAGAGATCGATCTTGAAGATTCTTTTGAAAATACAGGCGCTCAGCTTGTTAAAGAAGTAGCTTCTAAAACAAACGATGTTGCTGGAGACGGAACTACTACCGCTACAGTTCTTGCCAGGGCCATCATTCGCGAAGGCATGAAGAACGTTGCTGCTGGTGCCAATGGGATGCTTATGAGACAGGGCATAGAGAAAGCCATCGACTTTGTGGTGGATGAATTGAAAAAAATGGCTATTCCCGTTAAGAACCGTGATAAGATTGCCCAGGTCGCCGCAATTTCCGCTAACGATTCCGGCATAGGCCAGCTTATAGCAGAAGCCATGGAAAAAGTCGGACAGGATGGCGTTATCACTGTTGAAGACAGCCAGACTGTTGGAACAACTCTTGAAATGGTCGAGGGACTTCAGTTCGATAAAGGCTATATCAGCCCTTACATGGTGACAGATCCTGAGAGAATGGAAGTCGCTCTTGATGATGCATATATCCTTATTCACGATGGAAAGATCAGCAATATAAAAGACCTTCTCCCAGTGCTTGAAAAAGTAGTGCAGACTGGTAAACCTCTTCTGATTATTGCTGAGGATGTGGAGGGAGAAGCTCTCGCCACCCTTGTAGTTAACAAACTGAGGGGCGTTATGCAGGTCGCTGCAGTGAAGGCCCCTGGTTTTGGTGAACGCCGCAAAGCCATGCTTAGCGATATCGCCATTGTAACTGGTGGTCAGGTTGTGAGTGAAGATGTAGGCATTAAGCTTGATAGCGCTGACATTTCCATGCTTGGTAAAGCAAAGAAAATCCGTGTTACCAAAGAAGAGACGACCATCGTTGAGGGTTCTGGTAATCCAGACGAGATCCGCAAACGGGCAGCCCAGATCAAACGCGAACTTGAAGACTCTACGTCCGATTACGATAGAGAAAAACTACAGGAACGCCTTGCCAAGCTCGTTGGCGGCGTGGCCGTTATACAGGTGGGGTCCGCTACCGAAACTGAGCAGAAAGAACTGAAGCACCGCATAGAAGATGCACTTAATGCTACAAGGGCTGCAGTAGAGGAGGGTATTGTAGCGGGTGGCGGCGTAGCCATAATCAACTGCATTGCCTCCCTCGAGAAATTCCTCGAGAACTTTAATGGTGATGTAAAAACAGGTGGAACTATTGTTCTGAGTTCCCTTTCGTCTCCCCTGCACCTTATCGCCCAAAACGCAGGATTCCAGGGCGATGTCATTGTTGAGAAAGTCCGCGGCTTAAGAGCTGGGAATGGTCTTGATGCGTCTACTGGCGAATATGTAGATATGATTGAAGCCGGAATAATAGACCCCGTTAAAGTTACGCGGAGCGCTTTGCAGAATGCTGGCTCCATAGCAGCCATGGTTCTGACTACTGAAGCTATTGTTGCCGATAAGCCGGAACCCAAGGGTGCAAGTCCCATGCCTGGCGGCCCCGGAATGGGCGGCATGGAAGGCATGTACTAGAATTTGTTATAAAGATGGAAGCCCCCACTTTGTGGGGGCTTTTTCTTTTACACTTCTTCCCTTTCTGGTAATATAATTCATATAACGTATTTACCTTGAGAATTTAGTTCTTTTTCGGAGGAATGCAAATGGATAATATCATAATTCTGGACTGTGGCTCTCAGTTCACTCAATTGATTGCCAGGAGGATCAGGGAACTGAAAGTACATAGCGAAATTATCCCTTGGGATGTATGCATAGATGATATTCGCCAACGCAAGCCACGTGGCATTATCATATCTGGCGGGCCCCAGAGTGTCATGGACGAAGATAGTCCAACGGTTCCTATGGAGCTTTTTGAATTTGGAGTCCCCATATTAGGGGTTTGCTATGGAATGCAGCTGATTGCGAAACTTTTCGGTGGGCAGATCGAGTCTGGTTCGAGCCGAGAGTATGGCAGGACCGCCATCTCATTGAAAGATTTAAATTCTTTGCTCTTCAAAAGTGCTCCTGGAACTTTTGAGGTGTGGATGAGCCATTGAGACCATATTGCTAAACTTCCTGATGGAGCACTGCTTTTGGCAGAAACAGATGGCGGCGTTCCTGCAGCCTTTGCTATAGAAGAAAAGGGCATTTGGGGACTGCAATTCCACCCAGAAGTAGCACATACACAAAACGGGATCACGATCCTGTCCAATTTCCTTTTTAACATTTGTGGCTGCACTGGCGATTGGGATCTTGGAAGCTGGATCGATATGATGGTAAAAGATGTACAGCAGAAGACAGAAAACGCCAGGGTCATATGCGGTCTTTCAGGGGGTGTTGATTCTACTGTTGCAGCTGTCCTTACATCAAAGGCTATTGGCGATCGCCTTGAATGTATCTTCGTGAACAATGGATTGTTAAGACATCGTGAGGCGGAGCGGGTTCTTGAAAAGTACAAACAGCTTGATCTAAATGTACACTATGTGGATGCCAGTAACCGTTTTCTTGACGCATTAAAAGGAGTTATTGATCCAGAACAAAAGAGAAAGATTATTGGTGAAACATTTATACGAGTGTTTGAGGCAGAGGCAGCCAAAATACACAATGCAGAATGGTTGCTTCAAGGCACTCTCTATCCTGATGTCATAGAAAGCGGGCACAAAGGGAAAGGGGCCTCAGTCATTAAAAGCCACCATAATGTTGGTGGTTTGCCGGAAGATATGAAATTAAAAGTACTTGAGCCCTTAAGGGATCTATTCAAAGACGAAGTTCGAACCATAGGTGCGTTGCTTGGCGTTCCGGAAGAAATTGTAAACAGACAGCCCTTTCCAGGGCCAGGTCTAGCTGTTCGTTGCCTTGGCGAGATTTCTCGGGACCGTCTTGATACATTAAGGGCGGCAGATGAAATATTCAGGGAGGAATTTTCAAAAAGCGAGACATACTTTACAGTTTGGCAGTCCTTCTGCGTCCTTTTGCCAATAAAGACCGTTGGAGTAATGGGAGATTCAAGAACATACGCAGAAGTTGTCGCCCTTAGGGCAGTGGAATCAAGTGATGGAATGACGGCTGATTGGGTTCGAGTTCCGTATGATGTTCTCGATAGGACAGCAAGACGTATTTGTAATTCTATCAAAGGCATTAATCGAGTTGTGCTAGATGTTACCAGCAAGCCGCCCTCTACAATAGAGTGGGAATAAAGAGTAATAGATTTGCACGGAAAGGCGCAGCCGTATGACTGCGTCTTTTCTGTAAAAAAACTGAAATGGGTGAGACTTTTGGCGTATGAGAGCAGGCGTCCCTATAAACGGATTAGAAGTTTTTTTCTGCCCTTTACGGTTGTGTTTTTAGCCTTGGGGGCTCTTGCGTATCTGGTATCATTTAATCTTCTTCGGCCACTGGCATGGTCTGCGATCTTGTCTTTTTTTGTTTATCCTTTTTACACCCTGATTTATGAAAAAATTCTTAAGAAAAAATATGCTAATATAGCAGCTTCTTTAACAACCGCAGTGATTATTGTTCTGATCGTGGTTCCGTCAATTTTTGTAGGAGTAACCCTTGCTAGAGAGGGCATTAGAATATATGGGCATCTTGCTACAGTGCTTTCGAGAGTGAATGTAGAGCAGGGGAAGACTATCATGAGTGTTTTCTTTCCCGACGTCCTGGCAGAGAGAATACGTCCATTTTTGGCTGAATACCCCTTTCTCGTCAACGTAATAGAACAAGTTGGTTCGTGGATAGCCTCAACGCTGGCTACCCTGTCGCGATCCTTTCTTGGGGATACCATTCGCATTCTCTATCAGCTTATAGTGATTGTTGTAGCCTCTTTTTTTATGATCCGGGACGGCCATATCATTCTTGACTATGTCAATGATATCGTTCCCCTCCCTTTAAAAGAGAAAGAGGCTTTTTTTAACAGAGCGAAACAAATTCTTCAGGCTGTCATTTACGGCATTACCCTGACTGCAGGAGTGCAGGGCTTTCTTGGAGCTTTAGGCTGGTGGTATGTAGGACTTCCCAGTCCGGCCGTTTTTGGCGCGGTAATGGCCTTGCTTGCCATGATCCCCTTTATAGGAACGCCCCTTGTCTGGGGACCTGGCGCAATATACCTCTTTTACAGCGGGCAGATCAAAGAAGCGCTCATTCTCGCCATTTGGGGATTAATAGTTGTGAGCATGGTCGATAATTTTATCCGCCCCATATTTATTTCTGGTGGAGGAAAGGCCCATGTCCTGATCATTTTTATAGGTGTTGTTGGTGGTCTGGCATCATGGGGGTTCCTCGGTCTTTTCCTCGGACCATTGGTCATAAGTCTTTTTATTTTTCTTCTTGACAGCTACCGTAATATTTGGAAAAACTACATCAGAGAATATGGGATTAGACCATCTTCTGCCGTATCGCTGAAGAAAAAAGAGGAGTGATCCTTAACAATGGCTTATATCTTTGCTGTTTCCGGCATGAAAAATAGCGGCAAAACGAAACTTTGCCTTTTATTGCTCAAGTATCTGAAAGAGGCAGGGATCCATGTTGGGTATATAAAGCATTCTCATGAAAAAGTTCTATCGCCAATGGACACAGACACAGGAAAGGTCTTGTCGCAGGGGATTCCCGCTCTTTATTGGGGTGTTGATGGGTGTCGGTATGAAAAGCCTGGAGAGATATCGATCTATGACATTCAAAACAGAATAGGGAGCAACTTTGACATTCTACTTCTAGAAGGTGGGAAATCCTTTCCCTGTCATAAAATATGGCTGGGGGAAGCGGATACATGTCCCGGGAACATTCCTGGCATAGTCGCATATTATGAAGCAATACCAGCAAAAAAAGGGGGGAGAGATGACACCAAACGTTTTTTTTCTTTTGGAGAAGAGTCTTCTATTGCTGATTTTATCATCGCATTGTATGAAAGGTCTTCTGAACGGCTATCTTTAATAATCGAAGGAGAAAAAATTCCTCTAAGACCCTTTGTTTCCGATTTCATAGAGGGGGGAATCAAGGGGATGCTTTCTTCGCTCAAGAAAATTGATAAATTAAATGGAGATATTGCAATATCTATAAAGAAAGAAAAAGATAAATAGGTTTTATCACTTGTCTTTGCTAGCTCTCCTTACTATAATTGATTGAGTTTTTGGCCATAGTTGCCCGCCCTTGAGGCGGGCTGTCTTTTTCAAGCTTTTTTGAATTAAGGGAGGTTTCTTTATATGGATGCGTTTTGGATCGTTGTCGGATCTGGAGTTCTGGCTCTTGCTTACGCGTTCTTCGCGTATGGCAAAGTCAAAAGGTTTAAAGTTGAAAACGAAAGGGTCAATGAACTTTCAGAAATTATTCATGGAGGAGCGATGGCTTTCCTTTCAAGGGAATATCGCTGGCTGTTCCCCTTTGCTCTTCTTGTTGGCGCTCTTCTCTGGTTTACAATAGGGATGGGCACATCTATTTCATTTCTTGTAGGGGCTCTTTTTAGTGCTGTCGCCGGATATATCGGTATGACTGTTGCTACTCGTTCTAATGGTAAAACTTCTTTTGCCGCTACCTTAGGAATGAACGAGGCTCTGGGGATTGCTTTCCGGGGTGGAAGCGTCATGGGGATGTCTGTTGTTGGGCTGGGGGTTCTTGGAATTATGATCTGTTACGCTCTTTTCAAAGACCCCAACATTGTAACAGGATTCGGTTTTGGCGCTAGCTCTATCGCTCTTTTTGCCCGTGTCGGTGGAGGTATTTATACAAAAGCCGCAGACGTTGGAGCGGATCTTGTGGGAAAAGTGGAAGCAGGAATTCCAGAAGATGACCCCAGGAACCCAGCTGTTATTGCAGACAACGTTGGAGACAATGTAGGTGATATCGCGGGGATGGGCGCAGACCTCTTTGAGTCCTATGTCAACTCCATTATTGCTGCCATGGCCATTGGCCTGACTATATTTGGAGATAGAGGGGTCTTTTATCCTCTTTTACTTTCTGCACTTGGCATAGCTTCCGCTATTATTGGTACAATGTTTGTCAGGGTTAAAGAAGGTGGAAACGCTCAGGTTGCCCTTCGTGTTGGTACCTTTGTAACTGGCGGTGTGATGATCTTCGGTTCTTACTTTATTACCAAATCGGTATTTGGAGATCTTACCCTGTTCTGGTCTGTTCTCTCCGGGGTGGCAGTAGGGGTACTTATTGGTTATGTGACAGAAATATACACCTCAGGAGACTATGATGCGGTTAAGCAGATTGCCAAATCATCTGAAACTGGGGCGGCTACGGTTATCCTTTCAGGTATTGCTGTGGGAATGAAGTCTACAGTTATCCCTGTTATCTTGATCTGTGTAGCTACCCTTGTAGGGTTTAAGTTTGGAGGCCTCTTTGGCATAGCCTGTGCTGCTGTAGGAATGCTTTCCATTACAGGTATGACATTGAGCGTTGATGCCTACGGTCCAATTGCGGACAATGCGGGTGGTATCGCGGAAATGAGCCATCTTCCCCATGAAGTTCGCGAGATTACTGACAAGCTTGATGCTGTTGGAAATACGACTGCGGCAATGGGCAAAGGACTAGCTATTGGGTCTGCGGCTCTCACCGCGTTGGCTCTTTTTGCTGCCTATGCTCACGCTGTGAACCTGGATGCTATCGATTTGAAGGATCCTTATGTCATGGTGGGGCTCTTTGTCGGGGGGATGTTGCCCTTCCTGTTCAGCGCTCTGACAATTCAGGCAGTTGGACGAGCCGCTCAGTCCATGATAGATGAGGTGAGAAGACAGTTTCGTGAAATCCCAGGGATTATGGAAGGGACAGGGCGCCCGGAATATGAGCGCTGTGTAGATATTTCCACAGGATCAGCTCTTAAAGAAATGGTATTTCCCGGCCTGCTGGCTGTTATCACTCCAATTCTTGTGGGGTATATCCTTGGTCCTGCAGCCCTTGGCGGACTTCTCGGTGGAGCTATTGTCACAGGCGTCATGATGGCTATTTTCATGTCGAACTCTGGTGGAGCCTGGGACAATGCGAAGAAGTTTATTGAAGAAGGCAACTTTGGTGGCAAGGGAACAAGCAATCATGCCGCAGCTGTCGTTGGAGACACAGTAGGAGACCCCTTTAAAGATACAGCGGGTCCCAGTTTGAACATCTTGATCAAACTTATGACTGTCGTTGCCCTTGTTCTTGCTCCTCTCTTTATATAAAAAGACAGGATTTTTCAAAAGGGTGTATCATTTAGAGGGGAAGGACCTCCATCCTTCCCCTCTCTTTATTATTTTATGGAGGTGAGATCGAGTGGGTGATGATGTAGTCCGTCAGATAAAAGATCGGCTTGACATCGCAGATGTTGTGGGGGATTACGTTCGCCTGCACAAAACTGGTAAAAATCTCAAGGGGCTATGCCCCTTTCATCAGGAAAAAACGCCATCGTTTATTGTTTCTCCAGACCGCCAGACATTTCATTGTTTTGGGTGTGGCGAAGGAGGAGATGTTTTTTCTTTCATAATGAAAATAGAAGGATTAAATTTTAGAGAGGCCCTGGAACTTCTTGCTCAAAGAGCTGGAGTTGAAGTTGAAACAAGTCCAAGCCATTTTTCAACAAAAGGGAAACGATCACTTTACGATATAATGGAAACTTCCTTGTTTTTCTACCGCTCATCATTGAAAAATCAAGGCGGCCGTTTGGCACAACAATACCTTAATTCACGAGGAATGAATATAGAGAGCGCTTCTCTCTTTGAGATAGGTTGGGCGCCGCCTACTTGGGATTCATTATGGCGCCTTCTTTTCAAAGAAAAAGTTTCTTTGAAAGAAGCCCTTGATTGCGGTCTTGTTATTGAAGGGACGAAAGGCATATATGACAGGTTTCGAGGGAGGGTGATCTTCCCTATTAGAGACGTGTCTGGTCGGCTTCTTGCTTTTGGCGGCAGAATCATTGATGGAGATAGCGCAAAATATATAAATAGTCCGGAAGGTGTCTTATATAGCAAACGGAAGAACCTTTATTTGCTTCATATGGCTAAACAGGAAATACGTGAAAAAAACAGGGTTATTCTTGTTGAAGGGTACATGGATGCTATCCGTCTGCACATGACAGGGTATAAAGAGGCAGTTGCTTCGTTGGGAACTTCCCTTACAGAAGATCAAGCGCGGTTGTTAAAGCGTTTTACTAACAATTGCTTTATTTGTTACGATTCTGATACGGCAGGGCAGGAAGCTGCGGTGCGCGGCATGTATGTTTTGCAGCAGTGCGGCCTTGACGTTCGCGTTGTAGAACTACTTTCAGGAAAAGACCCAGATGACCTTCTTTCTAACGAAGAAGGGAGAGAGCTTTTTAGAAAAGCAATGGAGAGAGCTTTGCCTCTTGTGCTTTTTCATCTCTCTCTCAGGCAAAGGCAGCTGGAAAATCCTGATACCAGAAGGGCGGCTGCGGAGGACTTGCTACAGGGGTTATCTCAACTTAGTCCTATTGATATAGCACCATTTCTTTCAAGTGTCAGTGCCGCCTTGGGGATTCTCCCTTATGAGTTGCAAGAGCAGCTGGAATCAATTCGCTCAGCGAAAAAATCACAAAAAACAATTTCATCAGAGCAGAGTTATAAAACCATGAATAATAATGAAAATTCTTCTCGAAATTCAGTTGTTGATCCTCTCGAAGCCGCTCTTGTATACTGTCTCTGGAACGATATAGCCCGGAGGCGAGTGGCGCGGCCAGAGGAAGTTTTTTGCCTCGTTGAAAATGAAGATGTAAAAAACATGTTAGCAGCCATTTTCTCAGGCCATTCCCCAGAAAGCCTTGAGGAACATTGGAGGACCCTAAATGAAACAACACCCTTTGCCATTCTTGCCGGTGGAGGTGCTTTCTGTGATTCTTTCAGCGAGGATCAGGATTGTTGGGACGCGATCTCGTTGGCTTTAGAGAGAAGGAGAGAAGAAGAAGTCTTTAAAAAGATTCATGAAAGGATGCTTCGAGGAGAAGCTTCAAAGGAAGACCTCGAAGAGTATAGTAAAATTGCAAAAAAATTGAAATCTCGCTCATAGAATCTTTGTTATACTTAATTTGAATTTGTGTATGGAGGAACAATGTGTGAGGCTAGATAAATTTCTTAAAGAGTCCCGTCTTGTAAAGAGAAGGGTCGTGGCGCAAGAAATGATAGGTATCGGTGCGGTGCGGCTCAATGGTCGTCAGTGCCGTTCTTCTGCTCAAGTCTGCGTAGGTGATACTGTTGAAATTGCATATATGACACGGGTTCTTAAAGTTACAGTCTTAGTCGATGATGAAAAAGAACTCAGAAAGAAACAGTCTATACCTTATGTGCTGCAGGAAGAACGAAGAGTGAATAGCGACGAAAAGCCATGGTAGCATCACTCATAAAAATTAAAAATGGAGATGATAGGCATGGGAGTAATAGCGGGTGTATATGGTAGAGAAATCCTCGATTCTCGGGGAAATCCTACTGTTGAAGTGGAAGTCTGGCTTGATAATGGCATTATTGGAACAGCTGCTGTTCCATCGGGGGCATCCACAGGAACCCATGAAGCTCTTGAATTAAGAGATGGTGGAGATCGCTATATGGGCAAGGGGGTACTGACAGCAGTAGGAAATGTAAATGATAAAATAGGGCCAGAATTAATAGGGTCAGATCCTTCTGAGCAGGTGTTCATTGATATGGCAATGGTTCAACTGGATGGAACTCAGAATAAGTCCAACCTCGGCGCTAATGCCATGCTTGGTGTCTCCATGGCGGTGGCCAGGGCTGCGGCAGAGGACCACGGTCTTCCTCTATGGGCCTATTTGGGGGGCATAGGACCCAATCTGTTGCCAACCCCTATGATGAATGTAATTAATGGTGGCGCCCATGCTGATAATAATCTGGATATCCAGGAGTTTATGATTGTTCCCCATGGTGCAGGTTCTTTTACAGAGGCCCTTCGAATGGCAGTGGAAACGTACCACGCCCTAAAAAAAACTCTTATAAATCGCGGCTACAGCACTGGGATTGGTGACGAAGGCGGTTTTGCTCCTAACCTACAAAGCAATAGGCAAGCTCTTGATTTGATTTTAGAGGCAGTAGAAAGTGCCGGTTACACTCCTGGTGATCAAATTAGCCTGGCACTTGATGTAGCTGCTTCCGAGCTCTATAAAGACGGCTGCTATAATTTTGAAGGAGAAGGCAAGATCTTAACAAGAGAAGAAATAGTATCTTATTATGGTGATCTATGCAAAGCCTATCCTATAGTTTCTATTGAAGATGGCATGGCTGAAGATGACTGGGACGGCTGGTCTGTTTTGACGAAAAACTTGGGCAAAAGTATGCAGTTAGTGGGAGATGACCTTTTTGTAACCAACCCTGAACGTCTCGAGCGGGGAATTTGTCAAGGGGTTGCTAACTCCATTTTGATTAAATTAAATCAGATCGGAACTGTGACAGAAACCATGAAAGTTATTGATATGGCTATACGACAGGGATATAGTACAGTTATATCCCATCGGTCAGGAGAGACAGATGATACTTTTATCAGCGACCTGGCGGTCGCAATAGGAGCTGGTCAAATTAAAAGTGGAGCCCCTGCGCGTACGGATCGTGTGGCAAAATATAACCAGCTTTTACGTATAGAAGAAGAAATAAGCAGCGGGCTGGGCACAGAGTATGCAGGTTTGACTCGTTTTAATATTTGCAGGTAATAAGGGGTTTTTCATATTTTTTAGAAAAACTAAGGACGTGAAATTATGAAAATAGCAGAACCTACGGTTGAAAGACTTGTTCAATATCACCGATTGTTAGAACAGCTTTATAATGAGGGGCAAAAAGTAGTGTCTTCCCAGGAAATAGGGGAAATGCTGGCCTTTAAAGCGAGTCAGGTAAGAAAAGATCTTTCTTATTTTGGGGAAATAGGAAAGCGGGGGGTTGGGTATCACGTAGAAAAGCTATACAGGCATATCGACGGAATCCTGGCCTCACCTCGCAAGTGGCCTATAGCGCTTATAGGGGTAGGCCGCCTGGGCGAAGCTCTTCTCGGACATAAAGCCTTTAAAAGTCCAAAATTTGATATAAAGGCGCTCTTTGATGTGAACCCAGAAAAAGTCGGGAGAAAAATAGCAGGCATATCTTGCTACCACGTGGATGACATCAGTGATGTTATGAGAAAAAATGGCATAGAAGTCGTGATACTCACGGTGCCTTCTTCTGTAGCCCAGGAATGTGTGGACAAAATAGTACAGGCAGGAACAGTCAAAGGAATTTTGAACTTTTCTCCCTTGTCAATAGTGGCACCTGATAGTGTGCTTATTTATAGCGTTGATATCTCAGTAGAACTGGAAAAGTTGCTTTTTTACCTCAAACATCGTGAAGAGCGCTAAAAAGCCCCTTTCATGCTTACGATATTCTGTTAGAATATCACTGTTAAAACTCAAAGGATGAATTAAGTAGAGGAGGCGTTTTCTTTGAATCAACAATGCGGTCAGACAACTGGAGCAGGAGGAGCACAAGGTGGTCTTTTGGGAATGCTTTTCCCCCTTGTTATATTTGTGCTTATTTTTTATTTCTTCATTATTCGTCCCCAGAAGAAACGTCAGAAACAGCATGATGATCTGTTGGCGGCCTTGACCCGGGGCGATCAGGTTATAACAGCGGGTGGTTTTTTTGGTATTATCCGCGAAGTTAAAGATGATAGCATCATCCTTGAAATTGCTGACGGCGTAAAGGTGCGCATTCTTAAGTCTTCAATTGTCAACAAGAGATCATCTGTGGCTGAGCAAGGGAAAGAAAAAGTTACTGAAGAACCTAAAGAAGTTTCTGAGGAACACAAAATAGAAGAAAAGACAACCGAAGAAAACGAGAAAAAATAAGGTAACAAAATAAATTTATTTGCAAATGGAGAGGGCATTCGTAGTGTCCACTCCATTTGCTTTGGTTTTATCAATTGTGAAAAAACGCGGAACTTGAGGTTTAGGGAGGGTAAAGTCATGTTGAAAAAAGACCGCTGGCGGCTTGCTATAGTTATTGTTGTTGTTGTGGCCGCCCTTTTATCAGTCTTTCCTCTTGATGGGAAGATAAATTTAGGTCTTGATTTGAAAGGTGGAGCTCATATTGTTCTCCAGGCGAAGCCTACTTCTGGAAGTGCGCTGACAGATGATAGCATAGAGCGTCTTCTCGCAGTTCTAAGGAATCGTATTGATCAATATGGAGTAGCGGAGCCCGTTATTCAAAGGGAAGGACGCGATCGTGTCATTGTAGACTTGCCAGGGGTGGAAGATCCGGAGGCGGCCCTTGAGTTAATAGGCAAGACCGCGTTGCTTGAGTTTAGGAAAGTGCTTGGTGCGACTCCAGCAATGCCTCCTGGTCCAGAGCGCCAGAATTATGCCAGTGATGATGAATTTCAGGCTGCTCAGAAGCGGTGGAATGATGCAAAAGTTGAAATAGAAACATATAAAAGTGAGCTAGAGAAGCAGGTGGGGATTGCAGGTGGCGATATTGTTGCCAAGGATGAAGAAGGCCGATACTTTTTGCTGGGCCCATCTCTTGTAAGCGGTAAACACCTTGTAGATGCCAAAACACAATTTGACAATCTTGGCCGTGCTGTTGTTACCCTTGAATTTAACTCTGAGGGGGCAAAACTCTTCGAACAGGCCACTGCGGAAAATGTAGGGAAACAGATCTCTATCGTACTTGATGGGAATGTGGTTTCAGCCCCAGTAGTTCAAGAGCGGATAAGTGGTGGAAATGCACAGATCTCAGGACGTTTTTCTACTGCAGAAGCTCAGAGACTGGCTATAATGCTTCGTGCAGGTGCACTGCCCGTACCTGTAGACGTTCTTGAGAATAGATCAGTTGGCCCAAGTCTGGGGGCTGACTCTATCAACGCTGGGCTTAAGGCTGGTCTTATCGGGACCCTGTTGGTTCTGGGCTTTATGTTGCTTTATTACAGAACTCTTGGCATAGCCGCCGATGTAGCCCTTACTGTCTGTCTCTTGCTGGTTTTTGCTGGCCTTATCAGCTTAAAGGCAACTCTGACCCTACCTGGTATTGCTGGTATCATTTTAACTATAGGTATGGCTGTTGATGGGAATATATTAATTTACGAGCGGATAATCGAAGAAGCAAAATTGGGGAAAACACCCACTGCTGCGATTGATGCGGGATTCAAAAAAGCCTTAACCACCATTCTTGATGCCAATATTACTACGCTAATAGCAGCCGGAGTGCTTTACTACTTTGGAAGCGGGCCAATACGGGGTTTTGCTGTAACGTTAAGCATTGGTATTTTGGCGAGTGTTTTCAGTGCAATTGTTGTTACGCGTGTACTTCTGCAGGTTCTTATGGGCGGTTCTAAGTCCCCATTTTTAGTGAACCGTTCATAGGCGAGGGAGGTTTGCGACATGTTCAGAAGAGATTTCTCATTTAAATTTATGAAACATCGAAGACAAGCGATCCTTCTAAGCCTGGGTCTTATTGTAGTGAGTCTAGTGCTTCTTTTTACCAAGGGGCTTAACCTCGGTATTGATTTCACAGGGGGGAATCTTATTCAGGTAGAGTTTGCCTCACAAGTTCCTGTTGGCGACGTCAGGGATGTTTTGGCGGAAATTGGCCAGAAACAGGCTGTCATTCAGGGATATAGCGATAATGGCGTCATTATCCGAGTGAATGTAGACACTGAGGAATCACGCAAAGAAGTGATTCAAACATTGAAAGATAAGTATCCAGGCATGGAAGTACTGCGATTTGAAAAGGTAGGCCCTGTAGTAGGCGAAAAATTACGAAGAGAAGCCTTTCTGGCTGTAAGTTTAGCTCTTCTTGGAATATTGGCTTATATCACGGTCCGCTTTAAATTTCGCTTTGCGGTTGTCAGTGTTATTGCCCTTATGCATGACACTATTATAACCTTAGGGATCTTCAGCTTGCTGGGACGCGAGATATCATTGCCCTTCATAGCTGCCATTTTAACTATTGTGGGTTACTCTCTTAATGATACAATAGTAGTGTTCGACAGAGTGAGGGAAAATTGGAAGTATCTGAGGCAAGAGGGACTTCTTGAAGTACTAGACATGTCAATAAACCAGACACTCTCTAGAACTATCAATACGTCCTTAACAACCTTTTTTCCAGTTTTAGCCCTTTTCATATGGGGTGGCGCTGTAATAGCCAACTTCTCCTTCGCTCTTCTTTTAGGCATTCTGGTTGGAACGTATAGTTCAGTCTGTATTGCGAGTTCCCTTCTGGCTGAATGGTATTTGAGATATCCCGAGAGTAAGAAGTAGCAGTGACGATCCAACTTTTTATGGTATGACAACAAGGGGGCTTTTAGGGCCCCCTTGTTTCTTATAAAGTGAACAGGCTTTAGCGTTGCTTTACTAAATATAAATACTCCATTAAAATGAATAAAATCTACCTTTTTGCAAAGTAAATGGTCAAAATTAAAATCACTTAAAGGAGATGATGAAAGTGGCCATTACTATGATTGATAGAGCAAAGGGAATTCTTTCTCAAAAAGCTATTGAAAAGGCAGCCTCAATGCTCAAAAAAGGAGATGAGAAAAACTTAACAACTCTTTTTAGGGGAATAGCCGGCATCGCGCCGGCACGTTATCATAGAGAAACATTTAAACAGCTCGCTGACATGGTAGAAAAGAATGATCCTTTTGTAGGTTTCGTTAAAAGAATTGCTCTGGAACTTAACCCCCATTGCCTTTCCAAGTTCATTCACAACCTAGTTGTTAACTTTATGGTTCTTGGTCGGGGTATCAGGGATCAAAAAGAGAAAGAATATAACGTTCACCTTCCTAATTTTATGGTGATCAGCCCCACGATGAAATGCAATCTTCACTGCAAGGGCTGCTATGCTGCAGAGTATGATACGAGCAGGGAGCTCACCTTTTATGAGCTGGACAATCTCTTAAAAGATGCTAAGGATCTCGGGATGTATTTTTTCACTTTTTCGGGGGGAGAGGCCTTCTTCCGCAACGATCTTTTAGACTTATGGGAAAAACATAATGATTGTTATTTCCAGGTATACACAAACGGAACCCTTCTTGATGACAAAATGGTGGATCGACTTGTTAAACTTGGCAACGTAATGCCTATGATCTCAGTTGAAGGGAGTCGAGAACAAACGGATTTTCGTCGTGGTGCCGGCGTTTATGATAAAGTGATAGCTGCTTATCAAAGATTAAACGAGGCAGGGGTCATGTTTGGTTTCAGTGCCACTTACACTCGTTCTGCCGCAGATTATATGGCCAGTGATGAGTTTATTCAGACCATGATTCAGCGGGGCTGTAAAGTTGGCTGGTTTTTCCAATATGTTCCTGTAGGTGAAAATCCAGATTTAAGTTATATGGCAACGCCCCATCAAAGGGCAAGACTTCACGAAAAAGTAGAGGAATGGCGCCATAGAGATGATTGTCCTATTTTTATCGGTGATTTTTGGAACGATGGTCCCTATGTTGACGGATGTATGGCGGCAGGAGAGCGATATTGGCATATAATTTCAGATGGAAGCGTAGAACCATGTGTTTTTGTGCCTTTTGCCGTGGATAATATTCGCCAAAAATCCCTTGTTGACATTGCACGAAGTCCTTTCTTCACGTATATTCGTAATCAGCTCCCCTACGACGGAGAAGATAATCTTCTTCGTCCATGTATGATTCTGGATCATCCAGATGTACTTAGGGAAGTGGTAACTAAATTTGGAGCTAGACCATGTCACGGGGGTTTGGGCAATCTTCTCTCAGGAGAGATTCCCCGTGCCCTTGATGAATATGCGCAAGAGATAAAGCAAATTTACGATCCCTTATGGGAAAAAAGGGAAAAGGGAAAATATCTGAAGAGCCTTGAGAAAGAAGATAAGAAAGAATGGCTTGAAAGGATGACTTTACCCACTGGTTCTGAAGAAAAATAATATGGCTGGATCCTTAGGAGGGAGTCACATGAGAAGTTATGCTTTGGCAGTAGGACTTGCTATGCTCATATCGGCTGTATTCGCCTTTCAAAATACAGGAGAAATTACTGTCAATTTTTTAATTTGGACACGGCAGGTTCCTCAAGGTATCTGGGAAGTGGCTGTTTTTGCAGGAGGCTGCGTTCTCATGTGGTTGGTTTCCATGTCAGCAGCCCTTGAATCTCGTGGGAAGTATAAGAAACAGATTCGAGAGCTCGATGGTAAAATGAAAAAACTGGAAGAAGAACGCACTTCTTTGCTGAATGCTTTAAATGCCACATCAAATGTAACTTCCCATAATGCAACTTCCTGTGTTGAGGAAGGCAAAGAGAATTGTATTGTTCTTCCTTCGGAGCCTTTGGAAACAGTGAAAGAAGAGTTTGAAACTACACCAAGAGAGGAAAATGAACAACAGTGACATCTTTTTGTTTGCGATCTAAATTAAATGTGACCACTCTTGAGGATTCTTGCCACAGAATTGCTAGAGAATTAAGCTGTCCACCCTTTGTAGCAGCTATATTAGAAATGCAGGGAAGAGTTTCTCTCCATGATATCGATAAGGCTCGGGCCTGGCTTAGTCCGAGCCTTGATTTCTTTGCAGCCTCATGTTTTCTTGGAGAAGGCGCAAGAGCGGTGGCCGAGAGATGGCAGAGGCTATCATCCCTTGGGAATGTAGTTGTTTATGGAGATTACGATGTTGACGGCGTTTCATCTACCACTCTCGCTATGGAATTATGTAAAGAGAGGGCAGCAGGGGTACGCTACTATATTCCTCATCGACATATGGAAGGATATGGGCTCCATCGCCAGGTTGTACAACAACTTCTTGTCGCAGGTTGTGATACATTGATCATCGTGGACTGTGGCACAAAGGATGGGGATATTTTAAAGGAAGCGCAACAGACTGGAATGAATGTCTTTGTTTTTGATCACCACCTCCCGGAGAAAGGGGAGTTGCCAGCCTCTTTCATAGTTAATCCGCAGATAGACGGTGATAAGGAAGGGAAGCTTCTTTGTGCTACCGCGGTTCTTTGGCTGTGGGCCTATCAATTTAAAATAATGCCTATGGAATGGCTTGCAGAACATCTCGACCTGGTGGCCCTTGCGACTATTGCTGATTGCATGACATTAGGCAGCCTTAATAGAGCGTTGGTTAAGGAAGGACTTGAAAGAATTCGTTATACCGCCCGACCTGGGCTGGAACTACTTATAAAACGCCTTGGTCTGTTTCATCGTTTTGTAAATGAAGAACAACTTGCTATGAAGGTCATTCCTTGCTTAAACGCAGCAGGCCGTCTTGCCTTTGCGGACCTTGCAGTAAAAGTGCTGACAGGGGAAGAGCCAGTTGAAAACCATGTGGAAGAGCTTATTTCCTTAAACAGGAAGAGGCAAAACCTTTCAACCCGTATCACTAAAGAGGCGGTAAAGGTGGTAGAGGAACGATCTAAGCACGTTCTCTTCGAGGAATCGTGGCCAGTAGGAGTTCTAAGCGGAGTGGCGAGCCGTCTTTGTTCTGAAAAGAATGCCCCTGTAGTTTTAGCTGCCCCTGTTCAGGATTGGATTAGAGGAACATTGCGTATGCCCGAAGGAGGCAATGCCGTACAGGTTCTTGATCACCTTTCAGATCAACTTGAAGCTTGGGGAGGGCACAAGCAGGCAGCGGGATTTTCTGTGTCAAAAGATAATTGGGAAAAGCTCAGAGGTGATTTAGAACACATCCTTGCCAGTGTGGAATATGAGGATCCGGAAATTTCAGCCCTGGCTCTCCATCCGTCTCAAATTACCTTGCAGGACTGGAAGTCAGCTCTGGATCTCGGTCCTTTTGGTATGGGAAATCCTTGTCCCTTATTGTATTGCGAAAGTTATGGAAATGAGCAGTTCTTACCCCTTGGGAAAACGGGGCTTCATTTAAAGATACAATTGGGTTCAGAATATCTGGTGGCTTTCAATAGTGTCGAAATTCTGAAAACCCTTTCCTCGTCGCACATTACAGGCTGGGTATACCACCCTCGAGTTGATTTTTGGCGTGGTCAGCCCCGTCTTCAATTTATGCTCGATTATATAGTGTTAGATTCTTGATTTAAAGGGTGATCGAGCCATGGTAGAAATTCACACAGATTCCCTAGAATATGAAATAGACCCAATAGATCCAAGAGAGCAGGAGCGCCACCTTAAAAGTCTTGGGCTCGATAAGAAGTCTCTGGGGAAGTTGCGAGATAGCTATATTGGACGGATACCAGAGACAGAACGAACTATTTCTGTTAAGTTCGCTTGGCATGAGCTATGGTCGAAAGTGACATATTATTTGACCAAAGAAGAACTGAAGAAACTTGGCGAAGCCTTTGTTATGGCAGCGGATGCTCATGGTGAACAAAAACGCTCAAGTGGAGACCCATATGTTGTACACAGCATAAATGTAGCCTCAATACTTGCAGACATGCAACTCGATTTAGTTACTCTTATAGCGGCTCTCCTTCACGATGTTTTAGAGGATACCGCCCTTTCCGCAGAGAAGGTCAAATCAGCATTTGGCGATGATGTTATTACTCTTGTAGATGGCGTAACGAAATTAGGCAAGCTTCCCTTTAAATCTTTCGAAGACTATCAGGCAGAAAATCTTCGTAAAATGTTTGTTGTCATGGCTAAGGATATCCGCGTTGTTCTTATTAAGTTGGCAGACAGACTTCATAATATGAGAACCCTAGGAGCTCTTCGCAGGGATAAGCAACTGCGCATTGCTAAAGAAACGCTGGAAATATACGCACCCCTCGCTCACCGACTTGGAATCTACCAGGTAAAGAGAGGATTAGAGGACCTCGCATTTAAATACTCCGACCCCGATATGTATTACGAGATACGGCGCAGAGTGCGAAAGAAATTGCCTGAGCGGGAAGCTATCATTAAAAAAGCTATAGAAATCCTTCAAGATCGTTTAAAACAGGAATCCATTCATTTTAAAGTGAAAGGGCGGGCCAAACATTTTTATAGCATCTATGAAAAGATGAATCGCAAAAAACTTCCCGTAGAGCAACTTTATGATCTCCTAGCCTTGCGCGTTGTAGTGGATGATGTGGCTGCCTGTTACACTGTTTTGGGTATCGTCCATACTATTTGGAAACCTATCCCTGGTCAATTTGATGACTACATAGCTAATCCAAAGACAAATATGTACCAATCGCTTCATACCACTGTCGTTGGTCCTACGGGAGAACCCCTGGAAGTTCAAATACGATCTGCTGAAATGAACCGTCTTGCGGAATATGGGATCGCCGCCCACTGGAGATATAAAGAGGGTGGCAATGTCCTCGATGATCTGGATGCCCGCCTTACATGGATTCGCCAGGCCCTCGAAGGAGATCATGAAGGGGGACCAACAGAGTTCCTTGAACGCCTAAAAGAAGATGTTCTCACATCTGATGTCTTCGTATTTACCCCCCAGGGGAAAGTGGTGTCTTTGCCCAAGGGGTCGACACCTATAGACTTTGCCTATGCCATTCATACCCAGGTTGGAAACCGCTGTGTGGGAGCTATGGTCAACAACCGGATTGTGTCTCTGACCTATGAAGTAAAAAATGGCGATATTGTTAAAATTATTACTTCACCTCAAGGGACCCCCTCCCGGGACTGGCTTAAGATGGCCCGCAGCAGCAAGGCTAAAGGCAAGATTCGCTCCTTCTTTCGACAGCAGGAAAAAGCAGAAAGGCAAGAAAAGATCGAGCGCGGGCATGAACTTCTTGAAAGGGAAATTAAAAGAAGGGACATAGAAGATCTCAGTGCCGAATATGAAGACCTGATCCCCCTTCTCAACAGGATAGCCCGGGATATAGGACATGCCAATGGTGAGGATATTTTGGTCGCCATAGGCAACAACACTTTAAGCCCATCGACGCTTATACAAAAACTTATTGGTAGAACGCAAGTTCCCGCTTTACCAGAGATTCCGGAAGAGATACCTCCCGCTGGCATAAAGAAGACAGATTCCGATATTATAGTAGAAGGGGCCGAAGGCGTTCAGGTGGTTATCGCAAATTGCTGTCTTCCTGTTCCAGGGGATGAGATCGTAGGATATTCGACTCGTAGCCGCGGGATAACTGTTCATAGATCAGGTTGTCCGAATGTGGAAGAGGCAGGAGAAACAAGGCTTATACAGATTTCATGGGGGCCAGGGGCACGGGGGAACAGATATACTACGAGGCTGAAGCTTGAAGCAATGGATAGGTCTGGTCTTTTTACAGACGTGGCTCAAGCTATAATGGCAAGTGATGGAAACATTGTGGGTATAAAGGCGAACGTAGTTGGCGGCACACTTGCCCGGATGAAAATAGAGATCAGAGTACGGGATATAGAACATCTATATGCTATTGTTGCAAAACTTAATGCGGTTAAGAACGTTATAGAAGTAACCCGGGGGTGAAGATGTATGCGAGCTGTTGTACAAAGAGTTTCATCTGCTTCTGTTTGTGTAGAAGGAGAAAGAGTAGGTTCCATAGATCAGGGTCTTCTTGTTTTGTTGGGGGTTTCAGGAAAAGATACAGCGGCAGATGCAGAATGGCTTGTGGAAAAAATAGTAAACTTGAGAGTGTTTGAAGACGAGGAAAGGAAGCTAAACCGCTCTCTTTTAGATGTGGGAGGGAAGTTGCTTGTGGTTTCTCAGTTTACTTTGTATGGCAACTGTCGAAAGGGGCGGCGTCCTTCTTTTGTTGAGGCAGCGCCACCAGAAGTAGCCGACGCCCTTTATAACGTTTTTGTAACAAAGGCAAAAGAACGGAATATACCAGTTCAAACAGGGGTTTTCCAGGCGCATATGATGGTTGAGCTTGTTAACGATGGGCCGGTCACCCTTATTATTGATACGCCGGAGGGAGCCTAATGGATTATAAACGTTTCCCCCTGGGGGCTTTGTGGACAAATGGATACCTCTTTTGGGATAGTCACAAGAGGGGTTTTTTTGTTGATCCAGGCGGAGAGGCCAGCGATGTCATCGCTTTCTTAGAGGAACAGAAGATTCATCTTGAATGGATTCTTTTAACCCATGGGCATATTGACCATATTGGGGGAATTCCCATGCTTGCTCCTTATGCATCTAAAGGAGTTGCTGTTGCGACAGAAGATGAAAAGCTACTGAACAATCCAAATCTGAATCTTTCCCAGTGGATAGGGCTGGATTTTGAAGGCTGGAATGCTTCTTTGTTGCTTGCGGATTCAGACCAGATCCAGATAGGTGAATATACGATTTCTGTCATAGCTACCCCAGGGCACACCCCTGGCAGCATTTGCTATGTGGTGAAAAGGCATAATGAATCTCTTCTTTTATCGGGAGATACTCTTTTTGCCAGAAGTGTGGGAAGGACGGATCTACCAGGCGGAGATAGTAAAATCCTCGCTCTTTCCCTTCGCAAATTAACAGTTTTGCCTGATACGATGGCAGTGCTCCCCGGTCACGGCCCTGAAACCACAATAGGCCAAGAGAGAGAATGGAATCCTTTTTGGCCTGACAGGGAGTCACAAGTGAAGTGAAATTGAAACAACTGCCTCTTTCAGAACGACCGCGGGAAAGGCTTTTCAGGGAAGGGGCGACGGCGCTTTCTCTTGCGGAGCTTATTGCTATCCTTCTTCGAACGGGTAGCGAAAACAAGGATGTTCTAGGATTGTCCGGGGAGTTGCTCCATCTTTTCGGGGGGTTGAAGGGCATCTCAAAGGCTTCAATTTCAGAGATACTTCAGGTGAAAGGGATGGGGAAGGCTAAAGTGGCAGTGCTGGTTGCGGCTCTTGAACTAGGCAAAAGATTGATGGCATGTGATACAAATATAGAAAGTGAAAGAGACGAATGGAGGAAAACTTTAAGCTATCTGTGTCGACTCCTTTCAGAAGAAGAGCGAGAAATCATAGTTTCTCTTTTCCTTGACGGAAAAGGAGGCGTGATTTCGAAGGAAAGAGTATCATATGGAGGTATTGAAGGAGCATTCCTTGATGTAAAATATTTATTTCGAAAGGCCGTACGTCTTGATGCTAGAGGAATGGTCTTGATCCACAACCATCCCAACGGCACATTAAGACCAAGCCGGGAAGATATAATGCTAACCGAGTTTGTTGAGCGCAGTCTTAGCGTGCTTGACATAAGTTTTGTCGGGCACTTTATTGCAGCTAGGGGGGAATGGGTGCAAATTCCTCCAGGATATACCGCATGAAGGTGGGGAGTGTACAAGTGTTCAGATTTATTTCTGGGATGTTCGGTACTGACGTAGGGATTGACTTGGGGACGGCTAATATAGTGGTATACATTAAGGGGAAAGGGATAGTTTTTAACGAGCCTTCTGCTGTAGCCATCCGTAAAAAAATAAAAGGCGGCGGCAAAATAGAAGTTATAGCTGTCGGAAATGAAGCAAAGGCTATGGCGGGCAAAACCCCTACGGGAGTTTATACTATTTGGCCGCTGCAGGATGGCGTTATAGCCAATTACGATATGACAGAAGAATTAATTCGATATTGTCTTAAAAGAGCTGCGGGGGGAAGTACTGTACTTGCCCATCCCCGAGTAGTCATATCAGTGCCTGCCGAGGTTACAGAGGTAGAAAGAAAAGCAGTTGTAGATGCCACTTTGGGCGCAGGAGCAAGAGAAGCCTATGTAGTGGAAGAGCCAATTGCCGCTGCCATTGGAGTAGGTCTTCCAATAAAAGAGCCTCGGGGAAGTATGATACTTGATATTGGCGGCGGGACAAGCGAGGTCGCAGTCCTTTCTCTGGGTGGCATTGTTGTTACGAACTCCCTTCGTACGGCAGGCAAGGATATGGACGAGGCTATTATTGCTATGCTCCGTCAAAAGTATGCTCTCCTTATTGGTGACACCACCGCAGAAGAAGTAAAAATGCAGATAGGAACGGCTCTCCCTATGGAAGATGAGCTGGAAATGGTCGTAAAGGGGCGAGATCTGGCAGATGGGTTGCCAAAGGCAGACATGGTGACCTCGTACGAGGTTAGAGAAGCCCTTGAGCCTATAATCCGCCGAATTGAAGATATGGTAAAAGTCGCCCTGGAGCAGACCCCACCTGAACTTGCAAAAGATATAGTAGATCAGGGAATAATTCTTTCGGGCGGGGTTTCTCAGCTAAGAGGATTATCTGAGCGGTTTTCTCGCGCTTTGAGCACCCCTGTAATAGTGGCGGAGGACCCTCTCTTTTCTGTAGCACAAGGGGTAGGGAAAATACTTGAGAATCTTGACGACATGAAAAAAGTTCTTCTCTCTGTGGAGAAAGGCGCTCAGTAATGTTCGGGAGATAGGGGATGCGTAAACCAGATTCCGGTGATTTCAATAAAGAAGTCATCCATGGGCTTGTGGCTCTTGCCGCTAGCTTCATGTTGCTTGCTCTCGCCCCTCAAATTCTTCTTTTTCGAACTCCCTCTGACTGGGTAGGGAAAGTTTTGTTTTATCCTGAGGTCCCAGCGGTGTTATTAAACAATACTCTTCGCAAGGCTTCGTTTTGGTTCAGAGAACGATCCGCTCTCATTGCAGAGAACCAAAAGCTGTCTCAGGAAAACTGGATATTGAAAGTTGCCATAAGCCAAGAAAAGGTCGAAAGTTATATGGAACGAATGAATCAAATTACAAAATACGCTCGAATAACCTTGCGCTCCCCCCACGATTGGTGGACAGAGATAAGAATAAATCAAGGGGAAGAAAATAATTTAAAACCTGGATTCCCTGTTTTACAAAAAGGGTCTTTAGTGGGACGTATTACCCGAGTAGAAGCTGGATATTCATGGGCGGAACTTATTACTTCCTCATCTCTCCTTATACCTGTGGTTGTGGATCAGACCCGGGATCTTGGTGTGGTGACAGGTGATGGGCAGGGACAGATCTGGCTGCAGTATATTTCGGAAGGCAGATCCATAGAGAAAGGAATGACTGTAAGCACTGCGCTGGTTAGTGAAAGTTTGCCCCCGGGGCTTCCAGTTGGCTCTGTAACTGGAGAGCTTCGCCATTCTTCTGGAGGGTTTGTTGCTTATAGGATAGAACCCGGGGCAGATTTTATCCGCCTTTATCAGGTAGAGGTATTAACAGAGGGAACAAAACCATGACATCTTTTGTCATAGCATGGTATGCCCAAGATCTTCTTCGTGTTTTTTCCTCAGGTCACTTTTTAGTGCCTGAAATTTTTCTCCTTGTTTTGCTTTACATGGCTCTGAAGCATGAGGATGAAGGTGCTTATATTCTTTGGAGCGGTTTTCTTGGCGGTATTCTGTGGGATTTAAGGTGGCCAGGGTTGGTTGGTGTTTCTTCAGCTCTTTACGTGGCGTCCATTCTCTTTGTCCGTTGGATTTGGCTTTCCCTCCCTTCTTCAGCACGAAGTGTCCCGGCCTTTGGCCTTTTAATCTGGAGTGCCCATTTGGTTTTAACTTTTATCAGGCTTCTTATGTGGGGAATAAGAGAACAGACCCTTCTAAAAGTTTTTTTAGTGCAGCAGGGGGTTCTTTTGCCAATGGTTTTTGGAGCTTGCCTTCTTTATGCCTGGAGTGTGGGACAAGACGATGCCTAGCGACCGAAGCGATATCGATAGACGTCTCAGAACATGGAGAATTGTGATGTTATGCTCCATGGGACTTCTTATAGGGGCTCTTTATTACTTTCAGATCATTCATGGGGATAGCTATATAAAACTTGCGACAGGAAATCGCCTTCGTTTTGTTCGATTCGCCCCCTCTCGGGGGAATATTTATGATCGAAATGGCGCTCCACTGGCCACCAACATTCGTACTTTTGATATTATGGGATATCCTCTCGATCTGGAGAAAGAACAGCTTGTATCTAAAACATCTGAAATATTGAATAAACATGGAATTCCGTTGACATCGGAGGAGATAAAGAATACGGTCAAGCGGCAATACTGGGCTCCCTACAGAGTTGTTCGCGTGGTGTCAAATCTTACTCTAACCCAAATGGTTGATCTTATAGCTGACCCGGAGTTTCCGCCTCAGCTTTTTCCAGTACCAGTCTGGCGCCGCACCTACCCATCTGGAGCTTTAACGGCAAATGTAACGGGATATGTGGCTGAGATTAGCGAAGATGAGTTGAAGTCGAAAAGAGAAGGGGACTATGTGGGGGGAGACCTTATTGGCAAAGCTGGCATAGAATTTTCCTATGAATCCCTATTGCGGGGCATGCCCGGAGAAGAATCTATAGAGGTAGACGCCAGAGGGAGACGAGTGCAGGAAATAGACTTTAAATCTCCAGTTAAGGGGAAGGATATCTATCTCACTCTTGACCTTGGCGCTCAAAGATTGTCAGCTGACCTAATGAAAGAGAACAGAGGATCTGTTGTAGTATTGGATGTGGAGACTGGTGCTGTGCTTGTTCTTTATACGGCTCCCTCCTATGACAATAACCCTTTGGCGTGGGGTGTGTCTGCCAGGGAGTGGAAATCTCTCTTAAAGGATCCAGAACGTCCAATGCTTGATCGCAGCATTGCAGGGGTGTATCCGCCAGCTTCTACTTTTAAGCCTCTGGTAGCTCTCTCTGCTCTTGAGGAAGGAGCAATTACACCCAAAACGACGTACTTCTGTGGGGGATCCTTCCAATTGGGGGGAAGGGCTTTTCGCTGCTGGAAGCGCGGTGGGCATGGAACAATCGGATTGAAAGAAGCTTTAAGTCAATCTTGTGATGTATACTTCTACCAAACAGGAATTAAAGTTGGCATTGACAGATTGACTCGCTGGGGGCAGAAATTAGGGGTGGGAAATTTAACAGGTATAGATATACCGGGGGAACTTTCAGGCAATAGAGCGGGCCGAGAATGGAAAGAAAAAGTTGTCAAAGAGGTATGGTACCAGGGAGATACGGTAAACTATTCTATAGGCCAGGGTTTCTTGCTCATGACCCCTATACAGATAGCCAGAATGTACGCCGTTTTCGCTAATGGGGGGAATCTCATAACCCCTCATCTTTATAGGGGAGAGATGGTTCCTCCTCAGAAGTTGAACCTTTCTAAAAATCACATAAAAACAATACATGAAGGGCTCGTGAACGTAATTAAAAGAGGAACCGGGTGGAGAGCCGGGACCTTTGGTGTCACAGTGGCAGGAAAGACAGGAACCGCTCAAAATGCCCATGGACCTGATCACGCTCTTTTTGCAGGGTACGCTCCTGCTGATAAACCTCGTTATGTAGCTGTTGCTGTGATAGAGGCTGGAGAGCACGGAAGTTCCGCAGCGGCCCCAATTGTAGGAGAAGTGCTTGCTTACCTTGTGGGCCATGATTCGCTAAAATAGGTTCTTTAAACCTCAGGGAGGAAGGAGAATGGAGTCTATGGAAACGTTTCAAACTCCAGTTCTACTAAAGGGAACAGGAGGGGGGCTGCGTCTTATCGTCCCTGAAGAATTGAAAGAAAAAGAAGTTTTTATGGAGCTTGAACGTGTTTCATCTCAAGCAAAAGCATTGTTAGAGATGAAAGTGATACTTGATTTTCAAGGACGGATATTAAGCAAAGACTTTATCATAGGTATTCTTAAGGATTTTATATGGTCTAAAGGTGTTTTTGTATCATCGTGGGTCACTTATGATGCAGAGAGTCAGCACTTGCTTCAGGCATTTGGCGCAAAAACAGGGGAGCCAGCGCGGGAAAAGCCCCATGGTAAGGGCAAAAACTATGACACGCTTTTTCTCATGCGATCCCTTCGCTCTGGGCAGCGCATAGAGCATGGCGGCGACGTTGTTATCATCGGTCATGTCAATGATGGCGCAGAAGTGATAGCTTCTGGAAATATTTGTATTTGGGGCCGCTTAAAAGGACTGGCCCATGCTGGTTCAGACGGGAATACTGAACAGAGCATAGTGGTGGGGGATTTTCAGGCAAAACAAGTTCGTCTTGGCAGTAAGGTGGGAAGTTACCTGGATAGCTCTATGGAGTGGTGGGCACACTCAGTCCTTATTACTCTTGAGCATGATTCTCTTTTTGTTCGCGAACTAAAAATATAACAGAGATTGGGAATGGAGGGATTTTCGTGGAGCCTCGAGTCATAGTTGTAACGTCCGGGAAGGGCGGAGTTGGAAAAACGACCACTACGGCCAACGTTTCTTTTGCTTTGGCAAAGGCTGGCTATAAAGTGGTTGCAATTGACGCTGATATTGGCCTTAGGAACCTTGATGTGGTAATGGGCCTGGAAAATCGCGTCGTGTACAATTTTATCGATGTAATTGAAGGGACTTGTCGCCTTCCCCAGGCTCTTATTCGGGATAAACGGGTCGACAATCTTTTTCTGCTTCCAGCAGCCCAGACTCGCACCAAGGATGCCGTAAGTCCAGACCAGATGGTGGAACTCTGCGAAATGCTGAAAAAAGAAGGTTTTGATTTTATTCTTCTTGATAGCCCTGCAGGTATTGAGGGTGGCTTTAAGAACGCAGCGGCGGGGGCGACTGAGGCTCTCGTTGTGACAACTCCAGAAATTCCTTCAGTTCGAGATGCAGACCGCATTATTGGCCTTTTGGAATCAATGGAAAAAAAACCAATTCGTCTCGTAATTAATCGGGTTAAACCCAGTATGGTCAAAGAAGGGGAAATGCTTGACGTACAGGATGTACTCGATGTGCTGGCCATTGAGCTTATTGGAATTGTTCCCGATGATGACAGTGTTGTCAAATCAGCAAATAGAGGGGAGCCTCTTACCAGCGGCGATACGTCCCTTGCATCTATGGCCTTCTCAAACATAGCGGACAGACTGCTTGGGAAAGAAGTTGCCTTTTTAAATCTCGATAGCCAGAGAGGCTCAGGGTTTTTCTCTGGTATCAAGAAGCTGCTGGGTTTTTAGAAACCGGGAGGAGAGGACATTATGCTAGGAATACTACAAAAACTTTTTGGACGGGAAGGCACAAAAAAAACAGCAAAAGAAAGACTTCAGATTGTTTTGATACACGATCGTTCTGATATCTCTCCTGGCCTTATGGAAGAACTTAGAAAAGATATGATTGAAGTTCTTTCTAAATATATGGAGATCGATACGGACAATATTGAGATGGAGCTTGACAAGGCTAATAAGTCTGTGGCTTTTGTAGCGAATATCCCGGTCGTTAGAATTAAGAGAAAATCACAGAGTGAGCAATGAACTTGAATTAGGATGGGCGAAAAAAGATTCTCTATTAAAGAAATTTTTGCATATGGAGATAAGGTACTGATCATATCGGTACTCGCTCTTTTTGTTTTGGGAGTATTATCTATATATAGCGCGGAAATGGGAGTGGGCCGCAAAGCTAGTGGATTTGCCATGAGGCAGCTTGTTTGGGGTCTTATTTCACTCGTTGTTTTTTTCGTGGTTATTAAGGTAGGGTACCGTCGACTGATCAATTGGGCGTACTTTATCTACTGGGTTTTTTCTGTCGGCTCGCTTTTAATTGTGCTTCTTACGGGATTGACTGTGAAAGGGGCCCAGAGTTGGTTAAATTTGGGACTACTTCGCTTCCAGCCGTCAGAGGCAGGCAAAATAGGCCTAGCCTTGGTAATGGCTAAACATTTCTGTAGATACCCGCCAGAAAATCTTTCTCGTTTTATTGGTGGATTGATCCTTGCTGGGATTTCGACTCTTTTAGTTTTTATCCAACCAGACCTGGGCAGCTCTATAGTTTATGGTCTCATGATATTAATAGCACTTGTTGTCGCGGGAGCCCCAAAACGATATGTGTTAACCTTGACAGGTCTGGCATTCGTGCTTTTACCTGTTGGGTGGCAATTTTTAAAGGAGTATCAGAAAAAAAGACTCCTTGTTTTCATTAATCCTGCCCTAGATCCCTTAGGAGCAGGATATAACGTTATACAATCAAGAATCGCAGTCGGATCAGGGGGATTGTTGGGAAAAGGATTTTTACATGGATTGCAAAGTAAACTTCGTTTCTTACCTGAACCCCATACTGATTTTATCTTTAGTGTTTATGCAGAAGAGTTCGGTTTTTTGGGATCGCTTATAGTTCTAGTGCTTTTTTGTGTTGTTTTTTGGAGAATAATCAATGCGGGCCTTCGATGCAAAGATAAAAGAGGGAAAGTTTTAGTGGCTTCTTTGGCAGCATGGATATGGTTTCAGGTTGTAGAATCTATCGGAATGAGTATGGGGCTTCTTCCTATCACAGGACTCCCCTTGCCCTTTTTAAGTTATGGAGGCAGTTCTCTTTTAGCCGTGTCCGTTGCAATTGCCCTTGTTATGAGTGTGTATCTTTCAACGATGAAAGATTATGAATAGATCTTAGTAGGGAGGATTTGTATGGAGATCCCGGATTTTGATGATGGCTTGTGGCCGTTATTAGCCCAAGTTGCCCACCCGTCGCGCTATGCGGGGTGTGAATGGGGGCCTGTGAAGCCTAAAGAATCAGGTCAATCCCTGGTTAGGTTTTGTTTGGCTTTTCCCGATGTATATGAAATAGGCATGAGTTATGTTGGTTTTCAGATTTTGTATAATCTTCTTAAGCGTCTACCAAAATCCGATGTTGAGCGGGCCTATTGTCCATGGATAGACATGGAGGAGTTGCTGAGGAAAAACGAACTCTATCTTGGTTCCATTGAAACAGGGCGCCCCCTCTCTTCTTTTGATGGGGTCGGGTTTACCCTTCAATATGAATTGAGTTTTACCAATATACTCACCATGCTTGATCTAGGCGGGATTCCCTTATATGGAGAAGAAAGGATTGAGAGTGACCCCATTGTCTTTGCTGGAGGGCCAGGGGCGCTAACGCCAGAGCCTGTAGCCCCATTTATTGATGTTTTCTGTCTTGGAGAAGGTGAAGTCTTACTTCCTCAGATTGTTGACATTCTGTATGAAACAAAAGGTTTATCAAGAAAAGAACGTCTCAATTCCCTTGCTGGAATTGAAGGAATATATATCCCCTCCCTCGTAGATGTGAAATATGGAGAGGGGGGAGCTGTGTTCTTTTCCAGCTCAAGATTGCCTGTGCGTCGACAGCTAGTGCAGGATTTCAAAGATGCTTTTTATCCGGACAACCTTATTGTGCCGTCTGCTAGTGTAGTTCACGACAGAGTCCCAGTTGAAATTTTCAGGGGCTGTACGCGAGGGTGCCGTTTTTGCCAGGCAGGCATAATATATCGTCCTGTACGAGAACGTGGACTTGAGGAAACAAGTAAAATAGTGCGGGAATTAGTCCTCTCGTCTGGATGGGAAGAAGTGGGGCTGGTCTCTTTGGCTTCATGCGATTATTCAGGTCTAACACCGTTGCTGAATGATCTAACTCCCTTTCTTGATGAAAAAGGAGTCAAGTTAAGTCTGCCAAGTTTAAGGATGGATTCTTTTTCTATAGATTTAGCAGCAAGCCTCCAAGCCATGCGTAGAGGAGGTTTGACCTTTGCCCCCGAAGCGGGAACGCAACGGCTCAGAAATGTAATTAATAAAGGAGTAACAGAGGAAGACATAAAAATTTCACTGGAAACCGCTTTTAAACATGGATGGGATCGTGTGAAGCTCTATTTTATGATGGGTCTCCCTACTGAAACTGAGGAAGATCTTCAGGGCATAATCGATATAGCCCTTCAAACATTGACCCTCGGCAAAGCCTATAAGCGTAAGGTCAACGTTGCTGTTTCCGTTGCTGGTTTTGTTCCTAAAGGCCATACCCCCTTTCAATGGGAACCTCAAAATACCGTGGAAGAACTTCGTGAAAAGGGACAGTTCCTTAAAAGGCAGATATATAACCGCAGGATTTCTTTAAAGTATCATGATCCGGAGCAAACTTTCCTTGAAGGTATTTTTGCTCGTGGCGACCGGCGTCTGGCTAAAGCCATTGAGAGTGCCTGGAGAAAGGGAGCCCGATTCGATGGATGGAGTGAAACCTTTTCTTTGCAACGCTGGCTTGATGCTTTTGATGAGACCGGTATAGATCCGCTTTTTTATACATCTCGAAGTAGATCAAAAGAAGAAGGCTTCCCATGGGATCATATTGATACAGGAGTTTCTCGTGCTTTCTTGTGGAAGGAAAAGGAGAAGGCATTTAAAGGGGAACTAACACCAGATTGTCGATGGAACAGTTGTCATGGTTGCGGTTGGCAGAATAGTGGTTGTCAATGGTCAAAGGGGGAATGCTCATTATGATCCGCGTAAGGATAACCTATTCAAAGCGCGGACGTGGATGCTTTATTCCCCACGTCGTGATTCCTCAGCTTATTTACAGATCTGGACGAAGAGCGGGTCTTGTCTTTGCTTTGTCTGAGGGCTTCACGCCCCGGCCTCGAGTCAGCTTAGGACCGGAACTTCCAGTTGGAGTCGTCGCTTTTGCGGAACCGGCTGATATCTGGATCGAAAAATGGGATGAAGGGACTTTAGATCGATGGAACAACGTAATTCCAGAAGCTTTTACTATTACAGGTGGGGAAGTGTATGAAGGCCCTTCTCTCAGTAAAAGCTGTGATGCGTCTGGCTATTTACTAGGGTTTCGTTCCCCCATATATTTCGAAAAACTGGCCCATGACCTGGAACAGGGGATTTTCTTGCAGGAGAAACATGTCTTTAGCGCAGTAGAAGGCACTTTTATTAAGCTGATTCTCAAAACGCCTTTTGCCTTCGGCCCGGGAACTTTAGTGAAAAAATTAGTAGAAGCTGGGTACACCAAGGGATGGTCTGATGTGAAAATTGTTAGAACATCGGTAGGATGCTGGAACGGATCAGAAGTGGAACCAGTAGTTACACAGCGGGTACTTCCCCGTTTGCCTCGGAATTTTAAAACTGAGGGGATGTTACGCCATGACTGATCGTAAAATCATAGCCAACACTTTAGATCCTGAAGAGATGCGAGTTGCAATATTGGAAAAAGGAAAACTTGTAGATATCTTTGTTGAGCGAATGTGGGAGCGTCAAAAGACAGGAGAAATCTATAAAGCCAGGGTGGATAGTGTTTTGCCTGGCATCCACGCCGCTTTTGTAAATTTGGGGGACGGCAGGAATGCCTTTTTATATTTAAATGATGCGAAGGGTATAAACCTGAAGCCGAACGTGGAAGTGGTAGTGCAGGTTGTGAAGGCAGCCAGAAAAAATAAAGGCGCCAGAGTAACTTCGAGAATTTCTTTGCCGGGGCGCTACCTAGTTCTTGTCCCTGATGGACAGGAAACAGGTGTTTCTAAAAGAATAATAGACGAGGAAGAACGTAAGCGACTCCGTTTCCTGGCTAAAAAACTGCGTGATGAAGGGGAGGGTTACGGTGTGATCATTCGCACCGCTGCTGAAGGGGTTGACGAAGAAACCCTTACCCATGATCTTCACACTCTTGTAGACCTATGGAGAGAGATACGCCATGATGCCCAGATACAGGCAGCTCCATGCCTCATTTATAGGGATATTGGGCTTGTAGGAAGGGTTCTCAGGGACGAGCTCACTGGCGATGTAAGTGAAATAGTTATAGACAGCGAAGAAGAGTGTCATAAAGTCAAGGATTATCTTAATCGCATACTTGAGGGGCAGGAACCTGAAGTGAGCTTATATGAAGGAAGCTCGCCCATCTTTGATTTTTATGGCATAGAGAGGGAGCTTGAAACTGCCCTTGATCGCAAGGTATGGCTGCGTTCAGGAGCCTATCTTATTATTGATCATACAGAGGCCCTTACTGTTATTGATGTGAATACAGGTAAGTATGTGGGAGATACGGATCTGCGCCATACTGTCCTTGACACTAATCTCGAGGCAGCGGATGAAATAGCACGTCAACTAAGGCTGAGGGCTATTGGCGGAATTGTCGTCATTGACTTTATCGACATGGAGTATGAAGAAGACAGACAAAAACTTCTTCAACGCCTGGATGAAGTGTTTCAAAAAGATCGGTATCGTGCAAGGATATTTGGCGTTTCCCAATTAGGTCTAGTTGAGATTACAAGAAAAAGGGCGAGACCTGATGTACGTTCGGTCATGACCCGTGGATGTCCATTTTGCGGGGGCTATGGATGGGTTTTGAAGGAAGATAGCGTGGCCATGCATATTAAGCGTTTTTTGAGAAAAGTTTCTCTTTCTAACAAAGCAGATGCCATGCTCCTTGAAACCCACTCTGTTATTGCTCAATATATAGCGGACACTTACCTTGCCGTTTGGGAAGAAGAGTTGCAAAGACGAATCTTTATAGCGGCAGCGCCTGAATTTGCGTGGAATAAGTACCGTCTCGATATGCAGGGGCCCATCGACGTAGTAGAACGTCGTATTGAGCAAATGGAGCAATGGGAGGCACAGATTCGTGTTTATCGAACGGCTTCGTCTTAAAGGATTTAAAAGTTTCGGCGGAAGCCACGAACTGACCTTTTCTCCCGGCTTTACAGCGATAGTAGGGCCTAACGGCAGTGGGAAAAGCAACATCCTTGATGGATTGCGCTGGGTACTCGGAGAAGGGAGCCCAAACTGTCTGAGAATAACGAGGCAGAGTGATCTTCTGTTTCAGGGAAGCATCAGTCTCCCTACTGCTACTGAAACGGAAGTATCCCTTTGCATCCGGGAAGACCCCAAGATATGCACTATAAAAAGAGAGTTTTCTCCTGAAACAGGAACATCTCTTTTTGTAGATGGGATGAGGATCCGTCTGCAGGATTTAGATGACGTAAAGCGGCAATGGCATATGGAAGGTGAGCAGTTTGCTTTCATAGGCCAGGGAGAAGTGGCAGAAGCCATCCATCATCGTCCTCAACAGCGAAGGTCTATCCTCGAGGCTCTTTTTGGCATAGACCAATACAGAAAAAAGAGAGAGGATGCGAACCAGAAACTTAAGTTTGCATCGGAAGAGCTTGCACGCCTGGAAACGCTTGTTTCGGAATTGACATCCCGTCGTGATGAAATAGCTGCCATGGTTACCATTGCTGAAAAGGCTCGCCGTTTACTCGATGAACTTGACGAGAAGAGGCGAGGCTACTATTTTTCACGCAGAGCTTTTTTAGAAAGGGAGCTTTATTCTTTTCAGAGTCGCATTCATGCTCTGGAAAGGCGAAAAAATAGGGCGGCAGAGTGGGAAACCATTTGGAAAGAAGGACTTTCTTTTTATCAGTCTCTTTTTAATTCCTATGAACAGCAGAAAAAAGTGCACGAAGAAAGAACAGAGAGTCTTGGATTCCAAAGAGAAACATTGAGACGTCAGTGTTTTGCCACTGCCCTTACTGTAAAATCTGCTCGCGAACGGCTCATTGCTCAGAAAGAGGAAAAAAGGCATGTGGAAGAAGTTTTGTCCAAAGTTGATGAAGAAGCGACTTTGGCAAGGGGGACGAGCTATTCTTTGACTCAGAATCTTCATAAGAAAAAAGAAGAAGTATCTGCCCTATGGCAAAAACTTTCTAACCTTCGCTCTTCCCTTCGAGCAGAGCGGCAGCGGCGACAGGAATACGGCAATGAATATGCTCGCGTAGAGGGTGAGTGCGTCAAAATCCTTTCTCGCTTACAGGCTCGTAGCGAGGCCCTTGATAAAAACGAAAAAGAACTGGAAGAAGCAAAAAACAAAGTGTTTGTTGCGGAGAAAGAGACAGAAACTTATAAAAAGGAATTTGAGTATACCCATCTAAGTTATAAAAAAATAATAGAGCGTCATGGAGAAATCTATGTCCAATGTCAGCGGCTAGCAACATCTCTTTCTCAGTTAAAAAAGAATGTGGATGTTTTGGAAAACCAGCTTGAAACGGTTCTTGAAAATACGGAACAGCGTCTTTATCCAGAACCTGTACGGGTTATTCTGGCGGCACAAAAATTAGGGAAGTTGCCTATCCAGATCAAGCTTGCTGCAGAAGCTTTTAAATGTGAGGAAAAGCTTGCAGCCCCACTGGAAGCTTACCTCGGAGGGCGGCAGTTCTGGCTTTTCGTTAAATCCCTTGAAGAGGCTCAGCTAGGGATAGAGCTTGTTAAACAGAAGAGGGCAGGCCGTATAACATTTCTTCCCCTGGAGCAATGTCACCCAAGGAATCCTGACTATGGTTTCCCCTTGCCGTGTCAGGGGACAGTAGGGTGGGCTACAGACCTTATTGCTTCAGAACAGCTATGGAGTCCAGCAGTGAACCACCTGCTGGGAGATCTTCTCATTGTTGAAGAGTATGATGTAGGAATGAACCTTGCCAGAGCAGGTGCTTCATTCCCAATCGTTACACTCCAGGGCGATGTGTTTACAGTAGGTGGCAGCGTCAGCGGAGGAAAATTTAGAAAAACGGGTGGTGCTATAGAAAGACGCCTTCAGATAGAAGATCTTGAAAAAAATCTCAAAGATAAGAGAGGAAGCCTTGAAAGAGTTGTCTCGCTATTACAAGAAGCTGAGGAGCTAGAGTGTGTTATAGCGAAAGAAAGAGCTTTTTGGAAAGAGAAGGAACAAGAGGCGGAAAAAAAACTTTTATCTCATTCCATACGTTTTGAGCGGCAGCGAGAAGAGATAGTGCGACTGGAAAAAGAACGATCCTTTTTCCTTAATGATGTTGAAGACAGCGGAAAGTTGCTGAAAAGAACTCAGCATAGTTTAAAAGAGCTGGAGGAAGCAATAGCCTCTTTTGGGGATTTCCCAGACGAGACAGAACTTGAGCGAGAACTGGCCTCTGCAAAGGGAGAAGAAGCTGTGCTTTGTGAAAAAGTAAAATCTGGAGAGGTGTTGATCAACCGAATCGAGTCAGAGGCAGCTCAACTCACAGAAAGACTGCGCAGTCTTTCTGGGGAGCTGGAAAATACGGAATTGAGCCTGGATGAAGGGCTTGACCGACTTAGAGAGCTGGGAGTCCAGTCCTATGAATTGTGGGAAAATATAAAAGAAATTGATTCAGAGAGGGCAAGGCTGAGTGCTGAGACAGAGAGTCTTGTTGAAAGAACATCCCTTCTTCGTGAGCGTTGTGCACAAGCCCATGAAAGGGTACAGATAGAGGAAGAAAAGGTTAAAGATAGTCAACGCCAGGTCGATTCCGCCCGTCTGGAACTCAATCAGATCATTTCTCTTTGGGAAGATGCCTATCATTATCCAGGAACGGAAAATATTTCCCTGGAAGAATATGAGGAAGAAAGTTTGGCCCATGTACGACGCCTTGAGAAAAAAGTTAGGGAACTTGGGGATTATGATCTGGGGGTTCTTTCGGAAAATGAATCTTTGAAAAATCGCCTTGCCTTTCTGACAGTCCAGATAGAGGACGTCCATGGGGGCATAGGTGAACTTCAGTCACTGATACAGAGCACGGATGAGAGAGTAGGCTTATTATTTGGAGAAGCCTTAAAAAATACAGATGAAAGGTTCAATTCTCTCTTTCAGAGGCTTTTTGGTGGTGGTGAAGCACACCTAGAACTTGAAGAGGGACTTTCTCTCTGGGAGGCAGGGGTGGACATCTTTGCGAGGCCACCAGGGAAACGTCTGCAAAATCTTGCTCAGCTGTCGGGAGGGGAGCAATCTCTCACCGCTATTGCGTTACTTTTTGCAACTATGGAGGTAGCCGAAGTTCCTCTCGCTATTCTTGATGAAGTAGATGCTTCTCTTGATGAATATAACCTTTTGCGTTTTATCGACCTTGTAAGCGACTATGCTATGAATATGCAAATATTAGCTATGACCCATAGACGGAGCACCATGGAGCGGGCAGACGTTTTATATGGTGTAACAATGGACGAACCCGGATTGTCAAAAGTAATAGGAGTACATCTGGACGAATGGACGGAATAAAAGTTACGAAAGACAATGTCCTATATGGAGCGTTAACGGCCTGGCAACCGGTTGATGGGCCTCGCGTAACCGTGGATACTATCCTTCTGGCATCCTTTGTTAAGGCTCGTGGGAAGGATCGGATACTTGAGCTTGGCTGCGCTACTGGAGTCATATCTCTTTTGCTGGCTTTGCGTTTGCCGGAAGCGACAAAAATAGAAGGGATTGACATACAGGAAGATCTCGTCAACCTTGCAAAACGTAACGCCCAAGAAAATGGTCTTGATGCCAGGGTGTCTTTTTTTCTTAGCGATCTTCGCAATATAAAAGACCGATACGCCTCTCAATCTTTTGATGTAGTGGTTACCAATCCTCCCTACGACGAACCCCATCGAAGCAGGTGGACGGATTCTTTCAGTGACGCAACGGCCAGACAGGGGCTTTACTGTTCGTTAAAAGACGTAGTGAAGGCTGCTCACTTTGTTTTGAAGAATAAAGGACACCTTTTTATGATTTTCCGCGCACAAAGGGGAGCGGAACTTGTTGCTGCCCTTGTCAATGAGAATCTTGAGCCCAAGAGACTGCAAATGGTTCACCCCTATCCCGGGAAAAAAGCAACAGTGATCCTTGTTGAGGCTGTACGGTCTGCAGGAAAGGGAGTGGTCATAGAGTCTCCTCTTTATATCTATGATGGGGAAGGGAACTTTACTCCTGAACTTCTTGCGGCCTACGACCTGTCGAAGGAGTGACATTATGCCTCTTTTTGTAGTTCCTACGCCAATAGGGAATTTGGAAGATATAACGTTGAGAGCTATTAATGTGCTGAGGAAAGTTGACGTAATTGCTTGTGAAGATACTCGTAAGACAGCGATTCTTCTTCAGCGCTATCATATCCATGTCCCTACTGTTTCCTACTATGCCCATAACGAGCAAAGGCGTACAGAGCAACTTCTGGAACGGCTGAGAAGGGGAGAAAAAGTTGCCCTCGTTTCTGACGCTGGGACACCGGGGATTTCTGATCCTGGGAGTATACTTATCCAGGCGGCTATTTCTGAGGGCTTTGAAATTGATATTCTGCCAGGCGCTACGGCATTTGTTCCCGCTTTGATCCATTCTGGATTTGAAACTCATCCCTTTACCTTTTACGGTTTTCTTCCCGACAAGAAGGGGGAACGTAGGGAGACTCTTGAGAATTTGCAATTTCACCCTTTCCCGCTGATATTTTATCTGTCTCCCCATAAGGCTCAAAAACATATGGCTGATATACTTGAAATTTTAGGAAATAGACGTGCAGCTCTGGTGAGAGAGATCAGTAAAATATACCAGGAAGCCAGGCGGGCTAACCTTGGCGTCATTTTATCTCAGGTTGAAGCAGAGGGAGTACGTGGGGAACTCGTTCTTGTTGTGGATAAACCGCCTCAACAGGTACTTGATGATGATCAATGGAAAAAAGAAGCAGAACAGATGGTAACCAATGGCATTAGTCAAAAAGAAGTTGTAAAATTTATAATTCAACGTTATCCTGTAGCGAAAAATGCAGTCAAGGATTGGCTGATTCAGGTGAGACAGAAAATAGATCGATAAGATCGATAAGGAGGAACAATGATGTCTGAAAAAAGTTTTTATATTACAACGCCTATTTATTATGTCAATGACATCCCTCATATAGGACACGCCTACACGACAATAGCTGCAGATGTAATGGCTCGTTACCATCGCATGATGGGCGATAAGGTTTTCTTTTGTACGGGAACTGATGAGCATGGACAAAAGATACAGCAAAGCGCGGATGCTAAAGGAATGACAGCTAAAGAACTGGCAGATAGGACTATGGAAAATTTTCGCAAATTATGGGAAGTCCTTAACATCTCGAATGATGATTTTATCCGAACAACAGAAGAACGCCATGGCAAGGTAGTTCAGGGAATATTCAAAAAACTCATGGATCAGGGAGATATTTATAAAGGTACTTATGAAGGTTGGTACTGTATCCCTTGTGAAACTTACGTTCCTGAAAGCAGTATGAAAGAAGATAAGACTTGTCCTGACTGTGGACGGCCCCTTCAAAAGATGGAAGAAGAAAGCTATTTTTTCCGGGCTTCCAAATATAGTGACCAACTTCTTGACTATTACGAAAAAAATCTAAAGGCCATTATGCCCAGGAGCCGATATAATGAAATTGTGAGTTTTGTCCGTAGCGGACTGAGAGACCAGTCAGTATCACGAACAAGCATCAAATGGGGAATTCCAGTCCCTGGAGATGAAAAACACGTAGTGTACGTCTGGTTTGACGCATTGATTAACTATCTTACCGCCTGCGGCTACATGTCTGATTCAGAAAAACTCAACACATTCTGGCCAAGTGTCCATCATCTGGTAGGTAAGGATATTATCCGGTTTCACTGTGTGATTTGGCCCATAATGCTCATTGCCCTTGGGCTTAACCCGCCAGTGACAGTTTTTGCCCATGGGTGGTGGACTGTGGAAGGAGAAAAAATGTCAAAGTCAAAGGGTAACGTCGTTGATCCTTTTGAGATGGCGGACGTATATGGCGTCGACCCTTTTCGATACTTTGTGCTTAGGGAAGTACCCTTTGGATTGGATGGAGATTTTTCAGAGCAAGCTATGGTTTTGCGAATCAACTCTGATTTGGCCAACGATCTGGGGAACTTGCTCAACAGAACCCTTCAGATGGTAAAAAACTTCAGGGATGGCATTGTTCCTGCCCCGACAAACTTTGAAAACCTGGACAAGGAGATTGAAAACCTTCTTCAATCCACTTTCTCGCAGGTTGAAGAGAGCATGTCGTGTTTCGCTTACGAAGAAGCGTTGAAAACCATTTGGGCCCTTATTCGGAGAGGAAACAAATATATTGATGAAACCATGCCCTGGAAACTGGGAAAAGAAGGACCTCAGGAGCGTCTTGACACAGTCCTCTTTGTCTTAGCTGAAATGCTCCGTGGAACAGGACTTCTTATCGCTCCCTTCATGCCATTGACAGCGGAAAAGCTCTGGGGGCAACTAGGGCTTCCTGGAACGCCTGAAAAACATGGGATACCGGCCTTCTCTTTTGGCGGTTTCCCAGCAGGAACACAAACAATTAAAGGGGATGTCCTTTTTCCCCGCATCGATGTTGAGAACTGGAAGAAAGAAAGAGCTGAACGAGAGGCGCGAAAAGGGTCGATGCCTGACCCTGGAAATCACGAAGAACAAATAATGATTGAAGATTTTGCCAAAGTGGAGCTTAGGGTTGGACAAATTATTGCAGTTGAGGAAATTACAAAGGCAAAAAAACTCTATAAGTTGCACGTGGATCTTGGATACGAAAAGCGAACGATAGTTTCTGGAATAAAAGAGCATTTTTCTGTAGAGGAACTTCTAGGAAAGAGAATTGTTGTCGTCGTTAATCTCAAGCCGGTAAAACTTTGTGGCGTTGAAAGCAGAGGGATGCTTCTGGCCACTGGACCAGCTGATAAATCGACACTTGCCCTTCTTACCCCAGATAAAGATATTCCTTTGGGATCACGGGTGAGTTAGGAAAAGAAGCAGGGGATATTAATCGGGTTTCTCCTGGCTGGGAAACCCGATTTTTTTATAAAGAGGCAAGGTGTTTAAAGTGTCCTATTTTGTCGATACGCACTGTCATTTAAATTCGGAAGACTATAACGAAGATCTTGATGAAGTTATAGAAAGGGCGAAATCTCAAGGATTAGCTCGTATGCTTGTAGTGGCTGCGGATGTGCCTAATAGCCGTCAAGCGGTAGAACTTGCGGAAAAATACGCTTCATATGGTATTTATGCTACAGTAGGCGTTCATCCCCATGAGGCTTCTACTATAATAGATGGTATTCCTGAAGAATTGTTTCTTCTTGCCCAACATCCCAGAGTCCTGGCTATAGGAGAAAGTGGCCTTGACTATTATTATGACCATTCCCCTCGAGAGATTCAGAAACAATCTCTTCTGTGGCATATTGAACTTGCTGAAAAGGCCAAGAAACCCTTGGTTCTTCACATAAGAGATGCCTTCGATGATCTTTTTGATATTCTCAAGGAGAACGATAAAAGGCAGTATCATGGCGTCATTCATTGTTTTTCAGGTAATTCATCCCATGCAAAATGTGCTCTAGAACTGGGCTTCTATCTTTCATTTGCAGGTCTAGTTACCTATAAAAAGAATCAGGAGCTGAGAGATATAGTGGCTTCTATGCCTCTCAACAGGCTGTTATGTGAAACAGATGCCCCATGGCTGGCCCCCAAGCGTTATCGGGGGAAGCGGAATGAGCCGGCCTATGTGACAGAAGTGTATGATATGGTTGCTGATGTCAGGCTCACAGATAGAGAAGAACTCAAAGAAGCGCTCTGGAATAATGCCTGTTCGCTTTTCAGATGGGAGGAACTGTAATGTTTGAATTTCGTTTACAGGCACAATGTCCTGTAACGGGGGCTAGAGCTGGAGAATTCGTGACTCCTCATGGAGTTATAAAGACCCCCGTTTTTATGCCGGTGGGAACGCAGGCAACAGTGAAAGCAATGGCTCCCTTTGAACTAGAGGAAATAGGGGCCCAGATCATTCTTTCCAACACATACCATCTCTATCTGCGCCCTGGTGCCGATATAGTGGAGGAGGCTGGAGGACTCCACTCTTTTATGGATTGGCATCATCCCATTCTTACTGATAGCGGCGGATTTCAGGTCTTTTCTCTCGCTACCCTTAATCGAGTAACTGATGAGGGAGTCGAGTGTCAATCCCATATAGACGGAAGCCGCCACATGATGGATCCTGAATGGTCAATGGAAGTGCAACAGAAGCTGGGAAGCGATATCGCCATGTGCTTTGACCAGTGTCTTCACTATCCAACCACCAAAGAGGAAGCGGAAGCTGCTTTAGCCCGTACAACTCGGTGGGCCCGCCGATCTAAGAATGCTCATACAAGAGAGGACCAGGCATTGTTTGGCATCATTCAGGGGTCTGTATACGAAGATTTACGGAGGCGCTCGGCAGAAGACATTACATCTATTGGATTTCCAGGCTATGGAATTGGCGGTCTTTCTGTGGGGGAACCTCATCATATTATGTATGAAATGCTTGATGTGCTTCAACACGTCATGCCTTTTGATAAGCCTAGATATCTTATGGGAGTTGGCCATCCCTCCAATCTTGTGGAAGGTGTGGCCCGGGGGGTGGATATGTTTGACTGCGTGTTGCCAACAAGGAATGGAAGGACAGGTACTGTTTTTGTTTCTACAGGGAGGATAAACATTAAAAATCAGGTGTATGCTCGTGATTTTACCCCCCTTGATTCGTCTTGTGACTGTTATGTATGCCGCCATTTTACAAAAGCCTATATACGGCATCTTTATAAAGCGGGGGAGATTTTGGCTGCTCGTTTATGCAGCTGGCATAATCTTCATTTTCTTATTAAGCTCATGGAAGGTGTTAGAGAGTCTATTTTAAACGGAACTTTCCCTGCTTTCAGAAAGAATTTTATTGAGGTATTTCACGGAGAAGGTGACAGCGTTGAAAACGAAAGTCTATAAGGTCGAGTGCTGGAATCCTGAACCTCACATAATTGCTGAAGCTGCTTATGCAATACGATCAGGCAAATTGGTCGCATTTCCTACAGAAACTGTTTATGGCCTCGGAGCAAATGGCCTGGATGATGGGGCTGTGCGTAAAATTTTTGCTGCTAAAGGCCGTCCCGGTGACAATCCTCTTATCCTTCATTTTGCATCACCGGAAGATGTGGAACAGGTCGCTTACGTGAATGAAAGAGCCAAATTGCTTATGGACTCTTTTTGGCCAGGGCCTCTTACTCTTGTCCTCCCGGCAAAATCTGTAGTTCCAAACTCGGTTACTGCCGGATTGGGAACAGTAGCGGTTCGCATGCCTTCCCACCCTGTAGCGATGGCCCTTATTAAAGCTGCTGGTGTCCCTATAGCTGCTCCAAGTGCCAATAGAAGCGGGCGGCCTAGTCCAACGGAGGCTGCATCCGTGCTTGCTGACATTGGAGATGACGTAGATATAATTTTAGACGGCGGAGCCACTGATGTGGGGCTTGAATCCACAGTCATAGATGTAACTGGACCTTCTGTTGTGCTTCTACGAGCTGGCGGCATGCCAGTGGAGCGGTTGGAAGAAGTGATTGAAGAGGTGAAGCTGGTTCCGGATGAAGCTAAGAAAAAAAGGTCGCCAGGAACGCGGTATCGCCATTACGCTCCTTTAATCCCCCTATTATTATGGGAAAATGGCGTTTTGCGGCATAGTCCTTTCGTGATGGGGAAGAGGGTTGGCTATATAGGTATAAATGAGCCCCCGTTCCCCGTGGAGGAAAAAATTCTTTTTAAAACTCCTGAAAATTATGCCCAGGGTCTCTTTCTGGCTTTCCGCACCTTTGAAAAGAAAGGGGTAGAGGTTATAGTAGCAGAGTGGCCAAATAGTAAAGGGATAGGCCTCGCATTAAGAGACCGGCTAAGTAGGGCTGCGGGGGAAGAGCTTTAAAAAGAACTTGCCAAAGCGTTCAGGCCTTGCTACAATTACCGTCGTGATAAGAAAAGCCGGGGTGGCGGAATTGGTAGACGCGCTAGATTCAGGTTCTAGTGGGCGACAGCCTGTCGGGGTTCGAGTCCCCGCCTCGGCACCATACAATTTATACTTGCAAAATGTGCCTTATACAAAGTATAATAAGGGGCTGCGTTGTGTTGTTGACATAACGCGCCCTTTTTGTTATCTTTATTCTTCGTCAATAATAATTTCCCCCATATCTTTTACAGGGAGGTCATAACGCGCATGGCCGAGTTTGTTCCCGTGGGCAGAAAGCGGCAGAGGTTGACTTTCGGACGTGCCAGGGATCTTGTAGAAATTCCTGACATGATAGAAGTCCAGCGTAATTCCTATGATTGGTTTTATCAGAAGGATTGCGACCCGGACTCAAGGAAGTTGCAAGGGCTGGAAGAACTTCTTCATGAAGTTTTTCCTATAGAGAGTTATGATGGGGCGTTCGCCCTCGAGTTTGTCCATTTCTTTGTGGATAATCCCTCGGGGGACGAAGAGGAAGCCCGACAGAGGGACCTTACATGGTCTCAACCTATACGTGCTACCATTCGACTTGTCAATAGAAAAACCAAAGAAATCAAAGAAGAAGAAATTTTTCTTGGCGATTTTCCTATAATGACAGATAGGGGCACTTTTATTATCAATGGGACGGAACGAGTTGTAGTGAATCAACTTGCCCGTTCAGCCGGTGTGTATTTTCACAAGGAAGAGCAGATCCCTGGTCAGGAAGCCTATTCTGCAAAAATAATTCCTGACCGTGGAGCTTGGCTGGAGTTTAGCCTGAGCCCTGGAGATGTGCTTTCTGTAAATATCGATAACAGAAAAAAGCTCCCAGCAACAGTTTTATTGAAGGCATTTGGCGTGTCAAGCAACGAAGAGATCCTTGACATGTTTGGCGCCAAACCTATCGAAATTGATTTGACAGAAGAAGAAGTAAGGGGCCGCCTTGTGGCAGAATCTGTTGTTGACGATGAAGGCAACGAAATAGTTCCAAGAAACGGCAGGTTGACCAAAGATAATCTTGAAATTTTGTGGAGTAAGGGGCGGACGAAACTACATGTGTGGGATGTTGACCCAGCTATTGCGGCCACTTTAGAGAGAGACAACACAACGGGCAGTGATGATGCTGTCCTTGAAATGTTCCGGCGTCTTCGACCCAATGAGCCTGCGCGGGTTGAAAATGCCAGAGAATATGTTTATAGCCTTTTCTTTGATACCCGACGATACAATTTAGGGCGTGTGGGCTGCTATAAAATGAACAGGCGCCTTGGTATTCCTGTTCCAGAGAATATTACAGAACACAACAGGCTGCTTACTCTCGAAGATATTTGCAAGATTATTCAGGGAGTAATTGACCTTAGGAATCCAGAATCTGAAGGTGACGATATAGATCATCTGGGAAACCGTCGTGTCCGTTCTGTAGGAGAACTTCTACAGAACCAGATTCGTATTGGCTTGCTTCGAATGGAGCGAATAGCGAAAGAACGGATGACAACCATTCCTGACCTTGAGGCAGCTATGGCGAGGGACCTTATCAATGTCCGTCCTATCGCTGCGGCTATTCGCGAGTTTTTTGGTTCCGGGCAGCTCTCTCAATTTATGGATCAGACGAACCCCCTGGCGGAAGTAACGCACCGCCGGCGCCTCTCTGCTTTGGGCCCTGGAGGTCTCAGCCGTGAACGTGCGGGTTTTGAAGCCCGTGACGTCCATCATACCCACTATGGCCGTATTTGTCCTATTGAAACTCCGGAGGGGCCAAATATCGGGTTGGTCACGTCTCTTGCCACCTATTCAAGGGTAAATGAATATGGCTTTCTGATGACTCCTCGTCGTAAAGTAGAAAATGGAAGGGTTCTTAACGAAATTGTCTACCTTTCAGCAGATGAGGAAGACGATCTTTATATAGCCAGAGCTAATACCCCTATTGATGAGAATGGCTACCTGGAAAAAGAGTGCCATACAAGATATCGTGGTGACATAGAGTACATTCCCCGCGAAGAAGTGGATTATCTTGACGTCTCCCCTAAGCAGATAGTTTCTGTTTCTACTGCTTTGATCCCCTTCCTTGAGCACGATGACGCTAACCGTGCTCTTATGGGTTCAAACATGCAGCGTCAGGCCGTTCCTCTTATTCAGCCTGAGGCTCCTGTAGTCGGGACGGGAATTGAATATAGGATAGCGAAAGACTCCGGTTCATGTGTGGTTGCTACGGATGATGGAGAGGTCGTTTATGTTGATGCGGATCGCATAGAGATCAGGTCAAAGCGTGGTATTCGCGCTTATCCTCTCGTGAAATTTCGCCGTTCGAACCAGGGGACGATTATTCACCAGCGCCCCTCTGTTGAAAAAGGCGAATTAGTTAAAAAAGGAGACATAATTGCTGATGGGCAGTCTGTAGATGACGGAGAACTTGCTCTTGGGCGAAATGTTCTCGTAGCTTTTCTTCCCTGGGAAGGTTTTAACTACGAAGATGCGATCTTGCTTAGCGAACGTCTTGTAAAAGAAGATTTTTACACCTCAATACATATAGAAGAATATGAAATTGAAGCACGGGACACAAAACTTGGGCCAGAAGAGATTACCCGTGATATTCCCAATGTCGGTGAAGACATGCTTAAGAACCTCGACGAGGACGGCATTGTTAGGGTGGGAGCCGAGGTCAATGCCGGTGACATTCTGGTAGGAAAGGTTACCCCTAAGGGAGAGTCTGATCAGTCTCCTGAGGAAAAATTACTACGAGCCATATTCGGAGAAAAAGCGAGAGAAGTCAGGGACACATCCCTGAAGGTTCCTCATGGTGCCCGAGGAAAGATCGTGGCCGTAAAACGCATGACACGGGAGAACAATCCCGATGCCCTGAGTCCTGGCGTAAATGAAGTTGTGAAGATTTACGTGGCTCAGCTTAGAAAAATAACAGTAGGAGACAAGATGGCAGGACGCCATGGCAATAAGGGTGTTGTTTCGAAGATTCTCCCGGTGGAGGATATGCCTTATCTGCCAGATGGCACTCCCTGCGATATAGTACTTAACCCATTAGGTGTGCCGAGCCGTATGAACCTTGGACAGGTGCTTGAAACGATCATGGGCTTTGTAGCTGTCCATAATGGCTGGAAGGTTGCCACGCCAGTCTTTGAAGGCGCCCAGGAAAAAGAAATCTTTGAGAACCTCGCAGAGCTTCGTAAAGAAGATTACCCTGATTTGACGGCAGATGGCATGATAACTCTTTTCGATGGCAGAACAGGGGAACCCATGGAGAAAAAGGTCACAGTGGGATATATGTATATGCTTAAATTAATCCACCTTGTAGACGACAAAATTCATGCCCGCTCCATTGGCCCTTACAGTTTGATTACACAGCAGCCTCTCGGCGGAAAAGCACAGTTCGGAGGCCAGCGGTTTGGGGAAATGGAAGTCTGGGCCCTTGAAGGATATGGCGCAGCTCACATTCTTCAGGAGATGCTGACGGTGAAGTCTGATGATATCAGAGGACGCTTAAAAACCTATGAGAAAATAGTAAAAGGGCAAAACCTTGCTAAGCCTGGTGTACCTGAAAGTTTCCGAGTTCTTGTAAAAGAACTGCAGGGATTGGTTCTCGATGTTGAAATCAAATATAGCGACGGTACGGTAGGAGAACTCATTATGGACGAAGAAGATGAGGAAGGCGCAAGCCGGCGTAGAACTACGGAAGGGCTAGGCGTAAAAGAAAAGGAACAAGAGCAAAAGATAGAAGAAACAGAAGAAGTTCCAGAAGAAATGGAAATTGTTGTCGATGAAAAGGAGTTGGCAGCCGAGAACATGCTTTTTGAAGACGTGTTTGAGGAACGTAAAGATGACCCGGAGGGGGCTGAAGAATAGATGAGCCAGAGAGAAATAGTCGGAGTACGCATTAAGCTGGCCAGCCCGGAACGGATCAGGGAACTGTCCAGCGGTGAAGTTAAGAAGCCTGAAACCATAAATTACAGAACCCTTCGTCCAGAAAAGGACGGGCTTTTCTGTGAACGTATCTTTGGCCCAACAAAGAGTTACGAATGTGCCTGTGGCAAGTACAAGCGGAGCGGTCCGAAATTCAAGGGGGTTATTTGTGATCGTTGCGGTGTAGAGGTTACGGACAATCGTGTTCGGAGAGAGCGGATGGGGCACATCGAGCTGGCAGCGCCAGTGGTGCATATTTGGTACCTTAGGGGCATACCCAGCCGTTTAAGCCTTCTTCTCGGAACAAGCACAAAAGACCTTGAAAAGGTTGTGTATTTTGCGCCTACACGGAAACGAGAAGCGGCGTTCAAGGTTGTCATGGAAGGGCGCCGTCCAGATCTGGCACGACGTGGTGATGTTATAGCCGAGAGCGAAGTGCGGATCCACTCTCATTATGACTCAAAGATAAAAACTGAAGAAGCTTATAGGATCATTAGTGTAGACGAAATTCCCGTTAGCGAGGGGGATATCCTTACTGCCCAACAGGTCTCTCGATATAAGACAGAGTATGGTGATAGCCTTTTCAAGGTGGAACCGGCTTTTGAGTTTGTTTCAGATCCTGAAAATCTTGATTATAAATCTGGAGACGTTATTTCGGTATCGGAAGTGGAGCGCTTGCAAAAGCTGGATCTCCAGTTTGATGTCAAGCGAGCCATAGTCAATAATCAGGAAGCTTTCATTGTTACCGCGGCGGCGAAGCTGCCCTTTGTCAAGGGGGATGTTGTTTCCAAAACGGAATTTCAGATGTTTTATGAGAAATATCCTGGGAGGTTTATGGCCCAACCGGAAACCATAACCATAGAGGATCCTTGCTATATTGTCATAGAAAAAGGCGCCTCTCCCTTTAACTCCTCAGACATTATTATGGAGAGGGAACAGTATCTGTGCGCCGCCTACGATAAAAAATTCAGTGCGGGCATTGGAGCGGAGGGAGTACGGACCCTCTTGGAAAAAATGGATATGGATCTTCTCTGCGCAGCCCTTCGTGAGGAAGTATCGGAGAGTACCGGACAAAAGAAGAGAAAACTCATTAAACGGCTTCAGGTGGCGGAGGACTTCAGAAGAAGCTTCTCCAGCGTAGAGTCTATGGTGCTTGAAGTACTGCCGGTAATTCCACCGGATTTGCGCCCCATGGTCCAGCTCGATGGAGGACGTTTTGCCACGTCAGACCTAAACGACCTGTACCGACGGGTTATCAACCGTAACAATCGGCTTCGTAAACTGCAGGAGCTAAGGGCTCCCGAGATCATTATCCGCAATGAGAAGAGGATGTTGCAGGAGTCAGTGGACGCCCTCATAGATAATGGGCGTATGGGCAAGGCTGTCCTTGGTGCGGGGAATCGCCCCTTGAAGAGCTTAACGGATCTATTGAGAGGAAAAAAGGGACGGTTCCGTCAGAACCTGCTGGGTAAGCGTGTTGACTATTCCGGCCGTTCGGTTATCGTTATCGGTCCTCAACTGAAGATATATCAGTGTGGTTTGCCGAAGCAGATGGCTCTTGAACTTTTCAAACCCTTTGTTATTCGGCAACTCGTGGAGCGGGGGCTGGCTCCTAACGTGAAGAGCGCAAAGCGTCTTATAGAGCGTGGGCGGGAAGAGATCTGGGGCATTCTGGAAGAGATCATCAAAGATCATCCAGTTCTTCTGAACCGGGCTCCCACATTGCATAGATTAGGAATTCAGGCCTTTGAGCCTGTCTTAATGGAAGGGAAGGCCATCCGTCTCCACCCCCTCGTCTGCACTGCTTTCAATGCGGACTTTGACGGAGACCAAATGGCAGTTCACGTGCCATTGTCCCTTGAAGCCCAGGCAGAGGCCAGACTTCTCATGCTCTCTGCGAACAACCTGCTTTCTCCTGCAAGTGGAAGACCTATAGTGACACCAACGCAGGATATCATCCTTGGCGTCTATTATCTGACGGATGTGCGGGATGGGTTGATGGGCGAAGGCAATTATTTCTCAGGTATCGAGGATGTGCTTATAGCCCTTGATCATAAGGTTGTCCATTTAAACGCCCGTATCCGGCTAAAGAAGCAGCCGGAATGGAATATAGAAAGTGATGATGAGAAGTGGTTCGAAACATCTCCCGGCAGAGTGCTCTTCAATAGCATACTTCCTGAGAAACTGCGGTTTATCAATAAGCAGTTTGGAAAGAAGGCCATTGGTAAGCTTATTGATGATGCTTATGATGTCATCAGCCGAAGCGAGATCGTTCGGATTCTCGATGATATTAAAACTCTGGGGTATCATTGGTCCACAGTCAGTGGCATTAGTTTTGGAGTCCAATCGATCATTATTCCACCGGAGAAAGATGAGATAACGGCGGAAACGATTGATGATGATGAAGATTTGAAGTCAGAGTACGAAATGGGCATTCTGACCCAGGATGAATATCTTTACAGAAAAGAAATGCTCTGGTCAGAGGCTTCACGCAAGATTTCTGAGAATATCCTTGTCCATATGGAGCGTGATAACCCCATCCGAATGATGGTGGATTCAGGAGCGCGAGGAAGCAAGAGCCAGATGGGGCAGATGGCTGGTATCCGAGGATTGATGTCAGATCCGTCGGGTCGAATCATCGACTATCCCATTACAGCCAACTTCCGTGAAGGCATGAACATGTTGGAGTACTTCATTTCAACCCACGGAGCGCGAAAGGGTCTTGCGGATACAGCTCTTCGTACGGCGAAATCAGGATACCTCACAAGACGTCTTGTGGACGTAGCTCAGGATATTATTGTCACCCATCATGACTGTGGTACTGATAGGGGTGTGGAGATCCGGCCGCTTCTTCAGGATGGCAAGGTCATGATCTCTCTCGCCGAGCGCATTGCGGGGAGAACGGTGTTGTACGATCTCTACCATCCTGAAACAGGAGAGTTGCTCCTAGAGTCGGGAGAGCTGATAACGACGAGACTTGCTGAAACAATAGACAAGCTCGGGTTCTCTTCTGTCTGGGTTCGCAGTCCTTTGACCTGTACGCTAAAACAGGGTGTTTGCCAGAAGTGCTATGGCATGGACCTTGCTACTCGAACTGAGGTTGCTATTGGCGAATCAGTGGGCGTTGTAGCCGCCCAATCCATAGGAGAACCGGGGACCCAGCTTACTATGCGGACATTCCACACTGGTGGAGTTCGTATGACAGGGGAGGACATTACTCAGGGTCTTCCCAGGATTGAGCAGCTTTTTGAAGTTCGCCGACCAAAGAAGGTATCCTACCTTGCAGGAATAGACGGACGAGTTATTGAGATACGGGAAATGGAAGGTAAACGAAAGGTTATCATTGCCTCTGATGAGCCGGGAAAAGAAGAAAAAGTCAACTACAGCATCCCTTCATCACAACACCTGCTTGTGGAAGAGGGACAGCAGGTTGCTAAAAGCGATCGCCTTACGGAAGGTAATGTGGATCCCCAGCAGCTTCTTGAAGTGGAAGGCATAGAAGCGGTCCAGCGCAGCCTGGTTGACGAAATTCAGGGAGTTTATAGGTCTCAGGGCGTTTCTATCAATAATAAACACATAGAGGTTATCCTTCGAAAGGTGGCCCCTGTGAACAGGATTCGCGTCGTGGAAGAGGGGGATACTTCCTTTGTTGCCGGCGATTTGGTCTGGACAGATGAGATAGAGGATGAGAATAAGGCTATCCGGAGTGAAAATGAGAAGAACATCATGGAGGCCACTCGAATCTTCTCTGGCCGTGTCGTTAAGAGTATAGCGGCGAGCCGTTTGACAGATACCATATTGCAGTACCAGAATACGCCCTTGACGGAAGAGGCTATCCGCACCCTTCTGCGTCCAGGCTACCTTATCTCCCAGATGGTGTTGGAGGGGGATGAAGGTTCAGATCTCATTCTTGTCATTGGCGAGGCAGCTTTTAGAAAAAGAATGGAAGGTCTTGAGCTCATTGAGACCTTTAAGTCAGAAGACGGCAAGGAAATAGCAGCTGGGACTATTCTAACGCCAGGGCAGCTTGGGATTGTTACATCTGGCGATCCAGTTTCCATTTGTGTGAGGGATCATGAAGCCATAGAAAAACTTGTGGACAGTTCATACCTTGCAGAGGATATCGTAGTTGATAATGAAGTTATGGCGGAGAAGGATCACATCTTCACCCAGGCCATGGCAGCTATTTGTTTTGAACATAACATACAAGCAGTTAAGATCTGGCACTCGGTGGAGCGAATTTCCGTGCTCGATGCTCTTCAGGAACGCCTCATGAACAATATTTGGGGCCGTCACCTAACTCAGGCGATAGATGGGGAGGGCAATGGGCTGACAGATGTTTCCCAGATGGTGGACGCCCGTATTATACGGGGACTTGTTGATGATGAAATTTCAGCAGTGGACCTTGAAGGGGAAATTCTGACGCGGGAGAAAGCCCTTATCGAGCTGTTAAATGCTCTTGTCTATGGCAAGGTTCTTCTCGAGCCTGTCTTTGACGAAAAGGGACAAATACTTGTAGACAGCGGACAGGAGATCAATAAGGCAATGATCGATCTGCTTGTTCGTTCCCAAGCTGGAGAATTTGTTGTTCGTCCTCTTTCAGCCCGCCACGATGAGAAAACGCTGATCTGGGATGTTACTTTCGTGCGGAAACTTCGCGAGGGTCCAAAATGCAGGCCATTTGTCCATGGGATTACCAAGGCAGCTCTTGCAACTGAGAGCTTCCTAAGCGCGGCGTCTTTTCAGCAGACAGCTCAGGTTCTTGCTGGAGCGGCAGTAAAAGGTGAAATGGACCCGCTGCAGGGGTTGAAAGAAAATGTTATAATAGGACACTTAATTCCTGCTGGGACTGGAGTAGAATGGTTTAAGGATGTAGAAGTTCTTCGTGCTGGCAGAAGTGATAAGAGTGAAACAACTTCTGAAGAAGCGAATCTGCCAGATACTGAAGAAACAACGGAAAAACAATAGGACTTCTATTACTTGATTAATAAAACATTTTCTCTGGAGTAAAGAAGGGCCCGGTAATGTTTTTTCTTGACATGACTCCGGGCTCTTTGTTATTATTCCTTGGTGCTTTCTGCACTGGAGGGTTTATTATGCCTTTAAATGAGTTAGCCTCTCCGTTGCGAGTTGTTGGAGAAAGGGAGGTTCGGAGGGCTCTCCGAGCGAAGCGGTTAAAAAAATTGTTTGTAGCACGGGATGGGGAACTTGAAAGAATAAAAGATGTGATGTCAGAAGCTGAGAGACAGGGTATTTCTGTTGAATGGGCAGACGACAAGGTTAGGTTAGGACGAGCCTGTGCTATTAGTAGAAGCGCTTTAGTTGCTGGGATTACTGATGCCACTTCCTTTTCGGAGGGTGTCGGTAGTAAATAAAATCTGGAAGGAGGGAGTTTCGTGCCAACTATAAATCAGCTTGTTCGTCTTGGACGTAAAGATAAAAGACAGAACAGCGACTCGCCAGCTCTGCAGGGTAATCCAGCGAGACGGGGAGTTTGTACCCGCGTATATACAGTAACGCCTAAGAAACCGAACTCTGCTTTGAGAAAGGTTGCTCGTGTGCGCCTTACGAATGGGATAGAGGTAACATCCTATATTCCGGGTATTGGGCATAACCTTCAGGAGCACTCCGTAGTTCTCGTTCGCGGAGGCCGAGTAAAGGACTTGCCAGGTGTGCGATATCATATCGTCCGAGGGACCCTTGACTGTGGTGGCGTTGAAAATCGAAAGAGAGGGCGCTCTAAGTACGGAGCAAGAAAGCCCAAGTAAGAAGTAGTACGTGAGGAGGGATTGTCACCATGCCGCGAAAGGGGCATGTTAAAAAGCGTCAGGGGTTGCCTGACAGCCGGTTTGGAAGCGTTGCGGTTTCAAAGTTTGTAAGCAGCCTAATGAAGGGCGGAAAAAGAAGTGTTGCCGAAAATGCCTTTTATCAGGCTCTTGAGATCGCTGGGGAGCGTTTGAATGCAGAGCCCTTCGAAGTGTTTCAGAAGGCAATGGAAAACGTAAAGCCACTAGTTGAGGTTCGCCCTCGTCGTGTTGGTGGTGCTACGTACCAGGTGCCTGTAGAGGTTCCCGCAGAGCGCGCTCAAGTTCTGGCTATCCGTTGGATCATTTCGTATGCCAGATCTAAAAAGGGGATGCCCATTGCAGAGCGTCTTGCAAGAGAACTTGCTGATGCTTATAAGGGTGAAGGTAGTTCCATTAAGAAACGTGAAGACACTCATAAAATGGCTGAAGCCAACCGTGCCTTTGCTCACTATCGTTGGTAATGGGTTACGTCCCTGTTTTATTTAATTTATAACTTGCTTGGTGGTGAAATACGTGCACAATATTGAAATGAAAAAAATAAGAAATATAGGTATTGCCGCCCATATAGATGCAGGCAAGACCACGACCACTGAGCGTATCCTGTTCTACACTGGACGTAACTACAAGATGGGAGAGACTCACGAGGGTTCTGCCACAATGGACTGGATGGAGCAGGAGCGTGAACGGGGGATAACTATTTCCTCCGCTGCTACTACGTGTATATGGCGTGATTGTTTTGTCAACATCATTGATACGCCCGGCCACGTGGACTTTACTGTCGAAGTTGAGCGCTCCATGCGTGTCCTCGATGGTGCAGTAGCTGTTTTTTGCGCCGTGGGGGGAGTGGAACCCCAGTCTGAAACAGTGTGGCGACAAGCCGATAAGTACCATGTCCCACGTATCGCCTTTGTTAATAAAATGGATCGTGTTGGCGCTGATTTTTATCAGGTTGTTAATGGGATTCGAACACGTCTTGGTGCCAGATCTGTACCTCTTCAGTTGCCTATCGGATCTGAAGATAGATTTTCAGGGATTGTTGATCTTATTCAGATGAAGGCAGTTTTCTTTCAAGACGATTTGGGGACAGCTCCCGTTGTTGGTGAAATACCTGGTGAGCTTATGGCTGATGTAAAGAAAGCTCGCGATCTGTTGATTGAGAACTTGGCTGATTTTGACGAATCCGTCATGGAAAGTTATCTCGAAGGGCAGGATGTGCCGGAAGAAACTCTTCGCAGGGCTATTCGTGAAAATACGATTCAGCAGCGCATAGTTCCCGTGTTATGTGGCAGTGCCTTTAAGAATAAGGGTATCCAGTTGCTGCTTGACGCTGTTGTCGATTATTTACCGAGCCCCTTGGATCTTCCCCCCATTATAGGTGTGGATCCAAAGACCGAAGAAACAGTGGAGCGTCATAGCGATATGAACGAACCCTTGACCGCTTTGGGATTCAAGATCATGGTCGATCCTTTTGTAGGACGTCTTGTTTATACGAGGATCTACTCTGGGAAGCTCGTTAAGGGATCTACAGTTTATAATCCAGTGACGAATACGCGAGAGCGGGTTGGTCGAATTCTTCGCATGCATGCTAACAAGAGAGAGGAACTTGATGAGGCAGGAGCTGGTATGATCGTAGCGTTACCAGGGTTGAAAGCTACGAGAACAGGGGACACATTATGTGATGAGTCCCATCCTGTTGTTCTCGAGTCATTGCAATTTCCTGACCCTGTTATTTCTCTTGCTGTAGAGCCTGCAACGAAGAATGACAAAATAAAGCTGACAAAGGGTCTTGTGGCCTTAGCTGAAGAGGATCCAACCTTTAAGGTAAGAACTGATGAAGAAACAGCCCAAACCATCATCTCTGGTATGGGTGAACTTCATTTAGAGATTATAGTTGACCGCCTTAAGAGAGAGTTTGGCGTTGATGTAAAAGTAGGACGTCCTCAGGTGTCTTATCGTGAGACTATCCGTAAATCGTCAAGAGCTGAGGGTCGTTTTGTCAGACAGTCAGGCGGACGTGGCCAGTATGGACACGTTGTTTTTGAAATGGCGCCCCTTGAAGATGGGAAAGGGTTTGCTTTTGAAGATAAAATTGTTGGCGGAGTGGTACCTAAAGAGTATATTGCAGCAGTTCAAAAAGGACTTGATGAAGCTGTCAACAATGGTATACTTGGCGGGTTCCCGGTGATAGGAGTAAAGGTTGCCCTTGTGGACGGCAGCTATCATGAAGTTGATAGCTCGGAAATGGCCTTTAAAATAGCTGCTTCTATGGGATTTAAAGAAGCAATGAAAAAGGCGGATCCTGTTCTTATGGAACCTATTATGTCTGTGGAGGTCGTAACGCCCGAAGACTACGTAGGCGATGTTATAGGGGATATTTCCTCTCGTCGTGGGCGGATCGAAGGTATGGAAACGAAAACTAATACTCGGGTCATACGTTCCTTTGTTCCTCTTTCAGAAATGTTTGGTTACGCTACAGATTTGAGGAGTAAGACATCAGGGCGTGCAACCTACTCAATGCAATTCGATCATTACGAACAGGTTCCGGCAGAAATAGCAGAAAAGATATTAAAGAGTTAATAAAGAGCCTTTCAGGGAGGGAGACTTAAAAATGGCAAAAGAGAAATTTGAAAGAGCGAAGCCCCATCTTAACGTGGGCACCATAGGACACATTGACCACGGTAAGACGACACTTACAGCAGCGAT